>CAYQDU010000077.1:0-18641 GCA_964416275.1 uncultured Anaerolinea sp. | reverse complement strand
ACTAGTGAAACCTTTGTCTTCTAATTCAGGCTCTTCCGCCGAAAGCAGGATTTGATTTCGATTGGGGGGGGGTGCGGGTGACTACGTCGCCCGCAACCCCCCCAATATAGAATTTTCCCGGCGAAGCCGGAAGGGCCCTAATTCACTTATTCGAGGTCTCCATGATTGAAGAAACTGCCCGGCGCTTGCGGGAAAACGTGCAGCAGGTGATCGTCGGCAAGGACGAGGCGATTAACCTGGCCCTGGTGGCGGTCTTGTGCGAAGGCCATATCCTACTGGAAGACGTGCCGGGGATCGGCAAGACTACCCTGGCGCGGGCCCTGGCCGCCTCGCTGGGCTGCACCTTCCGCCGCATCCAGTTCACGCCCGATCTGCTGCCCACCGACGTGATCGGCCTCAACTGGTTCAACCAGAAGCAGCAGGCGTTCGAATTCCGCCCCGGCCCGATCATGACCCAGGTGGTGCTGGCCGACGAGATCAACCGGGCCACGCCGCGCACCCAATCGGCCTTGCTGGAGGCCATGCAGGAGCGCCAGGTGACGACCGACGGCGTGACCCGCCCCCTGCCGCGCCCCTTCCTGGTGATGGCGACCCAGAACCCCATCGAGCTGGAAGGCACGTTCCCGCTGCCTGAAGCGCAGGTGGACCGCTTTATGCTGCGCATCAACCTGGGCTACCCAACCGAGGCCGAAGAAGCCGCCATTCTGGACCGCTTCCGGTTGGCGGACCCGCTGCCCGATCTCCAGCCCGTCACCACGCCCGAAGAGGTGCTGCAGTTGCAGCAGGCGCGCCGGCAGGTGCGGGTCGAGAATTCGCTGCGCGATTACATCGTCAAGGTGGTGCACGCCACCCGCAAGAACAACGAGATCGAGCTAGGAGCCAGCCCGCGCGCCAGCCTGGCCCTGTACCAGTCGGCCCAGGCCTGGGCGGCCATCCAGGGCCGGGCGTATGTCTTGCCAGACGACGTCAAGCGCATGGCCCCGCACGTTCTGACCCACCGCATGATCCTCTCGCCCCAGGCCCAATTGCGCGGCCGCAAGCAAGAGGAGCTGGTGTCCAGCGTGGTCAACACGGTGCCGGTGCCGGTCGAAGCCTGAGAGCAGAGGACGTAACCTGTGGCATCGGTAAACTGGTGGCCGATCTTACTGGCGGTGTTGGCGATTGCCCTGTTCACCCGCACCTATCCGCTGGCGGCGTTTGTGCTGATGCTGCTGACCATCAGCGGGCTGGCGGAATGGCAGCGGCGGCGGGCCCTGGATCGGGTCACCTTCCAGCGGCAGTTGAGCTACCCGCGCGGCTTTCCCGGCGAGCATCTGACGCTGCGCCTGGAGGTGGAGAACCGCAAGTTTATGCCCCTGCCCTGGCTGCGGGTGCTGGATATGATCCCTTACGTCGTCGCTCCCGAAGACGATAGCCAGATGCTTGCCACGCACCTGCCCGATTTCGGCCTGCTGCTGGCGCTGTACAGCCTGCGCTGGTACGAACGCGACCGGCGCACGTTCACCCTGCTGCTGCGCCAGCGGGGAGTGTATAAGTTGGGGCCGCCGCGCCTGGAATCGGGCGATATGTTCGGCCTGTTCGAGCAAGTTCGCGAAGACGGGCCGCTGGATTATGTGACCGTTTTCCCCGAACCGCTCGATTTCGAACTGCTGCGCCTGCCCTCGGCCGATCCCTTTGGCGACCGCAGCGCCCGCCGCCGCCTGTACGAAGACCCCAATCAGACCCTGGGGGTGCGCGAGTATCGCCCGGAAGACGATTTCCGCCGCATCCATTGGCCGGCCACCGCTCACACCGGCGATTTACAGGTGCGGGTGTATCAGCCCATCGCGGCGCGGGTGATGGTGGCCTGCCTGAACGTGCTGACTCTGCCGCACTATTGGGAAGGCACCGACCCGGAGCTGCTCGAATACCTGGTGCGGGTGACGGCCGCCATCGTGCAGCGCGGCCTGGAAGACGGCTACCGGGTGGGGATGATTTCGAATACCTGCCTTTCGCACGCCGACCAGCCGTTCCGCGTTCCGCCCGGCCGCTCGCCAGACCAGTTGGGCCGCCTGCTGGAGGCCCTGGCCGGGGCCACCCCGTTCGTGACCCAGACGTTCGACCGCTTCTTGCTCAGCGAAGCGCCGCGCTTGCCTTACGGCTCTACCCTGGTGATCGTTACCGGCCTGATGGACGAAGCCATTGCCGAGGCCGCCCTGCGCCTGCGCCGGTCTGGACGGCGGGTGATGCTGCTGTGTTTTGCCCGCAAACGCCCGCCGGATATGCCGGGGGTGGAGGTGGTTTTCCGTCCATTTCATGGATAAGAACGCATGACTTTCTGGCAAACGGATTTGCATCTGGTTTGGACCACTGGCCGGCGTGAGGCGCACACATGACCACCGACGCGCCCTCTTCCCTTCCCTCCCGCTGGTGGGCGCAGGCCGGCGCGTCTCTGCTGATCCTGTACGAGATCGGCTGGGTCATCCCCTGGTATCGCTCGCTGATGGGAGTGCGGGTCACCCCGCCGCTGCTGTCCAGCGTGCTGACGTTGGGCGGCGTCCTGGCGGCCTCCTACCTGGCTGCGGCGCTGATGAGCCGGCTGCGCCTGCTGCGCAACATCCAACTGGGCGTGCTGATCGGCCTGCTGGTGGCCGGGTTGATCGCCACCCAGGCCGTGCTGGTGAACTATCCAGACGGGCTGCTGCGCGGGCTGATTACGCTCGACCTGGGCGTTTTATTCACCGCCCTGACGACAGCCTGGCTGTGGCAGCGCGGCTTTAGCCTGCTCTACAACGGCATCCGCCCGGTGGTAGTGTGGCGGCGCTTCCGGCTGGGGTTGGGGGCGTTTATGCTGTACGTGTTCTACGCCGTGCAGTGGGGCGTCCAGCCGCCGGGGCTGGCCTGGTTCATTGCCTTCCTGTTCGTGGGCCTGCTGGCGGTCATCTTCACCCGCATCGCCTACGTGTGGGTGGCAAAAGGCTCCCGGCGCAGCCCGTTCGACCGGCGCTGGCTGACCGGCACGTTGGGCAGCCTGGCGGCGGCGCTGCTGGTTTCGGGGCTGATCGGCGGCCTGCTGGGGGGGCAATACCGGGGCATCCTCGATCTGGCCTCCGAGCTGGTGCGCCTGGCGACGGTGGTATTCTTCTTCCTGCTCAGCCTGCCGGTGATTCTGGTTTCCTTCGCCGTGTGGCCGCTGGTATCCTGGCTGCAAAAGCTGATGGAAAACGCCCGTATCATCTCGAACGAAATGCCGTTGGCCAACCCGGCTTATCCATATCCCTACCCGGCCGCCCCCGAAGCCCCGCCCTCCGCCGCAATGCTGACGGCCACGTCGATCTGTTTTTGGGCGGCCTTTCTGGTGATCGCCGCGGTATTATTCCTGCGCGCCCGCCGCGCTATTGCAGAAGATTACCTGCCCGAACCGGAAGCGCCGGAGTTTCTCCTGGGACGGGGTGAAGCCTCGCGCCTGCTGCGCCAGGCCATGCAGGAAGGGTGGGAAGAACTGCTTCACCGCCTGCGCCCGGCCCAACGCTGGCTGGCCGCCCAGCGCATCCGCCGCATCTACGCCGAACTGCTCGACCTGAGCGCCGCCCGCGGCCAGGCGCGCCTGCCAACCCAAACCCCGTTAGAGTTTCTGCCCGCCCTGGCCGAAGCCTTCCCCGGCCTGGAAAACGAAACCGGCCAGATCACCCAGGCCTACGTGCGGGTGCGCTATGGCGAATACCCCGAATCGCCCGCAGAAGTGCGGGCGATTGAGCTGGCATTTCAACAGTTGAAAAGCTCTTTGGAAACGCGCTAGACTGGGGCCGAGCTGTGGGCCGGCCCCGCCCCGGTTGAGTAGAGAGAGGCCCAGCCTGCAACCATCCGAATACCGGTCGAATCCCGCCTTCGGCGGAAGAGCCTGGAATCTATCGTGGGGGGTGCGGGCGGCTCCGCCGCCCGCCCCCCCCACGAGATAGAAATCTTCCTGGCGGCAGGGTCGCGCCCTAGACGCGGGTGCGGATGTCGGTAACGCGGATCTCCAACGGTTCGATCAGTTTGCGTACCTGATCCTCATTCAGCCCGCCGACCTTGAATGTAACCAGGCGATTGGACGGCGATTCGCCGTGGAAGACGCCAAAAGCGATAAAATTACCGCCGGCGTCGGCAACCACCTTCGAGAGGCTCGCCAGTTGGCCCAACTGCTCTGGCACCAGGGCAGTAACGCGTACGCCCGGCTCGCGCGCCCCCATCAGCTCTAACAAGACTTTGAACAGGTCGGTTTCGGTAATCATGCCCACCACTTCTTCGCCGCGGGTCACCGGCATGCCGCCGATCTTATTATCGGCCATCATGCGGGCCGCCTCTTCGATGGGCGTATCTTCCGAGATGCTGATGACTTTCTTCGACATGACCTCTTTAACCGTGATCTTGCTCAACAGGTAGTTCAGTTCCCACACGCTGAGGGAGGTCGCCGGGGAGGGCGAAGCATTCAGCAGATCCTTATCGGATGCAATGCCCATCATTTTGCCGTCTTTCACCACCGGGGCGCGGCGGATGTGTTCGCGCTTCATCAGGTTCAGAGCGTCTACGATGGGCATATCAGGGGAAATGGTAATAACCGGGCGGGACATACGTTCGCCGACGAGCATAGGAGGCCTCCTTAGGGGAATTGATACGTATCCAGTGAAAATCGTCTCTTCTTTGCCGAAATTATATCACCTGGCGATTCAGCCGGATGGCTAAATCGCGTAATTGGCTAAAACTGACCGGTTTCAGCAGGACGAAATCGGCGTCGCTTTCCAGGGTGCTGGCGAACTGGGCGTCGGCGGTGGTCAACATGACGCGCGAATTCTTCAGGCGCTCGTCGGCTCTGATCTGGCTCAAGACCTGGCCCCCATCCAGCCCTGGCAGATGCAGATCGAGGATAATCAGGTCGGGCGTGATGTGGGCCAGGCGCGCCAGGGCGTCTGGCCCGCTGGCGACGGCCTGGGTTTCGTACCCGGCGGCCAACAGGGCCTCGTTGAAAATCTCGGCCAGGTCGTTCTCATCTTCCACGATGAAAGCCAGGCGTTGGGTCATGGTTTGCTCCTCTCTGGCGGGTGGTTAGAGCGTCTGCTGTTCGACCGGCAGGCGCACGATAAACGTGCTGCCCTGCCCAAGCTGGCTTTTCACCTGCACGCTGCCGCCCATCAAGACGCTCAACTGCTGCACGATGGAAAGCCCCAGGCCTACCCCGCTCTCGCGCCGGGTGGTGGAATTGTCCACCTGGTGGAAGGGGTCAAAAATGTAAGCCAGGGCTTCGTCGGGAATGCCGCGCCCGCTGTCGGCCACTTCGATGATCCAGAAGCGGTCGTCCGGGCGCAGGCTGACGCGAATCCAGCCCCGGTCGGTGAATTTGACCGCGTTGCCCACCAGGTTGGTCAGAATCTGGTACACCCGGCGCTGATCGCCCTTGACGATGGCCGGAACGCCGGGGGCGACCTCCGTCAGAAGCTGCAGGCCCTTTTGCTGGGCCAGGACGCTCATCACGTTCGCCATCTCGGCCAGCAGGTCGGCCGGGGCGAAAGGCTGGATGGCCCATTCCAGGCGACCGGCTTCGATCTGGGCCTGGTCAAGCAGGCTGTTGACCATCTCCAGCAGGCGATGGGTGTTCGCCAGGATGCGTTGGGTGGCGGTGGTCTGGCGCTCGTTCAACGGGCCATAGACCTGCTCTTTCAGGATATCAGCAAAGCCCAGGATGGCGCTGAGGGGCGTGCGCAGATCGTGGCTGACGTTTGCCAGCAGGCGGCTCTTGAACTGGCTGGCGCTCTGGGCGGCGTCGCGCGCCTGGGCCAGGGCTTCTTCGCGCTGCTGCAGATTGGCCGCCATCTCGTTGAAAGCGTTGGCAACCTGGCCCAACTCGTCGTGCCGGTCGGTGGGCAGGCGCAGATCCAGCTCGCCCTGGCCCAGGCGTAAGGCCCCGTCGCGCAGGTTGTCGATGGGCCGGAACAGAATGCGGCGCATGCTGGCGTCGACGCCCAGGATGAGCAGCAGGCTGAAGGCCAGGGCCACGCCCGCCAGCACCCACATGGCCCGGCGGGCGGCAATGCCGGTTTCTTCTCTGTCGGTCTCGGCCACCACCATCCAATTCACCGGGTCGATGCGCTGGGTCGAGCCAAGCACGGGGCGGCCCAGGAAATTACGATATTCCCCGGTCCACACCTGGTCTGGAGCGCGCTGAGCGGTGCGGATTTCGGGCCGCTGGTCCAGCCGGGTGTAGTGCAGGGTCAGGTCTTGATCGACGTGAGCGATCAGGTACCCATTTGCATCGATGACATACACCTGCCCGGTCTGGCCGAAGCGCAGCGTCTCCACCAGGCGCCACAGATCATTCATTGCCAGCCGGGCCGCCACCACGCCGTCCTCCTCGGTGGGCAGCGCCAGGATCATGTACGGCTCGTTGGCGGAAGAAATCTGCACTTCACCGGCATAGGGCTGCCCGTTGCGGGCCTGCAAGAACCAGTTGGATTGGGAGATGGTGAACAGGTTGCTCAAGACCGGCTTATCGCGCTGATAGGCGCTGGCAAGCACCTGGCCTTTATGATCCAGGCGGATCACTTCGAGCAGGGCCGAGTTCTGGCGCAGCACGGTGAGCAGCACGTTGGAGTCGTGCTGTAAATACTCCACGTTCAACTGCCCCACCGTGGTCAGCACGCTCTGGACATGGTCGACAAAGTCGTTCAGCGAGCGAGCGGCGTAGCGGGCGGCTTCACGCTGGCGGCTCTGCCAGGAAAGCTGCTCGGTGCGGGCCACGAAGGCGGCAATGCCTACCCCTACCAGGATCGTCGCCACCACCACAATGATCCCCAGCCCGATCAGGGCGTGGACGCGCAGGCTGCTGCGATAGGCGCGCGCCTGTTGGGCAAGAGTCCGATAGGTGTGGGGGAAAACACGGCGGAAGAAGGATCGCATTGGGTTTGGATATGACCTGCGGATGGGATGAATTGTAGTCGCTTAAGGCAAGTTGTGCCAGGGAAAATGCAAACTTCGTCACGCTTTTCTTAACGTCAGGTGCGGCGCACCTTTGCGCCGACTTCAAGAAAGGCCGCGCCCGGCCGGCGGCGACCAGGCAGCTCCCCACTCAACCGGGGTGGAGTGACTGGCGAGCTTCGCTTCTCAGGTTGAATGGGGTGGCGCCGGCGATTACGCTTCACTCAAAATCTGGTTCAACCGCTCGGCCAGCGCGCCGACGCGCGGCTCGTAGATAATCGAGGTGTGGTGGCCGGGCAGTTCGTAGACTTCAATCGCCTCGCCCACCAGGCGGCCCCAGCCCAGCTTGGGGTCGGGGTAAATGCCCCAGGGCTGGCGCGAAGCCCGGAACAGCACCAGGCGGCTGGGGCAGGCGCGCGGCTCGTACAGGCCGCGGCGCCGTTTGCGAGCCGCATTGCGGGCCGCGCTGCGGGCCGCCCCCAGGTTGGCCGCCTGCACCTTGCGCAGCTCTGGCGGCAGGGGGTGCAAGAGCGCATTCAACCGGGCCCGCAGGCGGCGGCGGATGCGCCCCGCCAGGCGCGGCAGCTTCACCCGCAGGTAGATCATCCGCTGCGGCCAGTTCATCGACCCCAGGTTGCCCCAGTGCGTCTCCACCCGCTGCAAGAGCTTATACAGCTTGCGCCTGGCCCGGCTGGTGCCGGGCAGGCGGCTGGGATAGCCGGGGCCATAAGCGTCGAACATCACCACCAGGGCCACTTCCTGGCCCTGGGCGTGCAGGCGCTCGGCCATCTCATAGGCCACCAGCCCCCCAAACGACGACCCCAACAGATAGTACGGCCCGCGCGGCTGCACCCGGTAGATCTCCTGCAAATAATGCCCGGCGATGTCTTTGACCGAGCGGTGCAGGGTCTGGGCCCCGTCCAGCCCCAGGGCCTGCAGGCCATAGACGGGATAGGCCGGGTTCAGGTGAGCCAGCAGATCGTGATACGACAGCACATTGCCGCCCACCGGCGCAGCAAAGAACAGCGGCGGGCGGTCGCCCCCGGCCCGCAGCAGCACCAGCGACGACCAGTCTGGCGTCCAGGTATCCGAACGCAGGATGGCAGCCTGCTGCTCGATGGTGGGGGCCTGGAACAGGCTGGCGAGCGGCAGCTTGCGCCCGAAGGTCTTTTCGATCTGGGCGAACAGTTGGGCCGCCAGCAGGGAATTGCCGCCCAGCTCGAAGTAATCGTCCTGCACGCCGATGGGCCGGGTCTTGAGCGTCTTCTCCCAGATGGCGGTAAGCTGCAGCTCCACCCCATCGCGCGGCGGCAGGGGCGAATGCTCGACCGCCTGGCCCAGGGCTTCCGGTTCGGGCAGGGCCTGGCGGTTGATCTTGCCGGTAGGGGTCAGGGGCAGGGCGTCGAGGAAGACGATCAGCGGCGGGACCATGTAGGCGGGCAGCTTGCTTGCCAGGAAGACCCGCAGGTCGGCTTTGGATAAGGCCGCCGCCGGGCGACGCTCTACATAGGCCACCAGTTGACGGTCGCCGTCGCCGCGCTTCAGGTCGCGGGCGGTTACTGCGGCGGCCTGCACCCCCGGAACCTGTTGGATCACACCCTCGATCTCGGCCGGATCGACCCGGTAGCCGCGGATTTTGATCTGCGAATCTTTGCGGCCCAGGTATTCCAGGTTCTGGTCGGGGCGCAGGCGGCCCAGGTCGCCCGTATGAAAGCGGCGGCGGGCCGGGTCGCCTGGGTCGGGGGCAAAGCGGGCGCTGGTCAGCCCTGGCTGGCGCCAGTAGCCGGGGCTGAGATAGCGGCTGGAGATGACGATCTCGCCGGCTTCGCCGGAGGGGCAGGGCGCGCCGTTCTCATCCAGCAGGTGCAGGCGCTTATCGCCGATCGGCGCGCCGGCGGGCAGGCTCAGGCCAGCGAAGGGCGCGCCGTGGATCAGCTTATAGCGGCTGATGATGCCGGTCTCGGTCATCCCCAATACGTTAATCAGGGTGCTGCCGGGGGCAAAAAAACGCTGGAACAGGGCCACGTCTTGCCCGGTGACGGTCTCGCCGCCCAGGACGATCTGGCGCACGCCGCGCAGCCAGGCCGGGTCGGGTTCCAGGCCCAGCATGTGGCGGAAGGCGGAGGGTGTAGATACCAGAAAGTTGATCTGCTCGCGCCCGATCCAGGCCGCCAGCCCGCTCAACCCCTGGGCGCGCAGGTCGTACAGGCAGACCGCCCCGCCGTGCAGCAGCCCGCTGTAAATCGCAAAGCGAGACGGCTCGAAGCCAAAGGTGATGTGCAGGGCAAAGCGCTCGTCTCCGGTCAACCCCAGGTCGAGGCTCTGAGCCAGCAGGTTTGCCATCACATCCTGGTGGGTGTGGATGGCGCCTTTGGGCGCGCCGGTCGAGCCGGAGGTATAGAGGATGTAAGCCAGGTCTTCCGGGCGGGCGGCAGGCAAGAGCGCCCCGGCCGGCGGCTCTGGCCCGGCCAGCAGGGTCTCGATTTGCAGGGCCGCCGCGCCGGGGCTTGCCAGCGAGGTCAGGGCGGTGGGCAGCAGGCGGCTGTCGGTCAAGGCCAGGCGGGCCTGGGTATCGTCCAGGATGTGGGTGATCCAGGCCGGCGGGTAGAACGGGTCTACCGGCACGTAGGCTTTGCCGGCCTTCAGCACGCCCAGCATTGCCAGGATGGCCGGCGGGGTGTGCGGCAGCAGCAGGGCCACCGGCTCGGGCTGCGCTCCGCCCGCCTGGCGCAGCCCCCAGGCAATCCGGTTGGCCGCCCGGTCGACCTCGGCGTAGGTCAGCGTTTGACCTTCGCCGGTCAGGGCGATCCGGTCGGGGTAGGCCTGGGCGGCCTGCTCGAAGCGGGCGGCCAGCGAGCGCTGCAAATCGGCCTGGCTGAGCGGGGGAAGCAGAGAGTTAGACATCGACCTCCTGCGCGGCGTGCCAGGGGGCCAGGCGGCGGCTCAGGGCGTGCAGCAGCAGGTTCAGCCCCAGGCCCAGCCCGCCGATCACCACCAGGCTGGCGTACAGGTCTTCGATGCGCAGGGTCTGCCAGGCAAACCAGATCAGCACACCTAACCCCTCCTTCGCCGAGAGCAGCTCCACCGCCACGCCCACCACCAGGGCCATGTTGAGCGCCAGGCGCACCCCGGCCAACGTCAGCGGCAGGCTGCCGGGCAGCGCCACCCGCCGAAAGGTGAGCCAGCGCCCGGCCCCGTAGCTGCGGGCGACCTCGAAATAGACCGGGTTCAGCCCCCGCACCCCGGCCATGCTGTTAATCAGCATCGGGAAAAAGGCCGCAATTGCGATCGCGATCACCTTGGGCGTTTCGCCCAGGCCGAAGATCATCATCAGCAGTGGGAAGATGGCGATCTTGGGGATGGGGTGCAGGGCGGCCACGAACGGATCGACCAGCGCCCGCAGGCGCGGCGACCAGCCCATGCCCAGCCCCAACAGCCAGCCGGCCAGGCCCCCCAGGCTGAAACCCAGGCCCAGGCGCTCCAGGCTGACCCGCAGGTGCGGCCAGAGCTTGCCGCCGGCCGCCAGCGCCCACAGGTCGGCCAGGATGCGGCTGGGCGGCGGGAAGAACAGGGCCGAGATACGCCCGCTGCGGGCCAGGGCCTCCCATGCCAGGCCGAATCCGACCAGCGCCAGGGCCGCCAGCCAGCCTTCCCAGGCAGGGGCGTTATTGGATGTGGAGATCTTTGCGGACCTCATCTTCGATCAGCTTCCAAATCTGCCAGCGGATTTCCATCACCTCCGGGTGATCGCGCAGGCTGGGGGGGCGCGGCCGTTCCAGGCGGATGGGCAGGTCTTGCAAGATGCGCCCCGGCCGGCCGCTCATCACCACCACCCGGTCGCCCAGTAAGATGGCTTCTTCGATATCGTGGGTCACGTAGACAACGCTTTTCGGATGCGCCCGCCACAGGCGCAGCAGCTCGTCCTGCATCACCAGGCGGGTCTGCGAGTCCAGCCCGCCGAAGGGTTCGTCCAGCAGCAGCAGGCGCGGGTTTGCCAGGAAGGCCCGCAGAATGGCCGCCCGCTGGCGCATTCCACCCGACAGCTCGTGCGGGTAGCGCCGGGCGAAATCGTCCAGGCCCACCCGGCCCAGAAAATCGCCGGCCCGCGCCCGCCGCTCGGCCGGGGGGACGCCCTGCGCCTCCAGCCCAAAGGCCACGTTATCCAGCACGTTCATCCACGGAAACAGGCCCTGATCTTGAAAGACCAGGGCGCTGCGCAGCCCGCCGCCAGGGGCGTGTTCCACCCGGCCCTGGCTGGGCGGGATCAGCCCGGCGATGATCTTGAGCAGGGTGGTTTTGCCGCAGCCCGACGGCCCCACGATGCAGATGAACTCCTCATCGGCGGCCTGCAAATCGACCGCCGCCAGCGCGGCCACCGGCCCGCGGCGCGAGGCATAGGTCTTGGCAATTTGAATACAGGTAAAGCCCATGGCGCGGCTGCCAGACGGAAACGCTATTGCAACGCCTGCCCGGCGGCCTGGATCTGGCTCAAGTCGATCAGTTTGGCGGGCGGGATGACCGCATCCTGGTAACCGTTGGCGACCGCCCATTCCTGAAAGGCCAGCAGGCCGGGGTCATTCAGGTCGATCAACCCGTCGGCGCGGATCGACATCCAGCACGAAGCCTGCACTTCCTCCGGCTTAATCTGGGTGTACTGGCTGATGATGGCGACGTTGCGGGCGGTCTTGCCCTGGTTATACTGGCGCGCCCCCTTGAGATAGGCGGTCAGGTAGCGCCGGCCCACTTCCCGATCTTTGACCAGCAGGTTGGGGCCGAACATGGTCACCGAGAACTGGAAATCGGGCAGGTAGGTCTGCCAGGGCTGCCACTCCACGCCGCCGGCCTGCACCGCCCGCACCGTCCACGGGTCCGACATGGCGGCGATGTCCACCGCCCCGCTGCTCAACCCTTCCAGGCGGGAGGCCAGGGGGAGGTTGAGAATTTCTACGTCTTTGTGGCTCAGGCCCACGGGTTTGAGCAGCACGTCGAGGGCGTATTCGGCCGAGCTGGTGGGGGTCAGGGCCACCTTCAGCCCGCGGATGTTCTGCAAATCTTGCAGGCGCTCAACCAGGTCTTTGCGCACCACCCAGGCCGAGGCCCCGCAGCCTTTTGCATCCAGGTAGCCTTTGTCGGCCACGTAGAGGATGCCGCCGCCCCTGGCCGCCGCATTGAGGGTCGAAACGTCGAAGAACCCGGCCGCCACGTCGATCTGCCCCTGGGCCAGGGCGGGCATGGCGTCGGAGGTCTTGTCGATGCGCACAAACTCGACTTCCAAACCCTGTTCTTTGAAGAAGCCCTCCTCCTGGGCGATGAACAGCGGCGCATACGACAGGAACGGCAAGATCGACACTTTCAGCTTGACCGGCGCGGGGGCGGCGGCAGGCAGAGTCGCCGCCGGGGCGCAGCCAGCCAGCCCCACAGCCAGCAGCAGGCCAATCAATAGGAATTTCGAATACCGCATAAGCTCTCCTATAAGGAATTATGACGCTTCCGGCTTCGCCGGGAAAGATGCGCTATTTTGGGGGGATAAAAAAATTCTCGCCTTCGGCGGAAGAGGAGACCACCCCACATAACCGGCGTTGCGCGGCGCGGCCCGCAGAACCCAGCTTCTTCATAACACATCGGCGATGGTGGTGGTTTCGAGCTTGTGCGAGGTGTAATCCCGGATTTCCCTGAACACCTGCACCAGGCTCTGCTCGCGCTCGATGGGGGTGCGCTCGTAGAAGTTCTGGCTGACCGATTCGGTGGGGGCCAGCGCGCCATCGAACAGGCGGATGATCTCGGCCAGGCAGATCTGGTCAGCCGGGCGGGCCAGGCAGTAGCCGCCGCGCTGGCCCTTGGCGCTTTTCAGGTAATGCCCCCGCTTGAGGGCCAGCAAAATCTGCTCCAGAAACTTGGGGGGGATCTCCTGGGCCTGGGCGATGGTATCGACCGATACGTAAACATCTGGCTCGGCGTGCCGGGCCAGGTAGACCAGGGCTAAGAGGGCATACTCGCTGCGTGAGGTGAGTTTCATAGGTATAAATGACTTACTCCATAGGGAGTATAGTATAAAAAGCCCGCCTGTCAAGGAAAAACCGCCGCCGCCCGGGCCGCGGCAGGGTAAACCCGGCGCAGGGAAACTCCTGCAACAGACAGGTCAATCCATCCACGCGATGACCTGATCGGCCAGTTGGGGGCCAACGTTGGGAATGCTCTCGATGCCTTTACGGCCCAGGACGCGCCGCACCAGGCGCAGGTCTTGCTCCAGATCGTCGATGGCCCAGGCCGCCCGGCGCAGCGCCCAGACCCGGCCGGGGTTAGCCTGCTCGATCTCCAGGGTGTAGATTTCATCCGCCAGGCGCTCGACCACCCGTTTGTTGACCTCCCGCTTTTCGCCGGGAATGATCGGGCGCGGCATGCGGTCGCGGATGCCGTAACGCTGGCAGGCTTCCCGCAGGCCGCGGGCCAGGCAAGGCCAGGAAACGCCCTGTGGGCCGCCCTGCGGGCCATAGCTGCGCCCCTCCGGGTACAGGGCCGCATAGGGGGGAACCAGGTCGGGCCGCTCGGCTTGCAAAAAGCTGAAGAAATGCGCCCGCTGCTGATCGGCCAGGGTCAGGCTGGAAACGCCCAGCACAAACGAGCCGCCGTGATCGGCGGTCCAGCGGGCCAGCCGGTCGAGGTTGGCGGGGGTATCGCACAGGCCGGGCAAGAGCGGCATAGCGCAGACGCCGGTCGGAATGCCAGCCGCGGCCAGCTTCTCCATGGCGGCAAAGCGCCGCTCCACCGGCGGGGCCAGGCGCTCGAAGCGGCGGATCGACTCGGCCTGGGGCGTTTCGGGGGTATAGATGGCGCTGAAAGCCACTACCGCCCGCGCCTTGCGCTGCAGTTCTTGCAGCAGGTCCAGGTCGCGCAGTACCCCAGGCGAGCGCTCCAGCACCAGCACGGGGAAGCCCAGCTCCAGGCAGACCTCCAGCATGCGCCGCGAGAGACCGAATTTGCGCTCGGCGGCCTGGTAATCGCCGGTGAACACCACATCCAGCGGGGCTTTCGCCAGGCCGCGCCGCAGCAGTTCGGGGGCGTTCTCTTTGACCTGGATGACGTAGGCAAAATCTTCCGGGTCGGCGTAGGGTGAATACTTCTTTTCGCGGCAGTAGCAAAAAGCGCAGCCGTGCTGGCAACCCAGGTATGGGTAGGCGCTGTAGCGGCTCCAGAACCAGTGGTCGGCCCGGGCCGATTTATTCAGCACCGTTTTGGGGCGATAAGGGACGAAAACCGCACGGCGAGGTATCGATTGACTCTCTCCCGATATAGCGCGATAATAGAATCAGGCCAATCCTGATTGCGGTGATACATTCCGTCAACCTGGCAGCCGCGTAATTTTGCGGCTGCCCGTGTATTTTAACGGAGGTGAAGCATGTCGAACCTGCATGACTGGTACCAATCGGATGCGGATGAAAAGGCCGCCGCGCCGGTCAGCGCGCCGTCTGGCGCGCCCCACTTCCAGGCCCAGGCCGAGCTGCTGCAGCGCGCCGCGCAGGGTGATCTGCAGGCCGCGGCCCAGGTGCTGAGCTACCTCACCTCCTCCCTGACCGATCTGCGTTGGATTCTGAACCAGGCCCTGCACGAAGGGCGCGACCCACAGATCTGGCGCTGCCTGCTGACCTACCTGGCCGAGCGCAAATGGGGCAGTTGGAACGACCCGACCCACCTGGCGGTGAAGCTCGACTGGAAAGAACCGCATGCCGGGGCGGTGATGCAGACGATCAGCGCGGTGTACAGCCTGGATGAAACCCCGGCCGAAGCGGCCATCAAGCACGCGGTATTGCTCGAAGGGCTGCAAAGCTCGCCCGCGATTTGCCGCCCGGCGGCCTGCCTGCTGGGGCTGCGCGGCGCGCCGGTAGCCATCCCCGTGCTGGAAGAAATGATCGCCGGAGGCGAGGCCGCCCCCAGCGGAACGGGGCGGCTCGAGGCCGGCCTGCCGCAGGCCCTGGAATGGCAGATTTTCGCCACCCATGCCCTGGCGGCGCTGGGCGACCCGCGCTGCGCGCCGCCGCTGATCCGCGCTCTGGCAAACGGGCGCGGCGCGCTGCACCGGGCAGCCGGGCGGGCTTTGCACGACCTGGGCCGCGCCGCGCAGCCGGCCCTGCTGGAGGCCCTGCACCACCCCGATAGCCACGTGCGCTGGCACGCCGCCCGCGCCCTGGCCCACTGCGCCGATGCCAGCGGAGCAGCCATCCTGTGCGAAGGGCTGTACGACGAGCAGGCCGAGGTGCGCTGGGCTACCGCCAACGTGCTGGCCGACCTGGACGCGGCCGTCTTGCCGGCCATCCTGCGCAGCATGATCGGCCACCGCCTGAACGAGAGCTACCGCCGGGCCATCTACCACGCCCTGCACAGCATGTCATCCCACCATACGCAGGAACTGGTTCACCCGGTGCTGGAAGCCCTGCACGGCCCGGCCCCCAGCCTGGAAGCGCCCCTGGCCGCCGAGCGCCTGCTGGAACGGCTCAACCTGTAAGCCCTGGCGGGGTCAGGTCAACCAGCTTTCGAGGCTGTTCCGCCGCTGCGCCCCGCAACGGCGGCAGCGTTCTATAGCGATGAGCGACTCGGAACAGCGATAGGTCTCCGTCAAGGTCTGGAGCGTCTCCCAATCGTGGCGCTCGCCGTACTTTTTGCGTTGGCCGCAGCGCGAGCAGACCTGGAACAACACGCAGCCCGTCCGGTCTGGCGCGGGCGGTTGGTCGAAGACATGCTGCGTGCGGGTTTCCTCCTGATGACAAACCCGGCATTGCCGCATCTGAGCGCAGTTTTGCTCCCGGCGATACTTCCATTCGCCGTATTCATGCGGCGTGGTCGTTTGCCCTAATGGAGCGCCGCAGCGCTGGCAATCGATCTGCTGGACGCAAACGGAAGAAACAATCGACGGTTGGTCTGGGCCATAGACGATCTGCCGAGACACCGGAATATGCCCCAACCAACGACACTGCACCCGCGCCAGCCAATCTGCCATGCTGCTGCTCCTGCTGCGAGTTACCGGAAGGGTGAGAAGGACGGGAATCCCATAAAACAGATCGAATTTTATTAGAATCGCCAAAAGCGAGGCCCATGCCGGCATAGCCTATTATAATGGTTTCAGGGGCAAATTGAGCCGGTTCCAGCGGCCAGGCAAACCTGTTTGCCAGCGGGCGCGGCCCGCCATGCCGCGCCAGGGGCCGGCGCGGGACGAACGACCCAATCTCTCATGCAGTGACTTTTCGACCCACAAGCGATTCAGGAGGAAATGCGATGAATGCTCGAACAATGCGTTGGGGGATGCTCCTGCTGGCGGTCATGAGCATCCTGGCAGCCTGTAAGCTGGCCGATCAGGGTCTTACCCTGCCTCTGACCGGCGCAACGCCCAGCCTGCCGCCTGCCGATACCGCGCTGCCTTCAAATCCCCTCTTGCCCAGCCCCATCGGGCCGCCCAGCCCCACCCCGCCGCCCAGCCCCATCGGGCCGCCCGCCTCTCCCACCCTGCCAGCCGCAGCGCCCCCCACCCGTGGGCCAGAGAACGGCAACGACGCTTCGGCCCACGTCACGATCACCAACCAGTTGGGCGCAACAATCAAGATCGTGCTGAACGGCCCCAGCCAGCGCTCGTTCACCATCTTCGGCCTGAGCAAGCGCGAGGTCGATCTGGTTCCGGGGACCTACAATTTCACCATCACCGCCACCGGCTATTACCCCCTGACCGGCACGCGCACCTTCGACCCCGGCGATAACGTGTGGAACATCGGGAAGGAATAGCCGCCCCGCGCTCCCGCACAGCGCTCCGCGGCCGATGGGCATCGAGGGCGCAGGATCGGGCGGGGGCAAAACCGGCCGACTAAAAAGCGACTAAATCGGGTATAATTTAGTCGCTTCATCCCATTCCCTATCGCTGCGCCGGCGGATTCGCCCGGCGCGTGGCTTGTCCAGGCGATGATCCATGACCTACAAGCTGACCCTGCAAATCGAGAACTTCCCGCCCCGCGAATACCCCCTCACCGCCGACGAAATCTGGATCGGGCGCGAAGCCAACACCAACATCCAGATCCCCGACCCGGCTGTCTCGCGCCGCCACGCCCGGCTGCTGCGCATCCAAGATCAGTACTGGCTCGAAGACCTGGGCAGCAGCAACGGGACTTACATCAACGGACAGCGAGTGGCCGGTCGCCAGGCGCTGCGCAACGGCGATCAGATTCGCCTGGGCCAGGTTTTGGCCCTGCGCTACGAATGCCCGGCCCTGTCGGAAGAGCCGACCCTCCTGTCTGAAGAAGACCCGTTCGCCACGCGCAACATCCCGGCCGGGCAGTTGGAAGCCGCGTTGCAGGCCGACCGCCAGGCAAACCCGCCCCCCGCCCCACCGCGCCTATCGATCCGCATCGGCGAAGGCCCGGCCTGGACGGTGACGCTCACCCAACCTGCGCTGACCCTGGGCCGCGCCCCCGAAAACGACATTCCGATTGATTCGCGGGTGGTTTCACGCCAGCACGCCCGCCTGGAACGCGACCCCCAGGGCGGGTACAGCCTCATCACCCTGGCCGGGGCAGGCAACCCCTTCCTGCTGGACGGCCAGGCGTTGGCCGAGACCTACCGCCTGCGCCCCGGCGATACGTTAACCATCGCCGCCTCCGACCCGGCCCTGTGGGTGACGCTCCAATACCTGGAGGCCGGCGCAGCGGCGACCGCCCCCCCTCAGCCGCCGCCGGCGCCTCCCCCGGCAGCCGAGGCGGCCCCCCCGCAGCAGGCCACCCGCGCCCTCGACCCGGCCGCCGAAGGCCGCCCGCCCAGCACCCGCCGGGTAGACCTGGGCCAGAAGACGCGGCTGCGCCTGGGGCGCGACGCCAGCAACGACATCCTCCTCAACGCGCCGACCGTTTCGCGCTACCACGCCGAGCTGGAAAAGGTCGGCCAGCGCTACCGCCTGCGCGACCTGAACAGCGCCAACGGAACCTATATCAATGACCGCCCGGTGCAGGGCGAGGTGTGGCTCGAACCGCAGGATCACGTACGGATTGGGCCGTATCGCTTTGTGGTGGCCCAAGACCGCCTGGATCAATACGACGAAAGCGGCGGGCTGCGGGTGGACGCGGTGGGGCTGAACAAGTGGGTGCGCAAAGACCTGAACCTGCTGCAGGACATCTCGCTTTCGATCCAGCCGCGCGAGTTCGTGGTGGTGGTCGGCCAGTCGGGCGGCGGCAAGACCACCCTGGTAGACGCCCTGGCCGGGTACCGCCCGGCCACGGGCGGCAAAGTCTATGTCAACGGGGTGGACGTAGCGCAGAACTTCGACGCCCTGCGCTCGCAGATCGGCTATGTGCCGCAGCGCGATATCATCCACATGGAACTGACCGTAACCCAGGCGCTGGAGTACGCCGCTCGCCTGCGAATGCCGCCCGACACCTCGGCCGAGGAGCGCCGCCGGCGGGTGAGCGAAGTGCTGGACGACCTGGACCTGCAGCACCGGGCCAATACCCAGATCAGCCAGCTTTCCGGCGGGCAGCAGAAGCGGGTTTCGATTGGGGTCGAGCTGATTACCCAGCCCGGCCTGTTCTTCCTCGACGAACCGACCAGCGGGCTGGACCCCGGTGGCGAGACCGCCCTGATGCAGCTCATGCGCAAGCTGGCCGACCAGGGCCGCACGATTGTGCTCATCACCCACGCCACCAAAAACGTCATGCTGGCCGACAAAGTGGTCTTCCTGGCGC
>CAYQDU010000076.1:0-18730 GCA_964416275.1 uncultured Anaerolinea sp. | reverse complement strand
GGCTGCCCAGGGTCACATCCGCCTGGAACGCGTCGAAACCGGCGAGCAGTACGCCGCCAGGCCGGGCGCGCTTGCCCCAGCCGACCCTGCTCTGGCCGCCGAACGGCTGGCGCAGATCGGGCAATTGCTGGACGAGAGCCGGGCCTACCGGGCCTATTTCGGGCGGGCGGCCGATCCTGGCCTCCAGCCCTCCGCCTTGCTGGGCGGCCAGGAGTAGGGCCTTGCCGGCCTGGCAGCAGACGGGAGAATCGGTCTCCGGCGCTGCACTTCGTGACCAATTTCACAAAATGGGTCGATTCTTGCGCTTAATACCCTTGTCAGTATCTCAGAGTAGGGGTATAACGTAATGTGACGCTTATGAAAAATTTATATCATTTTCATTTGCGGCTAATCAACTGAGACGCTTTTGAGTCTCTTGCTGACATACATCTAACATCGCGCTCCTCGCTCAGGCAGGTCTTCGACTCGGTTCTCCCTGAACCTGGATTGGCATATCCGTAGGCCAAAGGTCGCGGTTTTTATCGTGACCAGATTTGTTTATCTGTTTTAACTCACCGGTACAAAACCTATTTTTATGGTTTTCCGCCTTGCCGGATCGCTCTCTACCCAGGCTCACTGGGGTGGATGGCTTGAGGCTATCTTTGGAATGTATATGCTCTGGTTGATTCCGGCGCGTGAAGCGCGCCGTTTCATTCACCACCCCAATCTTTTTTTCGGAGGAACACTATGATGACAGGGAAAAGACAAAACAGTATCCATTTCTTTGTGATACTGGGGCTGCTGGTCAGTTTGATCTGGCCGGTTGCCCAGGCGACGGCGCATGCGTCCCAGGCGCAGGCCGCTCCCGCCAGCCAGGCGGCCCCCCAAACGCCGCCGGATAAGCCGGAAAAGCCGCCGGTCGACCCGGCCCTGACGGCGTTGGATCGGCCGGCCAAGTCGGCCGATCCGCAGGCCGCAAGCCAGCCGCAGATGAACACGCCGCAGGCTTATAGCTATACCTATGAGTGGACCGGGACGCAGACCATCGTGGATAATAGCTGCTCTGGGACGCATCAGTTCATCTCGCTCGCCGTCGCGGACAGCTTCAACGTGACCAACCTGAGCGTGGGCTTCAACGCCGCTCATAACTATCGTTCCGACGTGCAGATGTGGATCGTGGCCCCCGACAGCACCCGGGTGCAGTTGGTCAACGGCGCCAACGGCGGCAGCGCCGATAATTTCGACGTGCTGTTCAAGACCGGCGGCAGCACGACCTATACCGGCGATCACATGGTGGCCGCGCCGTATTACGAATACGTTTGGGCCCCCCAGGGCGGCGATCTGGCGACCCTGGTCGGTAAGGCCGCCCAGGGCAACTGGCAGATGGAAGTTTGCGACGACGATGCCGCTATCGATGGCACGGTGAATCGCTGGGCGCTGTTCTTCAACGAAATTGCCTCGCCCAACCTGCAGGCTTCGGTGAAGATGGCCTCGGTTGCGATGGCCCAACCGGGCGATACGCTGGCCTATACCATCATCCTGAGCAATACCGGGAACCTGCCCGCCAGCAGCCTGAGCGTGACCGACCCGCTGCCAGCCGGGCTGAGCTACGTGTCTTCCGCCACGCCGGGCCTGACCTATAACTCTGGCAGCAACCAGGTGGAATGGAGCGGCAGCCTGGCGGTCGGCAGCCAGACCAGCCTGCAGTTCACCGTCCAGGTGGACAGCGGCGTGGCCTGCGGGACGCAGCTCACCAACACCGCCACGATTAGCGATCCGCTTCTGCCCACTCCGGTGGAGGTCAAGGCCGCCACCCAGGTCTCGGATAACCTCTATCTGTGGAAAGATTTCGAGGCCGACAACGGCGGTTTCACTGCCAGCGGCACGGCCTCTTCCTGGGCCTGGGGCGTACCCACCAGCGGGCCGGGCAAAGCGCATTCCGGCGCTAAGGTGTGGGCCACCAACCTGGCCGGGAACTATACTGTTGATGAAGTCTCGTACCTGACCTCGCCGGTGATCGACCTCGGCGCGGCCGTGCCGGGCCTCCCGGCCTATCCGTTAATGCTCGACTGGTGGCAGTGGCTGCACACCGAGGCGGGCTACGATTTCGCCAGCGTGGAAGCGCGCGGCGGAAGCGCCGATTGGACCGTCATCTACGGCCCGGTAGATGGGGCGGTCGACGCCCAGTGGACCCGGCGCAGCGCAGACATCTCGGCCTTCGCCGGGGTCAGCGATTTCCAGGTGCGGTTTAAGCTGGAAAGCGATGTTTCAGGTAATTACCCCGGCTGGTATATCGACGATCTCTCCATCGTCCAATGCACGCCTGAACCGGGACTGTATCTGTCGCCAGACAGCCTGCAGGTTACGGGCTGCAACGGCCTTCCCAGCGCCTTCGATCTCAAGCTGGTCAACTTAACCGGCTCCGACGGGACCTTTGATCTGAGCTATGCTTTCGACTCGGCCTATGGAACGGTGACCGGGCCGGCCTCGCTCCCCGTGGCAAACAAAGCAAACGCCCAGTTCAGCGTAACCCTGGAGCCGAAGGTCTGCCTGCCGGATGGGGTCAGCCTGAACGCCAGCGTGACCGCTTCTGGCAACGGCTATAGCGACGCCACCACCCTAGAGAAGACCATCACCACCAAAGGCGAGTGGGCGACCAAGGCGGCCATGACCCCCGGCGGATTGTACGACCACGCCGTGGTGGATGGCGGCAACGGCAGCCTGTACGCCCTGGGCGGCAACGGCCAGGCCACCAAGCTCAACCTGCGCTACGATATGACCGCCAATAGTTGGAGCAGCGCGGCGGCCCTGCCGAGCGATCTGCGCATCATCGACGGCGGGCAGATCGACGGCAAGATCTATCTGCCCGGCGGCTACAACGGGACGACCTTTGTCGGAACGACCCTGGCCTACGACGTGGCCGCCAACACCTGGATGACCATGGCGGTAGCCCCGCGCCTGGCAGCCGGTTACGGTGTGGCTGCCTGCGGCGGCAAGCTGTATCGCGTCGGCGGGGCGCTGTACGATACCTTCCCCAACGGCGAGACCGGGGCCGAAGTGTACGACCCGGCCAGCAACGCCTGGACCGCCCTGGCCCCCATGACCGCCGGACACACCTGGCCCGGCGTAGCCTGCCTCAATGATAAGCTGTACGTGGCCGGCGGCATCGACGCCAGCGGCGGCGATTCGACTGTAGCCGAAGTGTACGACATCGCCAGCAACACCTGGAGCGATGCCGGCATGGCCGATCTGCCCCTCACGCGCTGGGGTTCTGCGGATTTCACGCTGAACGGCAAGTTCTACATGGCCGGCGGCATTGTGGACGGCAGCACTTCAGCCAGCGTAGTGGCCTACTCGCCTGATACCAACACCTGGCAGGAAGCCAGCCCCCTGGCGGACGCCCGCTTCCGCCTGGAGGGCGACAGCAGCTACGCGGTGGGTGGCATGGAGCCTGTCTGGGAGCAGCATACCAGCGTCGAGAAGTACAGCTCTTGCCCTGAATGCACCGAAAAAGGCACCCTTTCGGGTAAGGTCTTCGATTATGACGGGACCAACCCACCCGCTACCGCCGCGGCGGTAACGCTGCAGCCCGGCAACCTGACCGTGCCGGTGGACGCGGCCGGCAACTACAGCGCCTCGCTGGTTCCGTTCGCTTACCAGGCGACGGCCAGCGCGGCCAACTACCCCCAGGCCGACGGCCCGCACGCGGTTAACGTTACGGCCAGCACGACCACCGTGCAGAACTTCACCCTGCCCCGGCCCGACATCGAAGTCAACCCGACCTCGCTGATGGGTGTGGCTACGGCCCCCGGGACCGACCAGAAGACTCTGCAGGTGTTCAACCACGGCACGCTGCCCCTGGAGTATCGCTTCCTTGAGATGCCAGGGGCCTCCACATCGGCCACGCCGGCGGCCCGCTCGCCTCAGATGCAGGAACGGGATGTGCTGTCGGGCGGCCAGATCGAAGTCGAACCCCAACTGCGCTCGCAGATGGCCCTGGATGAAAAGACCAGCTACCTGGTCTATTTCCGCCAGAAACCCGACCTGAGCCAGGCCGCCAGCCTGGGCTGGAAGGAGCGCGGCCGCTGGGTGGTCGAGCGGTTGATGAAGACCGCCGAACGCTCGCAGGCCAACGTCCGGGCCTACCTGGATTCGCAGCGGGTGGAATACACCCCCTACTGGATCGACAACGTGATCCTGGTCAAAAGCTCGAATGCCCAGGTCTTCAACCGCCTGCAGAGCTTTGGTGAAGTCGCCGCCTTGCGCGCTCGCCGCCAGCCGATTTTGTACGAACCTGAATCGGTTGGGCAGGCGCAAGCCTCGACCCCCATGGCGGTGCAATCCAACCTGAACCACGTGCTGGCCGACCAGGTCTGGTCGCTGGGCTTTTCCGGCCAGGGGATTGTGGTCGCCAACATCGACACGGGCGTGAACTACACCCACGAAGCCCTGGTGCAGCATTATCGCGGCAACCTGGGCGGGGGCGTGTTCGACCACAACCACAACTGGTACGACCCGGCCTCGGGCGGCACGCACCTGCTGGTGCCGGAAGATCACGACAGCCACGGCTCGCACACCATGGGAACGATGATCGGCAGCACCGATCCGGCCAACCCGGCCGCGGCGGCCAACACGATTGGCATGGCCCCCGGCGCGGAATGGATCGCCTGCCGGGCGTTCGAAGACAACGATCAGGAAATTCTGGACTGCGCCCAGTTCCTGGCGGCCCCCACCGAAACGGATGGCGTGACCGACCCGAACCCAGACCTGCGTCCGAACCTGATTAACAACTCGTGGGGCGACTGCACCACCACCTACGACCCCTGGTTCGATACCGTGCTGTCGAACTGGCACGCCCTGGGGATCTACCCGATCTTCTCGAACGGCAACGCCAGCAACTGCAGCTACTCCAGCCCTCCGGGTCTGAACACGGTCGGCAGCCCGGCCCGGGCCGGCAACGTGACCGGCGTGGGCGCCACCGGGCGCAGCGATGGACAGTACGCCACCTTCTCGAACTGGGGACCCACCGATCAGGAAGATACGATCAACCCTCTGGGCTACCCGCGCCTGAAACCGCAGGTCGTAGCCCCCGGAACGAACCGCTCGGCGGCCAACACCGGCAATACCTACATGGACATGAGCGGCACCTCGATGGCTGCCCCGCATGTGTCAGGCCTGGTGGCCCTGATGTGGAGCGCCGCCCCCTGCCTGGTGGGCGACTACGCCCAGACCGAAACCATCTTAGAGCAGACCGCTAACCCGGTTCCGTATGCCAGCGGCGGTACGCCCGCCCCCGGCCCCGGCAACGTGCCGAACTACGCCACTGGCTGGGGCGAGATCAACGCCCTGGCGGCGGTCAATGCGGCCATCAACGCCTGCAACACCGATTGGCTGCCCTGGGTGACGTTCTCGCCCATCACCGGCACGCTGAGCGCCAGCGCCAGCCAGACCGTTCAGGTGGACTTCAACTGCACCCTCACCGATACCCTCAAACCGCAGCCGCTGACCGGCGTGGTGCGGGTAATCCATAATGACCCCACCCAGGATGCGGTGGATGTGAACGTGGCGCTGTATTGCAGCGGCGCTGCGCCGGTCCCCACCTGGAACAAGGAAGTCTGGATCAACGGCCAGAAGATGGCCGGGCTGGCCGGGCCGCACACCGTGCGCCCTGGCGATAACATCGTGGTCGTGGATCGGGTCGGCGCGGCCTTCAGCGGCAACGTCAGCGCCACGCTGACCGATACCTGGGGCGCGGGGCTGACCCTGCTGTCGGTCGATACGGCCGGCGTCGGGCAGGTCGCCAACGGGGCCAACCAGCTCACCTGGCAGTTGACCAATGTAGCTCCTAACGCGGCTTACCCCATCACCAAGACCTTCCAGGCCAGCTACGCCGCCTGGACCAATGATACCCTGGCGGAGAGCTACCAGGTGCAGAACGAGGCCCAGCACCTGGCGAGCAAGAACATCGGCTTCAAGCGCTACGTTCCGGCCATCACGCTGGATAAGAGCGGCCCAACCGGGGCGCAGAACCTGGAAGTGATCCCGGTGACGCTGACCCTGACCAGCGGCGGCAGCCTGTTCGGCAGCCTGACGCTGACCGACAGCCTGCCGGCCGGCATGACCTACCAGGGCGGGTTGGCCGCCACCTTCGGTACGCCTTCGGTGGCTGGCAATGTCATCCACTGGAGCGGCGCGGCCACGGCGACCAACGTCGTGAGCGATGGCAGCTTCGAAACGGGTAAAACCGGCACGGCCTGGACCCAGGCCTCGACCAACTTTGGTTCGCCCCTTTGCGACGCCTCCTGCAACGGCCCGGACGCCCACACCGGCGACTGGTTCGTCTGGTTCGGCGGCATCGACACGGATGACGAAAACGGTTCGGTCGAACAGTCCGTCACCATCCCCAGCGGCGCAACCACGCTGAGCTTCTGGCTCCTGGGCGGCGCCAGCGGCGGCACGGGCTGGATGCATGTCATGCTGGATGGAACCGAAGTCTTCACCCTGACCCAGGCCGACATCCCCGACTACAGCGAATATACCCAGGTCAACGTGGACGTAAGCAGCTTCGCCGACGGCGCAGCTCACACCCTGCGCTTCGAGAGCCAGACCTTCAGCGGCGGCATCACCAACTTCTTCGTTGACGATGTGTCGCTGCTGGCCGGCGCTTCGATGCCGGCGGTGATCCAGATCAGCTTCAAGGCCCAGGTCAGCGGCCCGGTGGGCGCGAAGATCGCCAACACCGCCTACCTGGATTGGGGCGTGGATCACACCAGCGACCAGCACGTGGTCGAGATCATGCCGCTGCCGACCTTCGGCCTGACGGTCAGCAAGAGCGGCTCTGGTACGGGCAGCGTGACCAGCCTCCCGGCCGGCATCGACTGCGGAGCGACCTGCACGCATAACTTCGAGGTCGGTACGGTGGTGACCCTCACCGCTACAGCTGGCCCCAACGCTATCTTTGCGGGTTGGAGCGGGGCCTGCACCGGCGCGGGCGCCTGTGTGGTTACGATGGACGCCGCCAAGAACGTGACGGCCACCTTCAACCCGCTCTACAAGCGCTATCTGCCGCTGATTGCCAAACCCGCCGTCACCTCGGCCCTGCCGCCCAGCTCGGCGGCCCGCCTCTCTGGCTGGCTGATGGGCTGGCTGAGCCAGGCCCTGGCGACCCGCGGATAGCGGTCGATCTTCAATAAGATAATGAGGGGAGTATGAGGCGCGGCCTCATACTCCCCTCGCAGAACACTGGCTCGGGGAGCAGGTATGGCGCTCCGCGAGCGCCCCCCGAAGAAATGCGCCGGGGATTTTGGCGCAGAAGTGCGCCAAAATCCCCGGCGCTATTTATTTCAGGCGGGCGCAGCCCGCCACGGTTAGAGGGGGAAGCTTACTCGCCCGGCGAGCAGGGCTGAATCGAAGCCGGCAGGCGCACCCAAAAGGTGGACCCCACCCCCGGCTGGCTTTCCACGCCGATCTCGCCGCCCATGATCTCGCACAATCGTTTGGAGATCGCCAGCCCCAGCCCGGCCCCGCCATAGCGCCGGGTGGACGATGGATCGAGCTGGCTGAAGTTTTGAAACAACTGCCCGATGGATTCGGGCGGGATGCCAATGCCCGTGTCGCTCACCTCGAACGTGATCCAATCCATCTGCCGGTAGGCCCGCAGGGTGATCTGGCCCTGGTGGGTGAACTTGGCCGCGTTGCTCAGCAGGTTGAGCAGCACCTGGCGCACGCGGATGGAATCGCTGTACATCTCGCCCAGGCCGGGGGCGAACTCGGTCAGCAACTGGTTCTGATTCTGTTCGAACAGCGGGCGGCCCACGTCCAGGGTTTCCTCCAGCAGGGCCTGCACAGGAAAGCTCCAGCAAGACAGGGCCAACCGCCCGGCCTCGATCTTCGACAGGTCGAGGATGTCGTTGACCAGGCCCAGCAGGTGGCGGGCGGCCGTCCCCACCCGTTCCAGGCGCAGGGCGGTGTGGTCTTGCCCCTGTTCGGCCGCCTCTTCGTGGAGCATCTCGGCGTAGCCGATGATGATCGTCAGCGGGGTGCGCAGTTCGTGGCTCATCGTCGCCAGGAAAGCGCTCTTAGCCCGGCTGGTTTCTTCGGCCAGGTCGCGCGCCTGGCGCAGGGCCAGCTCGACCTGCTTGCGTTCGGTGATCTCGCGCAGCACGATCAGGCGGGCGCCGGTCTGGCCGGAGCGGGCCTGGATGGGCAGGACCTGGGCCTCGAAGCAGCGCTCCTGGTCGCCCCGGCGCATCGTCAGGTCGCGGCTGGTGGTCTGCTGGGCGATGCAGCAGGTTAGCAGTTCCGGCCAGGCGGCCAACGCTTGCGCCAGGGGGCTGCCGGTCAGGCGGTCGAGCGGCGCGGCCCGGTCCAGCTCGGCCATGCGCCGCAGGCGGCGGCCAAGCGGCGGTATTTTCAACGCCTGGGCCGCGGCGGGTGGGTCTGGCTGGGGGTCGATCCAGCTCAACAGGGCGCGGGCGGCCGGGTTGCTATCCAGGATGCGCCCTTGCGGGTCGAATACGATGATGGCTTCGTTGACGAATTCAACCACCTGGTTGCGGGCCAGGGGCGTCAGATCGAGCAGGTTATAGCGCGCCAGGCCCCAAGTGGCTAGCAGCCCGGTGAGCGTAAACGCAAAGGGGGTCAGGTCGAGGGCCGGGAAGGGCGAAAGCCGGGTGACGTACAGGGCGTTGCCGACCCAGGGCGCTAAAGCCCCGGCCAGAACGATCTCCACCTGGCGGCGGTAGAGCGGCGAGGCTTCCAGCCAGGCCTGGATCAGCAGCAGCGTCCCGGCGGCCATGAAGGCATACGAGTACAGGATGATGGTCCAGAACCCCAGCCCGTGGGTCACCTGCAAGATCAGGGCCGCGCCCAGGCGCTCCTGGCTCACTTGCGGCCATATCAGGCCGTGCAGGTCGTTGGTCAGCACCAGCAGATAGAAGGCGGTCGGCAGCAGGACAAACAACCACTGGCGGCGCGGGATCAGCCAGTCGAGCCGGCGGGTGTAGTGCAGGCAGAAGACCAGCCACAGGGCGGGCAGCGGCAGGATGCCCAGGTACTGCAGCCGGGCCAGCCAGAGCTGCCAGGCCAGGCGCGGGGTGCTTAGCTCCAGGGCATACATAAACGCCCAGATGGCGTTGGCGTGCATCAGGCCGGTGACGGTGACCGCCCCCGGCGCTTTGCCGCGCCGCCGCCAGGCTACCGCCGAAATATAGATCGAGGCCAGGGTCGCCGCCAGCAGCGGAATCAAGTATGGCGTTGCCTGCCAGTTGACCAATCGTTCTCCCACAGGATGTATTCTAATCCGATAATCACTTTCTAGTGATTCAAGATGAGTAAAAAAAACCGCCTCTTCCCCCGCCGGCAGGGTCTGGCCTATCCCTGTCTTCGGCGCAAGAGCCTGGCTGTCTTCGTTACCCTGGGCGGTAGCCGGCGTCTTCCGGCAGATCGGCGGCGTGGGCCGCGGCCACGGCCAGCCGGTCGCAGCGCTCGTTATCGGGATGGCCGGCGTGGCCGCGCAGCCAGGCAAAGCGCACCGTGTGCGTCTCGCACAGGGCCAACAGGGCCGCCCACAGGTCGGCGTTTTCGGCTTTCTCGCGCCGGTTGCGCATCCAGCCATTGGCCCGCCAGCGTTTGGCCCAGCCCTGCTCGATGCCCTGCACCACGTAGCTCGAATCGCAAAACAGCGTCACCGGCGAAGGGCGCTTGAGCTGGCGCAGGGCCTCGATGCAGGCGGTCAACTCCATGCGATTGTTGGTGGTGCGCTGGAACCCGCCCGAAATCTCTTTGCTGTGCGCTCCGTAGCGCAGGATGGCCGCCCACCCACCCGGCCCCGGATTGCCGGTGCAGGCCCCGTCGGTGAAGATCACCGTTTGCCCGCCGGCCAGGGCCTGCTCGACCGCCGCCCGCAGATTATCTACACTTGCAGAAGATTTGACCATAGTTAATCAATTGAGGATTGCCGATTTATGCTTTATGATTGAACCCAAGAGCCGTCCATGGCCCGTGTCGGGCCGGGAAATTATAACACCGCCCTCTTCAACCGCGGTGGGGCTGACCGGCCTGCGGCGCGCCGCTGGCCGGTAAACTTCTCAAAGAAAGGCAACCATTCTTTGCTGCAACCAACCGCTTTCTTTCGTTGGCTAACGTTCTTATGCCTGGCGCTGGCTCTGGCGCAGCCAGGCGCGCCGCGCCGCGCCCCGTCTGGCGGCGCGCCGGCGTATTACGACTTTGGCCGTCCCATCGACGAGTGGGCCACCCGCTTCCTGCGCCAGCCAGACGGCAAACTGCTGCTGGTCGGCTCGTCCGATGCGGGCGCGCCGTACATGGCTGCGGCCCGCTTCAACCCCGATGGCAGCCCCGACGTCTCGTTCGGCTCCGGCGGGTTGGCGCTGGTCTTCCAGGGGGCGGTGTACGCCGAAGCCTGGGACGCTGTTCTGCAGGCCAACGGCAAGCTGGTGATTGTGGGCAGCGCCCAGATGGACGAGGCCTCCGACCCCGACTTCGCCCTGGCCCGCCTCAACCCGGATGGCTCGCTCGACGCCGCCTTCGGGCAGGCCGGCCTGGCGCACACCGACTTTGGCTTCGACCGCGAAGATTACGCCTGCGCCGTGGCGCTGCAGGCCGATGGCAAGATTGTGGTGGGTGGGCAGGCCAGCCTGCCCACCGGGCTGCCCGCTCCGAACGACTACGATTACGCGCTGGCCCTGGCCCGCTACACGCCGGATGGCGCCCTCGATCCCACTTTTGGGGCTGGCGGACGAGTGAGCTATAACCGCCTGCCGGCCGTACCCGGCTACGACCAGGTTTACGACCTGCTGGCCCAGCCAGACGGCAAGATCGCCGCCGTGGTCGACGCCGACATGCTGCCGGCCGTGCTGCGCCTCAAGCCGGATGGCGGGTTTGACCCAACCTTCAGCCAGGACGGCCTGGCGACCCTGGAAACCGGGCTGGCCGTTGCCAACCGCCTGGTCTTGCAAAGCGACGGTAAGTTGGTTGCAGGCGGCAGCTTCAGCTCGGATGACGGCGACCAGGTGGTGCTGGCCCGCCTGCTGAACAGCGGCGCCCTCGACCCCAATTTCGGGCCGGCCGGCTTTGCTGTCGCCGCCCAACCCGGCTCGGTCGATCTGCTCGACCTGGCCCTGCTGCCGGATGGCCGCCTGCTGGCCCTGACCTCGCAGATGGAAAACCCCGCCCCTGGGGTGTGGAGCGATACCTGGGCCGCAGCGCGCTTCTCGCGCAGCGGTAAACTCGACGTGGGCTTTGGAGATGGCGGCCGCCTGGCGCTCGACCTGAGCGACCAGGACACCCCGGCTGGCATCCTGGCCCTGCCGGATGGCCGCCTGATGCTGGGCGGCGATGCCCTCGGCCCGGACGGCAGCCAGGATTTCGCCCTGGCCCGCTTCAGCGCCGATGGCGCCCTGGACGCCGCCTTCGGCGCGGGCGGCAAGGCGATTGCCAACCTGGCCCGCGGGGCCGACCAGGCCCTGGCCGCGGCCCTCTTGCCCCAGGGGAAAATCCTGGCCGCCGGGTCGATAAGCCAGCTCGACCCGCTGCCCGCCCTGGCCCGGTTTAGCGCCGCCGGCGCGCCCGATCCGGGCTTTGGGCCGGGCGGGCCGGCCGCCCCGCTCCTGGCCCTGGCGAACGGGCGCTGGAGCGGCCTGGCGGTTCTGGACGATGGCCGCCTGCTGCTGGCCGGGGATGGGGCGCTGGCGGGCCAACCTGGCGCTCAAGATGCTCTGCTGGCCCGCTATACCGCCGCCGGCGCGCTCGACCCCACCTTCGGCGGCCTGCCCACCGCGCCCGGTCTGCGGGTGATCGATCTGCACGCCGGGAGCGACCCCACTCAGCCCACCCAGGACGAGGTGCATGCCCTGGCGCTTCAGCCGGATGGCAAAGCCGTGCTGGCCGGGGCGGCCTGGCTGGCCGATGGCTCGGCGTTGGGGGTGGTGGCCCGGTTTACCGCCACCGGCGAGCTGGATACTGCCTTTGGCGGAGATGGCCTCGTAACCGACGCCGCGTGCCGCCAGGTGGTTTTTACCGCCCTGGCTTTGCAGGCCGATGGTAAGCTGGCCGCGGTCGGCTGGCAGGATTGCGGCGCCGGGCCGCGCTTCCTGGCCGCGCGCTTCCTGCCGGATGGCTCGCCCGACCCGGCCTTCGATGGCGATGGGCGCGTTCCGCTGGTCTTCCCCGTCGCCGGCGACCAGCAGGCCCAGGCCGTGGCCGTCCAGCCCGACGGGGCCATCCTCCTGGCCGGGTTCGCCGGCGATGGCTCGCAGCGCGACTTTGCCCTGGCCCGCCTGCTGCCCACCGGCGCGCTCGACCCGGCCTTTTCCGCGGCTGGGCTGGCTCTGCTCGACTTCAACGCCGGGGCCGACCAGGCCGCCGCCCTGCTGCTGCAGCCCGATGGGCGGATCGCCGCGGCCGGGGCCGCCGCCAATGGCCCGGCCGGCGCTCGCCGCGACGCCGCCCTGGCTCGCCTGCTGCCCGATGGCGCGCTCGACCCAGACTTTGGCTGGCATGGGCGCGTCATCTGGGCGGCGGGCGGCCTGGCTTCCAGCCAGTTGAACGCCCTCCAGCTTCAGCCCGGCGGCGATTACCTGGCCGCCGGTTGGGCCTGGAACCAGACCAGCGAGGATTTTCTGCTGCTGCCCCTGCCCGCCAGCCGGCCCACCCGCAGCGTGATCTTTCTGCCGCTGATCCGGCGGTAGCAGAGCGGGATCGCCTCCACAAGAAGGCCCTTCCGCCGAAGGCGAGCTTTGCTCGCCAGTCGCTTCCACCACGGTTGCGTGGGGAGCTAACCGGAAGAGCCGCAAAAAAAACCGGCCCTGCAAAGGGCCGGTTTTTTTTGCGGCTACTCGCCTTCGTCGTCGTCGGCGATCATGCCGGGCTGCTCCACATCCAGCACCTCGCCGTGCAGGTTGATGTGGATCTTGAAGCCCATCATCCCCAGGTAGGCCCGCATATCTTCCGGGATGCCGGTCTGGAGCATATTCTCGAACTGCTGGTCGATGTGCTTATATTGGGCGGCGATGGCGGCCTTCGAGAATGGGTCATCCTGGCCCAGCATTTTGGCGGTCTGGTCGATAAGCAGATCTTCGTGGCCTTCGATGGATTGGAGCATCACATCCAGCACCTGGCGGTCTACCTGCTCGGCCGGGATGTGCCGCCGGAAACCGGCGTCGTCCACCACGTAGCACGGCTCGCTGCCCACGTAGACCACCGCGGCCGGGCCGCCCCGTTCGTCAAAGACCAGACCTTCGAACACAGCTTTTTGTGACATAAGCGCCTCGTAAGGTGATTGTACCCGTTTCTGGCCGGTTGTGGGGCAGGGTGGCAGTCACGCCGGCGATTGTTCCCCAAGGCCCCGGCCGCGAGCGCCGCCAGCCTCGTTTATTGGTGCACGCTCACGGTCGTGCCGACCGAGGCAAAGTCGAACAGCCAGCCGGCTTCGTCGGTGCGCAGGTTCACGCAGCCGTGGCTCATTGGGTGGCCGAAGTTGTTGTGCCAGTAAGTTCCGTGCAGACCATAGCCTTCATAAAAATACATCACGTATGGCACGTTGGGCAGGTAATAGTCGTCGCCATACATCAGGGTTGATTCGTATTTGACGTAGATGCGATACACTCCGGTGACGGTCACGTTGGGCCAGCGCCCGGTGGAGACGACAAAGCTCTTGACGATCGTATCGCCCTGCATGGCGTAGGTGGTCTGCGCAGATAAATCGACGTCGATCCAGCGCTCGTCTGGGCCGACCGAGGCCGGGCGAGGTTCCGGCCCATTGCGTTGGATCGGCTTGGGCGGTTTGGTGGGGCGCGGGGTGGGGCTGGGCGCGGGGGTGAAGGTGGGACTGGGCGGCGGCGGATTGGTAGCCGTGGGGGCAGGGGTGGGCGTATCCGTGGGCGCCGACGTGGCGGTGGGCGTGAGGGTCGGGCTGGAAGTGGCGGTAGGGGTAGGCGTCGGCGGGGTGGTGGGCGTAGACGTGGCGGACGCGCTGGGCGTGGCGGTGAGGAACAGGCCGGCCGCCTGTGGGACGCGCCGCAATCCCTGCCATAGATCGCCCAACTGGCCCTGCCGCCACAGCCCGGCGGCTATCATCAGGCTCACCAGCAGCAGGGCGGCCAGCCCGCCCACGAAAGAGGATGGCCTGCGCCGGGCGGCGGGCAGGGGCAGAAGAACGGTCGGGGCGGCCGCGGCCTGCCTGGCCGTCAGCCGCCGCTCTTTGCGCTCTCGCTCCAGCGCCCAGTGCATTCCGGCCCGGGCCCGCGGGCTGGCCGGGTTGATTTCGAGGGCGCGGCGCAGATAAGCCAGGCTGGCGTGCGGGCTGGCTACCGCCGCCAGCAGCAGCCAGGCGTCTTCCAGGTCTGGGGCCAGGCGGGCGGCCAGGGCGGCTTCGCGCCGGGCGGCGGCCGAGTCGCCGCGCTGCAGGGCCTGGCGGGCGCGCTGCGCCGCCTGGCGGGCAGCGATGAGCGAGTCTGAAAGGGGCGGGGCGGCGGTCATAGGCGAGTGAAGGTCACAACCAGGCGCGGCCGGCTAGGGCTGTTGGGTAGAAAGTGGGGCGGCCGTGGGGGCCGCCGTGGGCGCAGCCGGAGGCAGGCCCGGCGGGGTGATGGTTTCGTTGCGCAAATAGCACAGGATGCCGTTGGCGACCCCCTGGGCCACCTGGTCGGTTTTCTCCGTCAGCGTCTGGCGGTCGAGATTCATAAAGCCGGTCTCGATGATGGCGGCCGGGGTGCTGTCGTTGATCTCGCCAAAGGCGTGGTAGCTGGTCATGTCGAGGGTCACGCTGGTGCTGTGCAGCGGCAGGCCGGTGAGCGCGCCATACCTGGCCCGCAGGCAGGCCGTCAGGCGCGCGCCGCGTTCGGGCTGGTGGTTTGCCATGGCCGAGGCTACCTTGTAGCCGGTAGCAGCTTCATTAATATAGTCGCACGAATCATTGTGGATCGACACCAGCGCCGCGGCCTGGAAGCCTTGCAAGCGTGGATCGAACTCGCTCAGCAGTTCCACCGGATAGCCCTGCTCGCTGAGCAGTTTCTGCACCAGGCTGGCAATTTGCAGATTCAGCTCCACCTCTTTCAACCCATCCGGGCAGACCGCCCCCGAGTCGTTCTTCCAGTGGCCGGCCACCAGGCCCACCAGGCGCGGGTTGCGCGGGGCGGGGGTGGGCGCGCCGGGCGGCAGGGTTGGGCTGGGTTGGATGGCGACGGGGAAGGCGGTCGCCTGGGCTGGGGGTAAGGCGCTAAGCTCCTGGCCGGGCGTCCAGGCGGTGAACAGGGTTGCCAGGATCAGCGCCACGCCCACCACCAGCCCCACCTGGGTCAGAAAGCCCTGGCGGGGTGGTTGGGCCGGGTCGGCCGGGGTGCGGCGCGGCCGGGCGGCTTTGGCCTCCGGCTCGGGCGCGGGCGTTGGGCGGTTGGCCGGCCCGGTTGGCTCAGACGGGTTGGGAACGGGCATAGCTTCGATCATAGCGCATAACCGCCGGGAATGCAAGGCGTTATGCCGCCTGCTGTTGCAGAATGCGTGCCAGGTGGTCGATTCTCTCAGCCGGGCGGCTGGCAGGGCTGCAAACCCTGGACGAGCAGGGCGACCAGGCGGCGGAAGCTTTCGTCCAGATCGAGCGGCAGGCCAAAGCCGCCGGCCGCTTCGAGCGTGGCGAAGCCATGCACCACGCTGCGCAAGGCGCGTACGGCGTGCAGGCCGTCTTCATCGGTCAGCCCGAACCCGGCCAACGCCGCCAGCGCGATCTTCACCACCTGCCCTTCGGCCTGTTCCAGCTCTGGGTCTGCCTGCCCCCGGTTGCCAGAGGCGCGCAGGCTGGACAGGTACAGCCCAGGCTGGGCTTTGATGTAGTCCCGGTAGGCCTGGGCGATAGCCAGCAGGGCCTGCGGGCCGGCCTGGCCGATGGCTGCCCGGCCCAACGCCTGGCCCAGTTGCCGGGCGTTGAGCAGGGCCAGCTCGCGCTGCAGCCCCGGCAGCCCGGCGATGTGGTTGTACAAGGACGGCGTTCGGACGCCCAGGCGGGCGGCCAGTTTGCCCAACGACAGCGCCTCGACGCCTTCCGTGTTGAGCAGATCGGCCGCCGCCCGGACCACCGCCGCCTGGTCTAGCCCTTTGCGGCTGCGGCGAGTTGGGGCTGTAAGCATACGCGCTCCAAAAATTCCAGGATCAGGGGCGTGGTGAGCGCCGGCATTTCCGCCTGGGGATAATGCCCTGCCTCGGGGATCAGGCGGTAGCTGCCGCGCGTCTGTTCGGCCACCCGGCGGGCGGCCGCTTCGGGGTCTTTGAAGTCCGGGTCTTTTGCGCCCATCAGCGTCAGGGTTGGAGTCGCCAGGCGCGCCAGGCGCTGGCCGGAGGCGTCTTTGGACGCCAGGATCATCTGCCGCAGGGCCTCCATCCGGCCGGGTTCGGTCAGGTTGGCCCGCAGACGTGCGCTGTAGGCGGCAAAGTCTTCCGGCTTGTGAGTGGGGTACAGGCCGGTGTAATATTTCTGCCACATGGCCGGCCCCCACGGGCGGGCAAACAAAGCCGAATACATGAGCTTTTGGCCGCCAGAGGCCGAGCCTTCTACGAAGGGGTCGATCAGGACCAGCCCGGCGACCCGTTCGGGGGCTTCGACGGCCGCCCATACCGCCGCGCCGGCTGCCATCGAGTTGCCGACCAGGATCGCCGGGCCGGCGTCCAGGCCGCGCGCCAGGGCCAGCATATCGGCCCCCACCGCGGCGACCGAATAATCCGGCCAATTAACGCTGGTTTCGCCGTGGCCGCGTACATCCAGGCTGACGGCGCGATAGCCGGCGTTCACCACGGCCGGGATCAGAAAGCGGTACACCTGGCGCAGATCGCCCATGCCGGGTACACAGATGACCAATGGGCCTTGCCCGGCGTCGTCGTAGGCCAGCCGGCCCATCGCCTGTTCCAGAAATTGAGTTGCCATTTACCAACCTCCTTGAACTAATAATGTTAGTATTTTAACTAATATTATTAGTTTGTCAAGGGATAAAACGCTCCTGATGAACCGGGAAATTTTTTGCACTGAGGGCGCCCAACGGCGCTCCATGAAACCGTGGGAGTGCGACGGGTAAGCTTCGCCGGGCGAGCTTCGCTCGCAGAGCGCATAGGCTACTTCACTGTCGAGCGGGGGGGCAGGGCGCGGCGCAGCAGCAGGATGAACGCCCCAACCCCCCCGGCCAGCATGGCCGCCAGCCACAGATAGAAGCCGGGCCGCAGGGCGTACAGCGGGTAGCCGTGCATGGTATTTTCGTTGGCCGGGATTTCCTGAAAGAACAGCAGGAAGGTGTTGAGCGAAACCAGCAGCGCTGCGCCAAAAGACAGCAGGGCCGCCAGCGGCTTACGCAGCAGCAGAAAGAGCAGCCCGATGAAATACGGGCCGTTGGCTAACCAGCCAAACTGAAAGATGAAGAAGCCCAGCCAGCCCATCAGCAGCAGGGCAAACCCCGGCCAGATCGAATCGGCCTGGGGGGTGAGCTGCAGGGCGGGCAGCAGGCAGGCCAGGCCGTAGAGCAGCAGGCTGCTAAGCAGCGCAATCCAATCGGGCCGCAGCGCCGGGCGGGCGGTTGTTTGCCCGGCCGGCGGGCGCTGAGCTTCGGTCATTCTTGCCTCCCTGAAATTGCAATCCGATTGGCGGAAGTGCTATATTGGTGAAATAGGGTCAACACTGGGATATATTTTACCTGGAAACCCCCAATTTGGCGCTTTGGGATTACGCTCCGCTTCCAATCTCGTTAAACCGGGGAGCCGGCATGGCGCTCTCCGAGCGCCTTCAAAAAAAGAGAGGTTACGTGGGTTTTGTCGCCCGAAGGGCGACAAAACCCACAATGCGAATTCTGTGATGAATGTGACCCCGGCCGCGTCGCTGCGCCCCTACCGCTGAATCGACGGGAGGACATTTTGCGTGGCCCACGTTCGGGCGAGCGGCTTTTTCAGGCCCTCGCAGAGCGCCATAGGCCCCTCCACAGTTGAGTGGGGCAGTCTGTGGGCGGCTGCGCTGCCCACAGACTGCCCCCAATCCGGTTTTTCAGGGATGGGCGGGGGGATTAACACAAGATGAAGGTTTGGCCTTGCGGAGCGCTGGCGAGCCAATTGCGCCCCGCAGCTTCTGACAAAACGGGTATAATTAAGCAGACCAAATCAATGGATTTGCGTGACACCTTGGCCACCAACCCGTTTGATGTGAAGGTGGCTTTTTCATTTGTTTGTCGTTTGGCTCAAGAAAGTTGTCAATCATTCGGAGGGCGCATGACTTTCCAACTGAATGACCAGGTTGTGCATCCTTATCACGGACTTGGCGAGATCGAGGAGATCGTTACCAAGACCTTCCCTGGCGTTGCAGAGCAGCAATACTACGAGGTGGCTTTTCCCTCTACCACGGTCTGGGTCCCGGTCGATACCGGATCGACCGGCAGCCTGCGGCTGGTGACCCCCTCTCAAGAGCTGGATCGGTACCGGTCGGTGCTGCGCAGCCGGCCCAACCCGGTCAACGAAGATCACCGCCAGCGGCGGGTCGAGATTACCGATCAGCTCAAGCTGGGTTCGTTTCAGATTTTATGCGAGATCGTGCGCGACCTGACCTTCTACGGCTGGCATAAGCCGCTGCGCGACCTGGACGCGGCCCTGCTGCGCCGGGCGCGGGAGGGCCTGAACCAGGAATGGGCCGCGGCCGAAGGGGTGAGCCTGCAAGAAGCTACGGCGGAAATCGACGTGCTGCTGCAGGAAGCGCACGCAGCCTATCCAACCG
>CAYQDU010000075.1:0-18958 GCA_964416275.1 uncultured Anaerolinea sp. | reverse complement strand
TTCCCCCCTTTCGCGTAGGGGCTGTCCAAAACTGCTTTCTTTTTGGACAGCCCCACCCCCCAATACCTTCTTTCCCGGCGAAACCGGAAGAGCCTCCATGTCAGTCGCTAGCAGCCGCCGGGCATATGGTACAATTCCGCCCGGTCATCTCATTCCGAAAGGCTTTTGCCGCGTGACTTCCTGGCTCGCTTCCCGCCGGCCCAGCCGGGCCGAAACCTGGCCGGTTTTTTCCATCTTTGCCTTCCTGGTATTTAGTTGGGCGCTGTACCGCATGTTCTGGTACGTGCCAAGCTGGATCGAATATCTCAGCCTGGGCAACATCCTGGTCATCGCCGCCTATACCCTGGGCTTTGCCCTGCTCGAAAGCGGCATGATGTTGGGCCTGATCCTGCTGCTGTGCCTGGCCCTGCCGCCGCGCTGGTTCCGCCAGCAGTTCACCGCCCAGGCCAGCGCCCTGGCCCTGGTCTTGGGCGGCGGGGCCTACCTGATCCAGCGCCAGGTGAGCATGATCTACGACTGGACTACCGGGATGATCTATGCCGGGGTGAGTGGGGGATTGATCGGCGTAGTCATCTTTGTCCTTGTCAGCGCCTGGCTGTTCCGGCGCTTCTCTAACCTGCCACGCCTGGTGTGCGCCTTTGCCGAGCGGATGACCATCTTCGGCTTGCTGTATACCGCCCTGGGCGTGTTGGGGCTGATCGTTATCATCTTCCGCAACCTGTTCTGATTCTATGGCTACATCTTTCAGTCGCCGCGATTTTCTCAAGTTTTCGGCTGCCGCCGCCGGCGCGGCCGGAGTTGGCCGCCTGGCGCGCTACCTGCCCGCCCGACAGCCCGCCGGAGACAAGCAACCCAACCTGATTGTGATCCTGTTCGATGCGCTCTCGGCCCGCCACCTTTCGGTCTATGGCTATCCGCGCCGCACCACCCCCAACCTGGAGCGTTTCGCCAGCCGGGCCACGGTATATCACAATCACCATTCGGCCGGCAACTTTACCACCCCCAGCACCGCCTCGCTGTTTACCAGTCTCTACCCCTGGACCCACCGGGCCTTCAACCTGGCCGGGCTGGTGCGCCCCGAGCTGCGCCCGCAGAACCTGTTTGCCGCCCTGGGCGATGCAGTCCACCGCCTGGCCTTCACCCAGAACATCTATGCCGACATGCTGCTATACCAGTTCGAACAGGGCATCGACCAGCACGAAGCCCTGGACCGTTTTTCGCTGGTCAGCAGCCTGATCTACCCGCGCCTGGCCCCCAACGACGCTATCCTGGGGATGAAAAGCTACGATCAATTCCTGTTCAAGCGTGAGGAAGCCCACGGCTCGCTGTTCCTGTCGATTCTGAGCGACCTGGCCCTGCAGGCCCGCACCCAGGCCCAGACCCAACGCTGGGCGCAGGTCTACCCGCAGGGACTGCCGCGCCTGGCGAACACCGACGTGTCCTTCGCCTTCGAGCAGCTCACCGCTGGACTGATGACCCTGCTCGACGCCCTGCCCCGCCCCAGCTTTGCCTACCTGCACCTGATGCCGCCTCACGCCCCCTATCGCCCCACCCGGCAGTTTTTGGGCGCATTCGACGACGGCTGGCTGCCGCCCGAAGGCAAGCCCCATCGCCTGGGCGACGACGTGAAGCAGCGCCGCCTGAACGAGCAGCGCCAGGTGTACGACGAATTCGTCGCCAACCTGGACGCCGAGTTTGGCCGCCTGCTGGATCACATGGAACAGACCGGGATTCTCGACAACAGCTACGTGATCTTCACTTCCGACCACGGCGAGCTGTTCGAGCGCGGGGCCAGCGGGCATTCCACCCCGCTGCTGTTCGAGCCGGTGATCCATATCCCGCTGCTGATCTCGGCTCCCGGACAGCGCCAGCGCCAGGATATCCGCACGCTGACCAGCAACGTTGATTTGCTGCCCAGCCTGGCGCGCCTGGCGGGCCAGCCCATCCCAGATTGGGCGCAGGGCCGCCTCCTGCCCGGCCTGGGCCTGGACGCGCCCGAAGACCCACAGCGCAGCGCCTTTGTGGTCGAAGCCAAGACCAACGCCGCCTACAGCCCACTGCGCAAGGCATCCCTGGCCCTGCTCAAAGGGCGGCTCAAGTTAGTGCATTATTTCGGTTATCGTTATTACAAAGACGGCTACGAGCTATACGACCTGGAGCAAGACCCCGACGAGCTGAACAACCGTTACGACGATCACCCCGACGCCCCGGCCCTGACCGAAGAACTTGAAAAAGCGTTTAAGATTTCTGATTTATGATTTTTGGCGGAAGAGCCATCTTAAATCAAGGCAGCCCTTCGCACACCCGCCCGTTGTTGTTGTTGTCGGGCAAGACGGCCACGTTGTAGGTCTTCATGCAGTAGTTGTAGCAGGCCTGGGCCTGGCGCTGGCTGGTAAATTGAGTGCAGCTCTTGCGCGACTTGCAGCCGCAGATCTCCTCCGGGGTGGAGGTGAAGGGCAGGGGGGTAAAGGTGATCGTAGGCGTGGGGGTGATCGTGGCAGTTGGGATGGGCGTAGGCTGCCAGACGCCGCGCACCGCTCCTTGCGCCTCCACCTGGGCGGCCACCAGGGCGTTATCGCAGGCTCCATCGGGCGGCATGCTAAACGTACGGGCGTATCCCTGGCGCACCATCTCGTAGTTGACGAAGATATTATCGGCCATCACGTAGCGCAGCAGCGCCCCACTGGCGTCGGTCTCAGACACGTCTTTCACCAGCGTCACCACCTTGCCGTTGACCAGGTTGCTGTTATAGCCATAAGATTGAGCGGCCTGCCATTCGGCCGGCGCGGCAATTCCGGGCGCGGTCAGGCCGATATAGCGCACGCGCAACGTTTCCAGCCCGATCACCACCTCGATCTGGCTTCCGTCCAGCACCTTGGTGACCAGGGCGTGGACACGGGGCGTATTGGCCGGGATGCAGTAGGCTCCCGGCAGGTTTAAATCCAGGGCAGGGGTGGGAGGGCCAGAAGGCGGCGTATCAGTAGGGACAGGAACAGCGGTAGGCGGCGCCGGGGTGGTAGGCTTTGGCATAGCGGCCAGGGTCTGCGCGGCCAACGTGGCCGGGGGAACCAGGTCCATTGGGGGCGTAGAACAGGCAGCCAATACTAACAGGACGATCAGAGACAGGAGCCGTTTCATAACAGACTCTCCCAAAACCGCGCGGCTGTTCGATCAAGCTGCGCCTCGCGCTTATGAAAGGGGATTTGAATACAGTGATTGTAACACAAGGATTTTCAGATTTACGGGTATAATTATTTCTTACCAGCAGCGGATCGCGCATTTATTCGTCACTCGTCCGAGGTTCTCACTCGTCATGACCGACGCAGACCCAAATCAGCAGCAAAGTCTTGCGATTGAACAATCTTACGCGCAGCGGCTGACCGCTATCGCTGAAATCGGACGCGCCGTCACGTTGACCCTCGATCTGCCCACCCAGATCCTGACCCTGGTGGGCCAACTGCGTGATTCGTTGGGCTATTATGGGGCCGCCGTTTGGATTATGACCGAACCGGCCGAGGCCGTGCAGCTCAAGGCCAGCCTGTCTCCATCGGGCCAGGATTTAAGCCAGATGGAGATCCAGATCTCGATGAGCGAGGAGAACCCCATAACCTGGGTATGCCAGAGTGGGACCCATTTCCTGCACGACCCCCTGAACGATCTGGCCGGATCGCCCCTGGGCCAGTTCTTTCCCCAGGCCCGTTCGCAATTGGTTCTGCCGCTCAAAATCGCCCAAAAACACGTTGGAGCGCTGGAAATTCTCAGCCGCCAGACCGGCGTCTTCAAAGAAGACGACATCGCACTGCTGCGCTCGCTGGCCGACCAGGCCACCATCGCCATCCGCAACGCCACCCTGTATTCGGCCGAACAATCGCGCCGCCGGTTTGCTGAAACCCTGTACAAGGTAGGCCGGGCCTTATCCAGCACGATTGACCTGGACGCAGTGCTGAAGATGATCCTCAGCCTGCTGGACGAGATCGTGCCTTCCGACCGCTCGGCGGTGATGATGCGCGATGGCGAAGACCTGGAGTTCGTCGCAACACGCGGCTTCCCGGCCGAGATCGACACGTCGGGGATGCGCGTCCCCCTGCGGCCCGACCGCATCTATGGCCGGGTCTTTGAGACCCAGCAGCCGCTTTCGATCCCCGATATCCAGATGTACCCAGAATGGCAGCAAATGGGCGACCTGCCCCGCACCCGGGCCTGGATGGGCGTGCCGCTGATCGTGTCCGACCAGGTGATCGGCATGCTTTCCCTGGCCCGCCAGCGTCCTATCCCATACACTTTCAGCGAAGTGACCCTGGCCCAGACCTTTGCCGGGCAGGCGGCCATCGCCCTCGAAAATGCCCGCCTGTACGACCGGCTGGCGCGCTTCAACCAGCAGTTGGAAGAGCGGGTGCAAGAGCGCACCGAAGAAGTCCAGGCCGCCTACGCCAAACTGGAACGCCTGGACGATACCAAGACCAGCTTCATCCAGGTCACCTCGCATGAACTGCGCACCCCGCTCACCGTTTTACTGGGCTACAGCCAGATGCTGATGCAAAGCCGGGTGATCTCGGAAGACGCCATGCTGCGCCAGTTGGTGGACGGCATCTTCTCTGGGGCCGACCGCCTGCACGACATCGTGAACAGCATGCTCGACATGGTCAAGATCGACAGTTCGCTGCTGGAATTCGCCCACGAGCTGACCTCCATCGGCCTGCTGGTGCGCAACGTGGCCGGGAACTACAAGAACGCCCTGCGCCACCGCGAGATCAACCTGGTGATCGACGACCTGTCGGAGATGCCCATGATCCAGGCCGACACGGCCGCCCTGGAAAAAGTTTTTGTGCAGTTGTTGAGCAACGCCATCAAATATACCCCCAACAACGGCACGATCCACGTTTCGGGCCGCCCGCTGCCGCCCGATGAGCGCATTGCCGGCGAATGGATCGAGATTGTCATTGCCGATACCGGCATCGGCATCGATCACGACCAGTTGGAGCTGATCTTCACCAAGTTCTACCAGACCGGGCAGGTGGCCCTGCATTCCACCAGCCGCACCCAGTTCAAGGGCGGCGGGCCAGGCCTGGGGCTGGCGATTGTGCGCGGGCTGATCGAGGCCCACGGCGGCCGGGTATGGGCCGAAAGCGCCGGCCACGACGAAGCCGCCCTGCCTGGCAGTCAATTCCATGTCGTCCTGCCTGTGCAGGCGCAGATCATCCCTGGCGTGAAACAGGTTGCGCCGGTTGACTTTTCCGCCAAGTCGGCTTATACTTAACCTGACGGTAGAACCGTGGGAGATAACCGCTTTGCGAGTTTTGGGTTGCTATAAAAACCAACCGTTGTTTGAGTGATCAAAGGCACGCGCGCGCGTGCCTTTTTTCTATCCCTTGTAGCCAAGCGAAAGGAGCTAGGTCATGGATTACGGTATGATCGGCAAGATCGATAAAGCGAAAAGATATGCAGAACAGCGCGACCGATTCCACGTTGACGCCCTCAAGGTGACTTTCAACGGCGATAACAACCCCCATACGATTACTCTGAATGACGGTATCTGGCAGTGCGACTGTGATTTCTTCCAGACCCGCGGGCGGTGCAGCCATACAATGGCCCTGGAACGGATTTTAGAAGGACTGAGCGGCCTGCAAGAAAAAGTGGCCTGAGCGTTTCAGGTGACGTGAATCAAAAAGGCCCCGGCGGCGATCTGCGGGGCCTTTTTGATTCACGCCGCAGGCCTCAGGCCGGTCGCGCCCGGTAGAACAGCACCCGCCCGACCAGTTCGGCTGCCGCGCCCAGCGCCAGGGCCAGAAGCAGCCAAAAGCCTTGCCCGGCCTGCGCCCGCAACGGCCAGCCGGCCGCCAGGGCCGCCGCCACGCCAGCAACCAGCGCCAGGCGCAACTGCAGCAGCCGGGCGCGCCCGGCCGGGGTGATCCGTGGGCGCAGCAGACCCGGCGAATGCCGCCCCCAGCGCCGGTTTTCTCGCCAGGCCAGGGCCAGGTTCACGGCCAGCCCCAGCCAGCCCAACAGCGCCAGGGCGGCGCTCATCGCCGTCAGGCCGGCCTGCTCGCCAGTTGCGCCCGGCGCGGCCAGCACCCAACCAGCCCCCAGGCCGCCCAGGCCCAGGCAGGTCAGGGCGGGGTTCAATTGGGTGATTGGGCTGTTCCAGACCGGCACGGTGCGCAGCCGGTACACCCGGCCGATACAGTAAACCAGGGCCAGCCCGCAGGCGGCGGTGAGCGAAAACAGACCGTCAGAATATGGCTCGCGCGGCAGGCGGATCAGCCAGGCAAACACCAGGCTGCCCAGGCAGAACGGCGCCGCGAACCAGATCTCCCGGCTGAGCCAGGAGGTATGCAGGTTTGCGGCGGCTCGCAGCGCCTGGAGCGGCCGCCCCAGGTGCAGCAGCGAAACCGCCAGCGTCAGCCCCATGCCCAGGGCCAGCCCGCTAAAGGCGTTGCCGAGCAGACCGTAAGCCAGCGCCCGTCCCCATTGGCCCTCGATCCAAAAATAGGCCAGGCCCAGCCATACAAACAACCCGACCAGCATAGGCGCCAGGACGGTAAACGCCGCCAGCGGCCCATCGTGGGCCTGCAGCGGGCCAAGCTCTTCCAGGTTCGCCACCCGCGGCCCGCTGCGCCCCGAAGACGCGTCCAGGCGCGCCAACGAAGGATGCGGCACCATCCACAGGGCCGGGCGCGTCAGATCAGCCGGAGGCAGCGGCGGCAAGACCCGCCGGTTATGCTCCAGGGTGAAGTACACCCCCTGGGGCTGGTAATCCAGCGCCCGCATGGGGCAGGCCGCCACGCAGGCCGGGGGCCGCCCGGCAGCCGTATCTTCGGCGCAGAAATCGCACTTGGTCATCCGCCCGGCGGCCACATCGTACTGCGGCGCGCCGTAGGGGCAGGCCATAGCGCAGTACTGGCAGCCAATGCAGCGCCCGGCCTCGATCTGCACAATGCCGTCTGGGCGCTGCTGCATAGCCCCGGTGGGGCATACCGAGACGCAAATGGGGTCTTCGCAGTGGTTGCAGGAGATCGACAGGTTATACACCGAGAGATCGGCCTGCCAGGACGGTCCAACGGCGCGCCACCCGGCTCCGCCGCTCACCTCATACACTCGCCGCCACAGGCGGCCGGCTTCCAGGCCGTGCCTGTCTTTGCACGCCACCTGGCAGGCTTTGCAGCCTGAGCAGCTTTTCGAGTCGAAATAGAACTGGGCGAGGCGGGTCATGGGCGCGCCTCGGCTTTCTGCACTTCTACCAGCAGGGTATGCTGGGCGCTGGCGAAGGCAAAGGGCGTCCAGCGGGCGGAAGTGAGGCTGTTGATCGACCCGCCCCGGTCTACCCCGTCTGGGCCGGGGTCGTGCCAGGCCCCCTGGGGAATGTCGATCACCCCCGGCATAATCCGATCCGTCACCCGGCAGGGCAGTTCCAGCGCGCCGCGCGCGTTGAACACCCGCACCCGCTCGCCGTCTTGAATGCCGCGCCGGGCGGCGTCGAGCGGGTTGATGAACACCCGCTGCGGAAAGGCCTCTTGCAGCCAATCGTTGTTAGCGTGAGTAGAATGCACCCGCGCCAGGGTATGATGGCCGATGGCCTGCAGCGGGTACTGCCCCGCCAGCGGGTCGGCCGGGCCTTCCCATTCGGGGATATATTTGGGGATGGGCGGAATCTCGCCGGGGCTGCCGCGTTGGTAGAGCTGGGTGGAGAAGATTTCAATCTTGCCGGAAGGGGTGTCGAGCGGAAAAGCCCGTGGATCACGGCGGAAGTCTTCAAACGCCACCGCCGGGTGGATCACCGGGCGGGCGTAAACCCCCAGGTTGGCCGCCAGGAACTCGTCCAGGGTGGGCAGGTCAGGAAAGCGGATTTCCCGATAGCGGTCCAGGCACCATTCTACCCAGGCCCGCTCATCGCGGCCCTCGGTATAGGCCGGCTCGAAGCCTAGCCGGGCGGCAACCTGGGCGCAGATGCGGTAATCGCTCTGGCACTCGCCGGGCGGCTCTACCAGCTTGGGCATCAAGATCACCTCGTCGCCATATTTCCAGCCGTCTTCCACCCCCCAGGTTTCGAACTGGGTGCAGGCCGGCAGCAGCAGGTCGGCAAACCGGCCGGTGGGGGTCAGGAATTGATCCTGGACGGCAATGAATTCGACCTTGCTTTCGTCTTGCAGCAGGGCCGCGGTGCGGTTGAGGTCGGCGTGCTGGTTCACCAGGCAGTTGGTGGCTACGGCGTAGATCAGCTTAATGTCGCTCTCCAGCTTCTCGGCCCCCAGGATGCCATCGGCGGCGGTCAGCTCATGCCCGCGCAGCACGGCTTCGCTCCACAAAAAGACCGGGATGCTGACCCGGGCCGGGTTTTCGCCGGTGGGGAAGACGTTCCACAGCGGGCCGCCATCGGGGGCCTGGTTTGCCAGGCCGCTGGCCCAACCCCCAGAAACACCCACGTTGCCGCTCAGGGCGGCCAGCACGCACCCGGCCCGCACCACCTGCTCGCCATACGCCCGGCGCTGCATGCCATAACCCTGATACAGCACGCCCGGCTTCCAGGTGGCATACTCGCGGGCGATGCGGGCAATCGTCTCGGCCGGCACGCCGGTGATGGCTTCGGCCCATTCAGGGGTCTTTGGGCAGCCGTCGCGCACACCCAGCAGATAGTCGCGATAGCTTTCCTCGCCTTCCAGGCCGGGCGGCATCTGGCTGGCGTCGAAGCCCTGGCAGTGCGAGGCCACAAAGGCCGCATCGTACAGGTCTTCGGTCGTCATCACGTAGGCCATGGCGCTCAGCATGGCGACGTCGGTTCCGGGGCGGATGGGAATCCATTCGTCGGCCAGGCTGACCGCGCTCAGGCTCAGGCGTGGGTCGATGCACACCACCCGCGCCCCACGCTGGCGGGCCAGCTTGACAAAGAAATCGCTGTTCGTGCCATCCCGCATCTCGGCCGGGTTCCAGCCCCACATCAGGATATAACGGGCGTTGAGCCAATCCTGGCGCTGGTTGCCGGTTTGCAGCGTGCCGTACACGGTGGGGGTCGCCAGGTTGATCGCGCCCCAGGAGTAGCTGTTATAGATGCCCAGGCAGCCGCCAAACAGGTTCATCAGGCGGCGGGCGGTCTGCGAGCCATTGAGCTGGTTGTAGCTGCCCGTGCCATACGGCACGAACAGGGCCTGGTTGCCATACTGCGCCCGCACCCGCTGCATCTGCCCGGCCAGCATATCCAGGGCTTCGTCCCATGAAATGCGCTCGAAGCTCCCCGCCCCGCGCCGGCCCACCCGCTTCATAGGGTGCAGCAGCCGGTCTGGGTGATACTGGCGGCGCAGGTAAGCTCGCCCGCGGGCGCAGGCCCGCAGCTGCGGCGCAGCCAGGTGGTCGGGCCGGTCGTCCGTGTCCAGGCGGGTGATGCGCCCATCCTGTATATGGGCAATCAGCAGGCAGCGCCCGCCGCAGTTGTGAGCCGGGCAGCCCACCCGCGCCAGACGTTCGGCTGGCTGCGCCGGAGGCGGCCCGGCCTGAGCCTCCCCTGGCGCAGGATGAATTCCCAATAAGGCCTGAACCCAACGATTGTTCAACATAGCTTTTCCTCGCTCCGCATCCATTCTAGCACCAAGCGCGCCGTGTGGAAAACTTGAGCGGGTTTGCCTTTCGAATTTGATAGCGGGTCGGCCAGCGTTGGGTCGCAGCGCAATGCGCATGCGCCGCCATACAAAGCCTTGTGGCTGAACGCGGCCCCGGCCATCTCGCGCCGCCCGGCATGCGCCGGGTTATAATAATCCCCAGGAATTGGCCCACCTTGACCTATCTCTACCCGCACCTGCACGTTTACTCCGCCTATTCCCTGCTGGAGGGCCTGGCCGCGCCGGCTGAGCTGGCCCAGGCTGCCGCCGCTCACGGCCTGCCGGCCCTGGCGCTGACCGATCACCACCGCCTGAGCGGGGCCATCGAGTTTTATGACGCCTGCCGAACAGCCGGCGTCCAGCCGATCCTGGGGTTGGCGGTCGAGGTTTTGCCCCCGGCCGAACTGGCCGCCGCCCCGGCCGGGACGCTGACCCTGCTGGCGATGGATCGGGAGGGCTGGGCCAACCTGTGCCGGATCAGCAGCGCCTCGTTTTCCGAGACCGGCGATATCCAGCCTGCCCCGCTCGATCTGATCCAGTGTCACGCCGCCGGGCTGCTGTGCCTGAGCGGCGGGCGCGGCGGGCTGGCCGCCCGCCTGCTGGCCCAGGGACAAACCGGCCCGGCCCGCGTTGGACTGGAGCGCCTGCGCGCCATCTTCCCCGGAAGGCTATACGCAGAACTACAGCTCCACACCCCTGCCGACTCGACCTGGGTTGTCCCGCTGGTGACCCTGGCCGCCCGGCTGGGGCTGCCCACCGCCGCCACCCACAGCGTCTATTATCTCGACCCGGCCCAGGCGGCCCTGCAGCGCGTGGCGGCCGCCATCCGCCTCAACCGCCCGCTCGACAGCCTGACCAGCGCCGACCTGGCCCCGCCCGAAGCCTTCTTTCTCCCCCCGGCCGAGATGGCGCGGCGCTTTGCCGCCTACCCGTCCAGCCTGGCAAACCTGGCCGAGATCGCCAACCGCTGCCGCCTGGAGCTGCCTCTGGGCCAACCCCACTTTCCGAAGCCCGACCTGCCGCCCGGCGTGACCGCCATCCAGGAACTGCGCCGCAAGGCCCAGGCCGGGGCCATCGAGCGCTATGGGGCCGAACAGTCGCCGGTCGTGCAGCAACGGCTGGAACATGAACTGGCGGTGATCGAAACCTGCGGCTACGAAGCTCTGTTCCTGGTCATGCAGGAGATCGTAGACTTCGCCCGGCGCAGCGGCATCCCCATCGCATCGCGCGGCTCGGCCTCATCGTCGCTGGCGGCGCACTGCCTGGGCATCACCACCCCCGACCCGGTGCGGCTAAATCTGTATTTCGAGCGCTTCCTCAACCCGGCCCGCGCTACCCCGCCCGACATCGATACCGATCTATGCTCGCGGCGGCGCGATGAGGTAATTCGCTTCGTTTACCGGCGCTTCGGGGCCGACCGGGTGGCGATGGTCTGCACCGTCAACCGCTTTCGGCGCCGCTCGGCTTTGCGCGAAGCAGCCAAAGCCTTCGGCCTGCCGCCGGCCCAGGTGAGCGCCCTGGCCGAGAGCCTGCCCCACCGCTGGTACGGCCCGCCCGACCGCAGCCGGAATGACGAGCAGCCCTTCGCCGAACTGCGCGCCCACTATCCAGACCCGCTCCACCGCCAGATTTTCGAGGCCGCCGCGGCTTTGATTGGCCGCCCGCGCCATCTGTCGATCCACCCCGGCGGAATTGTGATCGCCCCTGGCCCACTGACCGACCTGGCTCCTACCCAGATGGCCGCCAAAGGCATCGTCGCCACCCAACTCGACCTGGACTCCATCGAGCGCCTGGGGCTGGTCAAGCTCGACCTGCTGGGCATTCGCGGGCTGACGGTGCTGGGCGATGTGGCGCGAGCCATCCAGGCCGACCAGGCCAACCCCCTGCTGGTGTTAGAATCTATCCCCGAAGACGACCCCGAAGTATCGGCCCTAGTGGAACGCGGCGGCACAATTGGCTGCTTCCAAATCGAAAGCCCCGGCATGCGGGCCACCCTGCGCGAAATCCACGCCCGGCGGGTGGACGACATCCTGGCGGCCCTGGCCCTGTACCGCCCCGGCCCGCTCACCGGCGGGCAGAAAAACGCCTTTGTGGCCCGCTACCGCGGGCTGGAGCCGATAAAGTATCCCCACCCGGCCCTGGAAGGGCTGCTCAACGACACCTTTGGGGTCATCCTGTACCAGGAGCAGGTGCTGCGCATCGCCCACGAACTGGGCGGTTTCAGTCTGGCCGAGGCCGACCTGCTGCGCCGGGCAATGAGCCATTTCGACCCCGGCAAGCAGATGCAAGCCTTGAAGGAGCGCTTTATCGCCGGGGCCTTCGAGCGGCGCGGCGTCCCCGGCGACTCGGCCGAACGAATCTGGGAGATGATGGCTGCCTTCGCCGGATATGGCTTTCCAAAGGCCCACGCCGCCTCCTACGCCAAAGTGGCCTGGCAATCGGCCTGGTGCAAGCTGCACCATCCGGCTCATTTCCTGGCGGCGGTGCTGGCAAACTGGGGCGGCTACTACGGCCAGCAGGTCTACCTGACCGAGGCTCGCCGCCTGGACCTGGCGGTGCGCCCGCCGCTGGTGAACGCTGCCCAGCCCGAATTCAGCGTCCAGCCGTTGGATGGTCGGTCAACCCTGGTGATGGGGATGAACCAGGTGCGCGAGCTGACTCACCGGACGCAGGAGCGCATCCTGCGCTACCGGCCTTTTGCTTCGCTGGCCGATTTTCTGGCCCGGGCCGACCCGCGCCCGGCGGAAGCTGAGAATCTGGCCCGCGCCGGCGCCCTGGAAGGCTTCGGCAGCATCCCGGCTATCTTGCGCCGCCTGGCGCTGGGCGGCTGGCGCGGCGGTCAACTGCCCCTGTTCGACCTGGCGCCCACCGCGCCGGCCAACGCAATCGAAGCCGGCGACCCTCCCGATTGGTCGCTGGCCGAAAAAGCCGCCGCCCAGGAGCGCATCCTGGGCGTGAGCCTGGCCGCCCACCCGCTCGAACTGTGCGCCCGCCCGCTGGCCGCGGCGCGGGCGCTGTCCACCGTCGAAGCCGCCGCTCGCCTGGGCCAGCCCGTGCGGGTGGCCGGCATGCGCCAGACCTGGCGCCGGGCTGCCAGCGGACAGGGCGCCTATACCTATTTCATGTCCTTAGAAGACCTGGAGGGTATGCTGGAAGTGGTCATCCCCGGCGGGGTATACCAACAGGCCCGCTCCGGTTTGAGCGGGCCAGGGCCCTACGTGATCGAGGGCGTCGTCGAACTGGACGCCGAACGCGGCGAACCGTTTATCCGGGCCGAAAAGATCTGGCCGTTGGGTTGAGGCGGCCTTTGCCGCGAGCCGCCCTTCGACGAATGATCAGCTCCCGCTCTCGTCGGCGGCTTCTCCCAGGCAAGCGTCATCGGGGAAGCGCCATTGGTACACGTCTTTCAAGATGCGCGGCACAATCGAGGTGGTGGTTTTGCGGACGCCGGGCGTGCGACCAATCACCTCGGTTACAAAGCGGTAGATTTCAGCTGTGTCTCGTCCAACAACCTGTACGCTGATGTCGGTTTCGCCAATCGCATAGGCTACGTAAGTGATACAGCTATATTCGGCCATCCGGTTGGCTACCTCGCGCACCGTATCGGCTTCGACTTGCAGCCAGACATCGGCTACCACGCTGTAGCCCACCGAGCGCGGGCTGGCGACTGCCCGCACCTGGATCACCCCATCGCGGATCATGCGCTCGATGCGATAGCGGGCTGCCCGTTCGGATAGGCCGCCCACCCGCCGGGCAATCTCCGCGCTCGACATGCGCCCATCTTCGACCAGCAGATTTGCAATCTGGATGTCAATTTCGTCGATTTTTGCCATCATTATGCCCTTGACTTTCCGTTTTAGCAATTCAATCTTATCGAAAAGCGTCGAATTGTCAAGGTGTATCTTCGATTACAGGCCGAGGCGCAGCTGCGCCTCATCAAACTTCTTATTTGATCTTTCCATCCTTACCATCGGTCGGAGCGGGTGTCGCGAACTTCGAAAATGAGGCAGAGGTACCATTTTCCCCAAAATAGAAAAATCCCCGCCTTCGGCGGAAGAATCCAAAAATGAATGCCACAACCCGACCGGTAGGGGCGCGGCACCGCTGCCGCGGCTGCGCGCATCGACGGCCGGACAGTTTGCGTGGCCCACGCCGTGCAAGCAGCTTTTCCGGCCCAACCCGAAGGAACGCCTTTTTTAGGGAAACTACGGATTGAATTTTTCATTCCAGTCGGGTATATATCATATCGACACACAGAAGTAGCCCGCGCTCGCGAGATTGCCGCAGCGGCGCAGTTAACCGGGCGGGATCGTATTATGGAATGCCATTTCTTAAGGGATCGACGGATTATCCCCTGAGATGGACTGGTGAAGGATGGTTTGGTCATGTCAATCCGGGTATTGATTGTTGATGATCATGCTGGAGTGCGGGCCTTGCTCCGTTCGCTGCTCAAGAAAGCCTCCGATATCGAAGTAGTCGGCGAAGCGCAGAACGGGATCGAAGCGCTGGCTCTGGTAAATCGCTTGAAGCCCGATGTAATGCTGTTGGACATCGAGATGCCAGGCATGACGGGCATTGAAGTGGCGCGCGAACTGCACGCCAGGAAAACCGACGTGATTATCCTGGCGGTTAGCGCCTATAACGACCGGCAGTATATTTTTCACATGCTCAGCCTGGGCGTCGCCGGGTATCTGGTGAAAGAGGATGTCCCAAAGAAATTGATCCCTGCGATTCGCGATCTGGCGGCGGGGGTCCAGGATCGGAGCGCTGGAAACAGCCACCCTTCGACGCTGGAGTGTAAAAATAGTTTCTCCTGACCGTTTTTCCACGCCGGGACTGTTTCGTTAGCAATTCTATGACTCCACTCGCAGGCGGCACAGCGCGGTTCTATGCTGCGCCGCCTGCGCCGCGCCGCCTGGGCAATACGGGGGTTTCCCCAGGCTGCAATCGGGAAACTCCCCCACCTCCCTGGAAGATTCCTTACCCAGATAAAAAGGGTTTCTCCCAATTGAAAATGTTTTGTAACCGGGTATGGTTAAGTCACACTGCCAATCCATAAGGTTGGCAATAACTTAGCGATATGCTTGACATAGAGGAGGTAGACAATGCGAAAGTTGAGTGGTTTGGCTTCGTTGTTCGTGATCCTGGCTCTGGCGCTATCCGCCTGCGGGGCCGACACAAGCGCGAACGACAACGCGAATGGCGGCTTGAATGCCAATGTCAACGAGAACCTTAACGGTAATCTTAACGGTGGATTGAATGGGAATACCAATGGCAACTTGAACACTAATGTCAATGCCAATGGCAGCCCGGCAGCCAGTACCCCGGCGGCGGATCCCACCAACGCCAATCCGAACTTGAATGACAATGGCAACGCCAATACCAATGCCAACGAGAACGGCGCTTTAGCCACCCCCGATAGGATGGAAACGCCGGTAGCGACCCAATCCGTGAGCGACCAGGGCCAGCTTCCCATGACCGGCTCCAACAGCAGCCCGTCGCTGGCGTCGAACCTGCAAGGCTATCCAGTCTACAACCAGACCGGCCAGCAGGTGGGCGATGTGAACACCGTGATTCTGGACCTGACCTCCGAGAGGGTGGCTTATGTGGTTATCGGGCTGGACGGTTTCCTGGGCCTGGGCGAGCGCAATGTGGCGGTCCCCTTCCAGGCTTTTGAGGTCTGCCCAGCCGGCATGGGCGACGTTCCAAGCGGCAACGCAAACGACAGCCCGGCGGTTGTCACGCCGCCGGCAGCCGGCGGCAGCGCCAACATGAACGAGAACGCCAACGACTATCCGAACGGCGATTCGGCGGGCGTGCCCACCGGCGCAAGCTGCGCCGGAATCGACGGCGCTGGCCTGGCGCTGCGGGTTGCAGCCGATGCGCTGAAAAACGCACCCGAAGCCGATCTGAGCGCCTTTGACGGCGGTAATGGGATGTCCGACGAGGGTTGGGGGAGCGCCTACGACTCCTTCTGGGCCGGGTATCCTATCATCCCCAGCCGCGCCCTGACCTCCACGATGACCACCCCGGTTCCCGGCATGTACGTTCCTACGCCCGGCGCGCCGGCGACCGAGGCTGTGACCGGCACGCTGGCTACCCCCAGCGCGCCCACCGCTCCGGCGACCGAGATTATGACCGGTACGCAGGCCACCCAGGCCGTGACCAGTACATCAAGCACCCCGGCGGCCGGTGCGGACGGCGCAGTGGCCGTTGGCGTTGGCCTGCGTGGCCTGATCCGGGCCAGCGATTTCATTGGCGCCGACGTATATGAAGGCGATGGGATGGCTTTAGGTACTGTTCAGGATGTCCTGATCGACTACAATACCGGGCGAATCCTGTTCGCCGTCATCGACCCCAGTGATATGCCCGGCTCGCGCCTGATCCCGATCCCGGTACGCGCTTTCTCCTGGGACCCGACCAACCAACGTTTCATCCTGGTTGTGGATGCCCAAACTCTGAACACAGCCCCGGCTTTCCAGAACAGCCAATATCCCGATTTCACTCTCCCCGCCTGGGATAACGAGTATCGGCTTTATTGGGCGCCTTTCCTGCCAACGGTTCAATCTTGATGATTTGACTTCGGCCCGTTAGGGGAAAGCGGCCCCAGGGAGACGATCCCTGGGGCCGCAGCCGTTACCCCTCATATTTCCAGGCGCAGCCGGGAGAGCAGAGATATTCAGCGGACTTCTGGCTCGCCTGTTATGAACAGCAATCCCCAATCCAGGCGGCCCTGTCCTTCCAGGCAGGTCTGAAAAGTCACGTGCGGCTGGCCGGTATAGTGCCGGTCGTAAACCTGGGCGGCGCTCAGTTCCTGGCGATTGCTCAGGTCGATCAGGCGGCTGCGCGGGTCGGTAGGGGTCAGCTTCTGATACCGTTGGATGCTGGTAACCCGATAGAGATACCGCGTATCATCATTCTGATACCTGACCCAGAACGGCTGCCCCAGCGCAAGTTTATAAAACTCCTGCCCGGCCAGATAATTGTGCGCGATCAACCCGGTTACGCCATCATAAGATGGCATGCGAAACTGTGTGACTACATCGGGCTGGATGGAGACAAAGATTTCCTGGCCTTCCGGCTGCTGCACAACCGGCAGGGCAAACATCCCTGGCGCAGAGACCCATTCGGCTGTCAGATCGGCCGGGGCCAGGGAAGACAGGGCCGCATAAAACGGGTCAGAGATATCGATGCCCCAATCTCGCCATGCAATCGAGGCGACGGGGCCGGCGGCGCTAACCCGGGCTGCCGGGCGTAGAAACGCCTGGGCTGCGCCCAAAAGCAACAGGCACACCAGGTAGAGAACAAGCAGAAACCATCGCTTGTGCAGCAAAGTTTTTTGTTCCATTAAAATATTTCGTTCCTTTTACTTCGATAATTAGAAGAATTCAACAATTTTATATTGAACCCCGCCATTGTAATCCGAGAAACGAGGCCCAAAATATACAACTGCTATACGACCACCCAACATTTTTCTTAGCCAGCGCATCTATATGCGCCGCCCGTAAACCCCACGATAGAAATTTCGCCGGCAAAGCTGGAAGGACCGAATTGGATTGTAGGCAAATTCCGATAGACGATCTGGCTTTTTTCTATACAATGAAGCCCTATGAATAGTTCTGAAGTCGCCAGTTCAATCCAACCCGATCATGCTCCGGCCGGATTGGCCGAGCGCCAGCAGGCCGCCATTGCCAGCCTGAGCACACGCGCCCTGGCCGGGGCCAGCATATCCGAATTGTTCCAGAATGCCGCCGAGATACTCGCTGCCAGTCTGAGCGTGGAATATTGTCTGATTCTGGCGTATGACCCCAACGCCGGTCAGTTGACTGTGCAAGCCGGAAAGGGCTGGCAGGAGGGCCTGGTAGGGGCATATCACATCCAGATCAGCGAACCCGGCGGAGAGGCTCTGCTGACCTCCGGCCAGTTGATCGTCTCTGACCTGGCCGAGGAGCCGCGCCTGGCGTCTATCCCCCTGTTCCAACGTTACGGCCTGCGCAGCGGCATGAGCGTCAAAATATTTGGCCTGTCGCACCCGTATGGCGTCATCGGCGTTTACGGCCCAACGCCGCGCCGCTTCACCAACAGCGACATGAACTTTTTACAAAGCATCGCCAACCTGCTGGCGGCGGCCATCTATCGCAACCAGGCCCATGAAAGCCTCAAACAACTCACCACCCACCTGGAAGAAGAACTGGCCGACCGGGCCCGCCTGCTGCAACTGCTGCAAGATGTAACCATCGCTGCTAACCAGGCCGAAACCATCACCGAGGCGATGCAGACCAGCCTGGACCTGATCTGCGGCTATACCGGCTGGCCCCTGGGGCATGTCTTCTATCGAGACCAGAGCGCCGGCGACGAGCTGCGTTCGGCCCAAATCTGGTCGCTGCGCGATCCAGGCCGTTTTGAAGGTTTTCGCCGCCAGACCCAGGATCTTCGCTTGAAGATGGGCGAAGGGCTGCCCGGCAAAGTACTGGCCTCCGGCAAAGTAACCCTGCGCCGCCAGGCCATCCGATCTGACGCGGATTTCCCACGCCGGCGCATCTCTGAACAGGAAGGGGTCGTCGATGGCCTGGGACTGCCGGTGATGGCCGGCAAAGAGATCGTAGCCGTAATGGAGTTCTACACCGATAAGCCGATGGGGGTCAACCTGCCGCTGATCGAAGCCCTGGGGAATATCGGCACGCAATTGGGCCGGGCGGTGGAGCGCCGCCAGGCTGAAGAAAAGATCCGCGCCAGCCAACGCCAGTTGGCCGAGGCCCAGCGCGTGGCCCGCATGGGCAGTTGGGAGTGGGATATCGCCACAAACCGCGTCCTGTGGTCCGACGAAATGCGGCGCATCTATGGCATGGAGAAGCGAGCGTTTGATGAAAACCTGGGCGAGCTGCGCGAACGCATCCACCCCGAAGACCGCGACCTGCTGATCCAGACGGCGCGCCAGACGATCCAAAAGAACCTGCCTTCATTTGAGTGCGTTCACCGGATCACGCGCCCCAGCGGAGAAATTCGCATTCTACGCGCCAGCGGCCAATCGATCTTCAGCGCCGAGGGGCAGGTAGTCAAAATTTTGGGCATCAGCCAGGACATCAGCGAACAGGTGCTATCCGATGAGAAACTGCGCGCCAGCGAAGAGCGATTCCGCACCATTTTCGAGGGCAGCGCGGTGGGCAAGGTCATTATCGACTTGCAGCGCAACATCGTCACCACCAACCAGTCGATGCAGAATATCCTGGGCTACAGCGCTCGTGAGTTGGAAGGCATGGAGCTTTCGCAGTTGATCTTGCCGTTGGATTACGAGAACAGCCGCAGTACATATGAAAGCTTCTTCAACGAAGGGGAAAATATCCTTCAGCTCGAGCAGCGCCTGCTACATA
>CAYQDU010000074.1:0-18982 GCA_964416275.1 uncultured Anaerolinea sp. | reverse complement strand
GACCCGCGCCACGCCGGGCGCAGCGCCATTCTGCTGCTGCTTTCGGTGATTGCCCTGCTGATCCCTTCCATCTTGAGCAGCGCCATTGGACCGGAAACCAGCACCCGGGTCGAAGCCCTCAGCCTGGGGGTGGCGGTTATCATGATTGTGCTGTATGCCGCCGGGCTGCTGTTCAGCTTCCGCGATCAAAGCACAGCGGTCAGCGGGCCGGTGGTGCCCGAACTTTCCGGGAGGCGCTCGAAGCCGAAAGAAAAGGCGCAAAAAGCTTCCGCTCCGGCCCCGGCTCACGGCGGGCATGCGGCCTGGTCGCTGCGCACTTCGATCATTATGCTCACCCTGGCGACGGTGGGCGTGGTGGTCATGTCGGAACTGCTGGTGGGGGTGGTTGAGCCGGTGGTCGCCAGCCTGGGCGTATCGGAGTTCTTCCTGGGCGTGATTTTGATCCCATTGATCGGCAACGTGGCCGAACACCTGGTGTCGGTAAAGGTGGCCCTGCAAAATCACATGGAATTGAGCGTAGAGATTGCGGTAGCCTCCAGCCTGCAGATCGCGCTGTTCGTGGCCCCGGTGCTGGTGTTCATCAGCCTGCTGATGGGCCATCCCTTACAGTTGATCTTCAACGAATTCGAACTGCTGGCCCTGCTGACCGGGGTGCTGGTGGCAGTGTTCGTCAGCCAGGATGGCGAGTCGAACTGGCTGGAAGGGGCGGAACTGCTGGCGGTGTATCTGATCCTGGCGCTGGCTTTCTTCCTGCTGCCGATGTAAGCCCATGTCGCTGGATCGTCACTCTCCGCCGCGCCATCCTGGGCAGCCTGCGCCGTCGCGCCCGCCGGTTCTGGCCCGCCAAACCGCGGGGCCGGTTCAGCCGGCTGGGCGACCAGGGCGGCTGGCTTGGCTGGGCCCGTTTCTTACCGGGCGAACGCTGGCCGGGGCGCTGGTGGTGGCCTGCCTGCTGCTGACGATCACCCTGCTGCTGGCCTGGCTCACCCGCCCGGCCCGCTCGAGCCAGGCGGTCGCCACCGCCATGCTGCAAGTCATCCCGGCTGCAACGCAGACTTCCACCCCCGTTCCCGACGCGGCCAACCCGGGCAGCGGCACAGCCGCTCCCACCCCGCCGGCCGGGTCGATTGCTAAGGGCGGGTTTGTGCAGGTGACGGGAACCGGCGGCGATGGCCTGCGCCTGCGCGACGCGGCCGGGTTGAACGGCAAGGTGGTGCTGGTCGCCAGCGAAGCCGAGGTTTTCAAGGTGGAAGACGGGCCGCAAGAGCTGGATGGTTATACCTGGTGGTACCTGGTTGGCCCGTTTGACGCTCAACGCCGGGGCTGGGCGGTAGTGAACTATTTACAAGCAGTACAAGGCCCTTAGGACCATTAAGGAGTTTTCTTCATGCAAGATCTTCGTCCCACTGGAATTACGGCCAACCGGCAGACGCAGGAACTCACCATCGAGTGGAGCGACGGGCATACCAGCCGCTATCCGTTCGCTCTGCTGCGCTATGCCTGCCCGTGCGCTCAATGCCGGGGTGGGCATGAAAACATGCGCGCCGAACCCGACCCAGAGGTGTTCACCCGCTCGTTGGAAGATACCCCCGCCACGCGCCTGCAAAATATCGAGGCCGTGGGCGGCTATGCCCTGACGATCCAATGGGAAGATGGGCATCATTACGGCATTTATAACTGGAACTATCTGCGGGCGCTCTGCCCCTGCCCGATCTGCCGCCCGCCGCGCTAGATGTATTATCTGGCTCTTCCGCCGAAGGCGGGGGGTGCGGGCGGCGTAGCCACCCGGGTACCACTCCGTTAAACCGTGGAACAGGTATGGCGCTCTTCGAGCGCCTTCAAAAAGAGATGTACCGTGGATTTTGTCGCACAAAGTGCGACAAAATCCACGATTAATCATCTTTCCTGGCGAGCGAAGCTCGCCAGTCATCCCACCACGGTCTCATGAGCCGCCCGGTTTTTAGAGATAATCTTTCAGGTTATGCTCTACCGCATAGGCTGCCGCCTCGGCCCGGTTGCTGACCCCCAGTTTGGAAAGAATGCTGCTGACGTAGTTGCGCACCGTGCCTTCGCCCAGGAACAGGGCTTTCGCGATCTCGCGGTTGGTCTTGCCTTCCGAGACCAGCAGTAAGACGTGCTTCTCTTGCTGGGTCAGGGCCGAGAAGGCTGAGGCTTCTTCTTCCTTAGCGGCCTTGCGCACTTCTTGGAAGATGCGCTGGGTTACGGCCGGGTCGAGCAGGGCCTCGCCCCGGCCAACGGCTTCGATGGCATGCACCAGGTCTTCGCCGCCGATCTGCTTCAGTACGTAGCCTGAAGCCCCGGCCCGGATGGCCGAGAACAGCATTTCGTCCTCTGCATAGGAGGTGAGCATAATAACCCGCGATTCGGGGAATTTCTCGGCGATCTCCTCGCAGGCTTCGATGCCCGACCCACCCGGCAGGCGGATATCCATCACCACCACGTCGGGCAAGAAGGCTTCGACCTTCTCGACCGCCTCGCGGGCAGTGCTGGCTTCGGCCACTACCTCGAAGTTGGGATGTCGCTCGAGCAAGGCTTTTAACCCCAACCGCACAATTTCGTGATCGTCCACCAGTAAGATGCGTTGCTTGGCGGTAGTCTTATTTTCCATTCGGTAAATCCTCGGGCGTTTCCTCATCGTGCGAGCGGCGGAAGTCTATGAACCGGTATCCAATCCCGCGCTCGGTCAGGATATATTTTGGGTTGGTGGGGTCTTCTTCCAGCTTTTTGCGCAGGTAGTTGATATACAGGCGCACGTAATGGGGTTCGTCGCGATATTCGTAGCCCCAGACCTTGGTCAGAATTTGGTCGTGAGTGACGACCCAACCGGCGTTTTGCACCAGGTGGTACAGCAGGCGGTATTCGGTGGGGCGCAGCTTCACCAGCTTGCCGTCTACCCACACCTCGCGGCGGTCGAAATCCAGCTTCAGCCGGTCGTCCACTTCGATCAGCCCGTGCATGGGCGCGCCGGGGCTTTCGGTGCGCCGCAGCACGGCCCGCACCCGGCTGACCAGCTCGCGCGGGCTAAAGGGCTTGGTGACGTAATCGTCGGCGCCCAACTCCAGCCCGCGCACCCGGTCGTCTTCTTCGCCTTTGGCGGTGAGCATAATGACTGGGGTGGAAGATACTTCGCGGATGATCTTCAACACCTCGAACCCGTCCAGGTCGGGCATCATCACGTCCAGCAAGACTAGGTCGGGCAGGCTGCTGCGAACTTTGTTGATCGCCTGGGTTCCGTTGAAGGCTTCGATGACCCGGAACCCGTCGTGTTCCAGGTTCAGACGGATAAAGCGCACCATGCGCTCCTCGTCGTCTACTACCAGTATGCGCCGGCCGCGGAACTGGTTATCGCTGAGGGGGTTATCGGGAGGCATACGTTTACTCGCGCACGAAGCCGATGATCTGCTCTTCCTGGCCTTCGCTTAATACTTCGATAAAATTGATGCGCTCAATCGGCCAGAAGACGACCATCACGTTCTCGGCCAGGTAGTGCAGGTCTTTGCCATCCACGCGGCGTGGATTTTTGAGCATCACCATCGTGTCGCTTGGGGTGGGCAGTTCATCGGTTTCGCCCAGGATGGGATCGGTGTTTTGAACGTGAACAACCAGCGAATAGGGCATTTCAGGCTCCGGTCGAGATCGGTTTTCTAAGCAAAATCTGAATCTTGAATTTTCCCAGGGTCAGGATGTCGCCATGCCGGATCGGGTAGGGGATATGAGCGGAGATTTGCCGCCCGTTGATGCGCGTGCCGTTGGCCGATCCCAGGTCGGTAATCATCACCTGTTCATCGATCAACTTGAGCGAAGCATGCATGCGCGAGACGCCGGCTTCATAGGCCTTGTAGGGGGTCAGGTCGATGTCCGGGATTACCGGCTGGCCTTCGCTCACCCGGCCCAGGGTCACCTCTTTTTGCAGGTTGACCGGGAAGATATCGCCGGTGCTGATCAGGTTGAGGTTGATCTGCGACGCGCCCGCCTGGGCGAGCGGGGGCGGATTGGGAGGAAAGGCCTCGGGAGGGGGTTTCAGGCCGGCGGTGGTGGCGCGGATCGCCCCGGTTGGCACGCCGGTTGGGAAGATGAGCTGCGCGCCGCACTCGCTGCAGAACATCGCCCCAACCATTTCTTTATGCAGGCAATTCGGACATAAGATCATAGTAATCCTTACTCCTCCACTTTAGCAGGCAGCAGGAAGGAGCGGGTGCCGTACTTGATTTGCTTTTCACCCTCTGCGCTCAGCATGTGGGTTTGCTGGATGCGCTCAGCTTCGATGATGGCGGTTTGGGCCAGCTCGACCTCGCCTAAGGAGAGCAGTTGGGTCGCCAGGCGCTGTAAGCGCAGGCTGGCATCCTGGATCTTTCCCTCCGAGATTTCCTGGCGAGCGCGCTCCTGCATGCGGTACAGGGTGATCTGCGAGAGGGCCTGAAAGATTTCGCGCGGCGGCAGCTCGGTGGTTGTTTCGGGAGTCGTCAGCCGGTTGAGGTTGATCGGAATCGTGCGGGTAGTTTGTGGTTCAGACGGCAGCACCAGCGAAAGCTCGCCAGAAGCCACCGGATAGCGCAGCGCCCCCTGCGGCACCGATGGCACCATAAACTCGAGCAAGACAGACAGGCGCGCATCTTTGACGATGCTGCCCAGGCGCAGGGGCAGCTCTGGCGGCAGCATGGTTGGCTCGGGCTGCAGGCGGAACACAGAGGTCAGCCTGACATCGGCATTCAGCGTCAGCGAAAGCGAAACCCGCTCGGCCAACACCTGGTTCAAGCTGTTGAACTTATCTTTCAGGAATGTGCGGATGTCGTTGGCCTTGGAGATGTAGAAGCTGGCCCCGCCGGTGCGGGTGGTCAGCTCGTCCAGGAAAACGTCATTCCACTCGTTGCCGATGCCCAGCCCGGTGATGCGGATGCCCTGGTGGGCGGCCTTATCAGCCAGGCGCAGGCAGTCTTTTTCGTCGCCATAGGTGCGCCCGTCGGTAATGAGCATCAGGTGGTTGATAAGCACCCGCCCGGCGTTCTTGCTGACCTCTTCGTAGCCCGCCGCCAGGCCCTGGTAGATCTCGGTGCCCCCGCTGGGGCGGATCATGTGAATCTGGTTTTCGATGTGGGTCAGCTCCAGCCGTTTGCCAGCCGGGATCACGACTTCGGCCCGGTCGCTAAACACTACCATCGAAAAAATATCGTCGGGTTTGGATTGGCGCACCAGCTCGATGGCGGCGGTCTTGACTGTATCCATGCGCACCCCTTGCATCGAGGTGGAGCGGTCGAGGATCAGGCAGATATTCAGGGCCGGGGCAGGCTGGGCGGCCAGGTATTTGGCCGGGGAAAATTGCAGCAAGACGTACAGCAACTGCGGTTCGCTCAGGGTGGAAAGCTTGGTGCGGCTGTAGATGACCTGTGTGACGACCGGATCGCGGTTTTCTTGCTCCAGTTTTTGGTCGTATTCGGCTCGCGCCTGGGCATCGATCAGAATATCATAAGCCTTCTGGATCCGGATAAATGTTTCGGCCGCGTTCGGTTCGGGGTTTACATCGGGATGGATTTTGCGCGCCGCCTCGAAATAGGCGCGCCGAATCTCTTCCAGAATGGCATCCCTGGGTAAACCCAACAGGTCATAATAATTTGGCTCGTTTGCCATGCTACCCCAGTTTACTTCCTCAGGCCCGGTGTTTATGGTAAGCGGATCAGGATGACCGAGATGTTATCCGGCCCTCCTGCCCGGTTGGCTGCATCAACTAACATCTGGCAGGCGACCTGGGGGCTGAGCGTCGTCAGAATAGTGTGAGAAATTTCTTCTTCCGAAACCACCCCCCACAGCCCATCGGAACAAATGATGAGCTGGCTGGCTTCGGGCAGTGGCGAAGAGGTGATGTCGGGCGCGAACGGCTCGCCTTGCCCCAGGGCTTTATACAATACGTTCCGCTGGGGGTGGACGGCGGCTTCTTCGGCGGTCAACTGGCCCAGTTCCATCATCCGCATCACCAGGGAATGATCGCGGGTCAGGGCCAGCAGGTGGCCTTCTGAGTTTAGTTGATAGGCCCGGCTGTCTCCTACGTGGGCAATCGACATGTGCTTTTCCAGCAGCAGGATCGCCGTCAGGGTGGTGCCGCTGCCGGGCGCCTCTTTCATGATGACCCGGTGTGCGTCCTGAACGCTGTTTTCGAGGATCTCCTGAATCGACTCTTGGGGCGGAGAAGGCTTGACCGCCACCAGCGAGAGGAAGATCTTGCGCAGAATGCTGTTGGCAACGCTGCGCACGGCCAGGCCGCTGGCTAATTCGCCGTGCTTATGTCCGCCCATGCCATCGGCCACAATGTACAAGCCCAGTGGGGTGTTTTCGCCGTTGGCGGCGATCACGGTGGTAAGCATAAAGATCGAATCTTCATTATGCTCGCGCTGTTGGCCCACAGACTGCGCACAGGCGGCCTGGAATTGAGGCGTTTCCAGCGCCGGCGGCGGGGCGCTGAGGGCGGGGACCGGCGCAGGAACTGCATCTGTGGGGATCGGCACCGTAGGCACTTCTTTTGAAGGTTCAACCGCCGGTTGAGGATCGCCGCGCAGCGACGTGATAAGTTTGGTCAGCGGATTTGTCAACGAAACCTCCTGCTCTGGCTGTTTCGCTCACGCCAGGAGGGCATAGACGCGATGGTCGGTAGAGCCGATGTAGACTGTGTCGTTATTGGCTACCGGCGTGCTGGTGATGGGGCCCCGGGTCTGGAATTTCCAACGCAACCGCCCGGTGCGATATTCCAGGCAGTATAGGTAACCGTCTACAGACCCACAGTACAGCGAATCTTTGTAAACCAGCGGCGAACCAGTGACCTGGTGCTGGGTGGCAAAACGCCAGACTTCTTTGGACGAACCGGCGTCGATACAATAGATATTGCCGTCGATGGCGCCCGTAAAGATATAGTTGTCCATCAGGCAGGGGGTCGAAATGGTGGGCTTGGGCAGGCGGAAGCGCCAGATGACCCAGCCTGAACTGGCGTCCAGGGCATAAAAGGTGCTGTCCACCGACCCGAAGTAAAGGACATTCTTGACTAAAACGGGGGAGGATGTGATCGCCCGTTTGGCCTTAAAGCGCCATTTGACCGTCCCGCCGAAGTCGAGGCAGAAGAAATCGCCGGCTTCGGTGCCTATATAGACCAGGTCGCTGCTGATGCAGGGGCTGGAGCGCACCGGCGCGCCGGTGTCGATGCGCCAGGCCTGGCGGCCGGTGGCCGCATTGACGGCGTGAATGTGATCGTCGTCTGCGCCGACGAAGATATGGCCCTCGGCTACGGTGGGCGAAGAGCGGATCGGCCCTTTGGCGTAATAGGTCCAGTTGAGCCGGCCGGTGCGCAGGAAGATGGCGTGCAGGCGGCTGTCTTCTGAGCCGAAATACAGGTTATCTTCATACACCGCCGGGCGGCTGACGATCCCGCCTTCGGTGGGGTATTTCCATAGGAACGTGCCGCGCTCGGCGTCCAGGGCGTATACGTTATTATCGTAACAACCGATATACAGGATGTTGTTGTGCAGCAGGCCGCTGCCGCGGATTTCGTCTTCGCATTGGAATTCCCACAGCGGCTTGATCCCGTCGTCGCTCTTGCGGCTCAGGGCGCTGGTGGATATATCGGTAAGAATGCCGGTTTCGCGCGCCACACCCATCAAGGCGGCTTTCATGTCGTTGGCGCTCTGGTACCGTTCTTCCGGGTTATATTGCAGGGCGGTGTTGATGACGGCTTCAAGCAGGGGGGATACGTTGGGGTTGATCTGACGCACCGGGCGCTCGTGGAAAGAAAACGGCGCCTCCAGGCGTGGGTCGCGGCGGGTGATGGCATGGTGGAGCGTAGCCCCTAGAGCATAAATATCGGCTACCGGGGTGGCTTCCCCACGGTACTGCTCTGGGGGCGAATATCCCTCCGTGCCGATCATAGTGCCTTTTTGCCCGGTCTGAAATGGCTTGGCAATCCCAAAGTCGACCAGCACAATGTGATCCTGCGGGTTGACCATCACGTTCGATGGCTTCATGTCGCGGAATACAATCGGTTCGGGTTTGTGGGTGTGCAGATAGCTCAGCACGTCGCATAGTTCGATGGCCCACCGCACCAGCCGTTCCTCCGCCAGGAAATCGGGGGTGTTGTTGATGACCGTCTCCAGGTCATTCCCATTAATGTATTCTTCGACCAGGTAGGAACGATCGTTGACCGAGAAATAATCGTAAATGCGCGGGATCGAGCGATGTTCCAGGGAGGCCAGCATATTGGCTTCACGCTCGAAGTTGCGCACGATGGTATTGCGCACGATGGGGTCGAGCGCCCGGTTTACCATCTCTTTGATTGCTACCAGCTTGGTTACATTGGGAAAGTGCAGGTCGCGGGCGCGGTACACTGCGCTCATCCCGCCAATCCCTAAAACACCCTGGATCAGATACCGCTCTTGCAGGGTGGTGCCAGCCGGAAGCTGGGGGCCAGTATCGGCGTTGTTTCCTGCGTCGTCAAAACTTTGTGTGATCCGATGGGTTTCCGTCAACGGACGTTCTCCTTGAATATGCTATTATAGCCAGCAAACCATTAATTTGCCAATAGCAAAAACGCACCATTCACACTTCAGACCTTACAGCCTTGATGGGTATTGATCTGGGTTTGAAGGCGCTGACGCGCTTTGCACTGCGTGGCCGCCAAAAATTGTTTTTGCGCCCTGGCAAGAACAAGCGGATTATAACCGGCCAATCAGGCGCATAAAACCGCGGTGCCAGGCGTGGAAGGAGCCAACCGGTTGGGCGTACATGAGAATGCACTTGCCGCTGACCATCTGCAGGCCCAACTGCTGACCGGTCTGGAGCAGTTCGGGCGTGTCGCCCATCTGCTGGATCCACACGTTGCGAATGCCGGCCGCCGCAGCCTGCTTCAGCACTTCGATGCCCTGGGCGGGGGCGACGATGACCACCACGCCATCCACCTTGTCTTTGACAGTTTCCAGGTCGGGGTAGCATGGGTCGTCGTCGATTTTCTGCATGGATGGGTTGACCGCATACACCTGATAACCGCGTTGTTTTAACTCGCGGTAAGCGGCGTTGCCGAATTTTCTATCGCTGCGCGAGACCCCCACCACCGCCAGGCGTTTGCATTCAACAAAATTCTGAATTTTGGCGTCCATGAGGTTTTCCTTCTTTCTTTTGGCTATCCAACCGGCGGCCCATGCGTGGGGCGGCTCGCCATACAACCGGGGTGGGCGTGACTGGCGAGCTTCGCCGGAAGAGGGTTAATCATGGATTTTGTCGCCCGAAGTGCGACAAAATCCACGCAACATCTTTTTCTCGAAGGCGCTTGAGGAGCGCCACGCCTGCGCCACGGTTTAATGGGGCGGTACCCGGCGTAGAGCCTGGCACCACGCCTGGGCCGCCTGCAACAGCTTACCGGCTGTCTTCTTCGGGTTCCGGCTTATTCTGCAAGATGGCTTCGATGCGTTCCATGACGTCGGGGGTGAGCTTTTCGGCCACCTCCAGCGCCCGCATGTTTTCGATCACCTGCTGGCGGCGCGAGGCCCCGGTGATGACCGTGCTGACGTGTGGGTTCTTCAGGCACCAGGCCAGGGCCAGTTGGGCCATGCTGCATCCCAGTTCTTCCGCCAGGGGCATCATTTGTTTCACTTTTTCGACGCCGCGCCGGGCATCCTCGCTCTCGAGCTGGCTGCGCAGCCATTCGTAACCTTTGAGGCTGGCGCGAGTGCCTTCGGGCATGCCGTTGTTGTATTTGCCGGTCAGCAGGCCGCTGGCAAGCGGGCTCCAGATGGTGGTTCCCATGCCCAAATCCTGGTACAGCAGGGCATATTCTTTCTCGACGCGCTCGCGGTGGAGCATATTGTATTCGGGCTGCTCCATCAGTGGGGGAATCAGGTGTTCGCGGCGGGCCACGGCGTGGGCTTCCATAATCCGGGCGGCGCTCCACTCGCTGGTGCCCCAATACAGGGCTTTGCCCTGCAGAATAAGCTGGTGCATCGTCCAGACGGTCTCTTCAACCGGGGTATACAGGTCGGGGCGGTGGCAGAACAGCAGGTCTACATAATCGGTCTGCAGGTGGTCCAGCGAGCGGTTCACGCCCTCCACCAGGTGCTTGCGCGAAAGACCGGTCTCATTCGGCCCGCGCCCGCCCCAGAAGATCTTGGTCGAAATCACCAGGTCAGAGCGTTTCCAGCCGGCCTTTTTGATTACGTTGCCCATCACGGTCTCGGCCTGGCCGCGAGCATAGGCTTCGGCGTTGTCGAAGAAGTTGACCCCGGCCTCGTAGGCAGCGGTCATGCACTCGTAGGCCACTTCTTCGCCCACCTGCCCGCCGTACGTCACCCAGGCGCCCAGCGACAGGGCCGATACTTTCAGCCCCGAACGGCCTAAAAAGCGATACTCCATAACGATATCCTCCTGTCAACAAATTATGGGTCTTCCGCTGGAGGCGGAAAATTTCATCTGGATGTGGGGAAGTATGGGGCGCAGCCTCACCCTCCCCTCGCTAAAGGGGTTGTGCTGTGGCTGGCGGTTTACTTGGCCGGCAAATACAGCAATCCCTCCCGCAGGCTGAGGTTGCTCAGGCGGATCTTGGTGCATAGATCGGTCGCCAGGTTATTCATCACCACAAACCCCATGCGCGGGTCGTTTTTGAGCAGAGCCATCAGATCTTCGCGGCGGATGACCAGGGTCTTGCAGTACATCGAACTGCATACGGCCGAGGCCGAGCGCAGCCCCTGGTCGACCAGTGCTACCTCGCCGAACGATTGGCCGGGGAACAGCACCGCAATTGTGCCGGGTTTATGTTCCTGTTTGTCATCCCGGATGATGTTGGGGCTGACCTGGATGGCGACCTCGCCTTCGATGATGACGTAAAACTCGGTGCTGGGCGAGTTTTCGGCAAAGATCATTTCATTCTGAAAATACACCACTTCCTTGCACAGCGCGTAGATGTTTTTCAATTGTTCTGGGGTGAGGTCGGCGAAAATCTCTACTTTTTCGAGAATCTGGGCGCTCATACGTCTTCCCTCATTCCTCGTGTCTGTGTGAGATTATAACATCAGACAGCAGGGCCGCGCCCCTCACCCCCGGCCCCTCTCCCCGTAGGGGAGAGGGGCGCGGCGTACCGGCTCCCATCCCCGTAGGGGATGAGAGCCGGTACGGGCGAAGCCGGAAGAGCCTCTATTCTTTGGGGACGATTTGCTGGCGGGCGCGCTGGATCAATTCGGGGGTGGCGGCGGCCAGCACGGGGAAGCTCTGGCGGGCGTAGTCGATCTCTGGCTGGAGGGGGAAGGGAACCAGAGAATCGTACGTCTCGATCAGCCCGCCGGCCTCGTTCAACAGCAGCCAGGGGGCTGCCAGGTCCCAAATTTTGGGCGTGGCCTCGAAGCCGACGATGGCGATGCTGCGCGCGACCGCGCACAGGGTGTAGGCGGTTGACCCCAGGATGCGGGTCTTGTAGGGCAGGCTGACCCGGTAGCGGGCATGGGTGCGCGAGCAGCAGGCGAAGAACGACAGCGGGCTGAGAGCGCCGGGCGGTTGCACGTGCAGGGGATGGTCGTTGAAATAGGCCCCGACTCCGCGCTGGGCCACGTACAGCTCGTCCAGCAGGGGGAAATACATGGCGCTGGTTTCCGGCTGCCCGTTCACCAGGCGAGCCAGCAGCACGCCCCAGAAATGCAGCCCCAGGCTGAAGTTGGTGGTGCCGTCCAGCGGATCGACGATCCATACCGCCGGGGCGGCCCCCTCAGCCGGGCGGTAGGCGGGGTTCGATTCTTCGCTCAGGATCAGGTCGGCCGGGTAGGCGGCGCGGATGGCCTCGCCAATCAGCCGGTCAGAGGCCACGTCGGCCAGGGTGACGACGGTTTTATCACCCTTCAGGCTGGGGCTGAGGCTGCCAGAGCGGAAATAGTCCAGCAGCAAGGCCCCGGCCTGAAGGGCCAGGTCGATAGCAAAGGCGGTGGTAGGGTGATCGGGCGGCACTAGGTTTTCATCAGCTCCAGATAATCCTGGGCCAGGCGTTCCTGGGCCGAGGCGCCCAGGAATTCGATCAGCTCGCCGGCCACGCGGGCTTTGTGTTCGGCGTCGCGGCGGCTCCAGGTGCGGCTCTTGACTTCGATGAAATAACCCAGGGAGGGCAGATCGACCCGATCCAGGTTGATGTAGAACTCGGTGCCGCGGAAGATGACCCGCCAGCGCAGGCGGTCTTTCTCGATGGCGGCTTCTTTGACCGGTTTGAAGTATTCGCGGTAGAAGCGCAGGCTGTGGGTGGCCGGAGCCAGGTAGCGGCTGCGCGAGAGCAGCACGTCGCTGGACAGCTTGCCTTCCTGGGTCTGGCCGATCAGCGTCAGGCGGTAGCGCACCTGGCTTACCTCGCCGCCGTCTTCGATGAACTCATCTTCCCGGTAGCGCAGCACGCCCTGTTCGGGGTTCTCGAAGTGGAAATAAGTGTCGTATTCGTGATAGTGGCGCTTGCGCAGCACTTCGATCTCCGGGCTGTCGATGGCGGCCAGCACCGGGGCGGGGTCGGGGATGCGCACTTTCGACTGCACCTCGAAGCTCTCCTCCTCGGTGGCGTTGCTCAGGGCGATCAGCTTAGACAGCACCGATTTTTCGCGCCGGATCAGGAAGGCGTCGATGCGGCGGGCGTAGGCTTCGGCCTGGGCCAGCAGGGTCTTTTCGTCCAGGGTGGCAAGCTGGCGGGCCTGCATCAGCCAGCGCCCGTTCACCATCACATCGCTCACGTCGGTCGATTTGGCGGCGTAGACCAGTTGGGCGTACAGGCCGTTGGGGTCGCGGCGGAAGCGCGGGGCGTTGTGCAGGGGCGAAAGATCGACCAGGATCAGGTCGGCCCGTTTGCCGGGTTCCAGCGAGCCGGTCAGGTGGCCCAGGTGCAGGGCTTTGGCCCCCAGGCGGGTCGCCATTGCCAGGGCGGTGCGGGCGGGCAGGGCGGTGGGGTCGTTCGAGACGCTCTTGGCGAGGAAGGCCGCCAGGCGCACTTCCTCGAACATATCCAGGTCGTTGTTAGAGGCCGGGCCGTCGGTGCCGATGCCCACGTTCAGGCCCATCTCGATCATGCGGGTGACGGGCGCAAAGCCCGAGGCCAACTTCAGGTTGGAGGATGGATTGTGGGCCACCCCGGCTTTGTAGCGGTGCAGGGTGAACATCTCGCTTTCGTCGATATGCACACAGTGGGCGGCCAGCACTTTGGCGTCGAACAGGTTTTGCTTCTGGACGTAATCGACGACCTTCAGGCCTTTTTCGTTGCGCAGGTTTTCCACCTCCACCGCGGTTTCGGCGATGTGGGTGTGCAGCGGTACATCGAACTCGACTGCCAGGGCGGCGGTGGCGCTCAGAATTTCTTCGGTACAGGTGTAGGGGGCGTGGGGGGCAACGGAAGGCACGATCAGCGGGTGATCTTTCCAGCGGGCGATGAACTCGCGCGCTTCGGCCAGCGATTCTTCATAGGATTGTGCGTCGGGGGCGGGAAATTTCATCACCGTCTGCGAGCAGACGGCCCGCATCCCCACCTCGGCGGTGGCCTTAGCCACGCTTTCCTCGAAATAATACATGTCGGCAAAGCAGGTCACGCCCGAACGGATCAATTCCAGGCAGGCCAACTGTGTCCCCAGGCGCACAAATTCCGGCGAGACGAACTCGCGCTCGACCGGCATCATAAAGCCCAGCAACCACACGTCCAGGCGCAGATCGTCGGCCAGGCCGCGCAGCAGGGTCATCGGCACGTGGGTGTGGGCGTTAATCAGCCCCGGCATGACCACCTTGCCGCCGCAGTCGAGGCTTTGGCGGGGGGCAAAGCGGGCTTTCAATTCGTCTTGCGGTCCCACAGCCAGGATGCTATCGCCCTGCACCGCCACCGCGCCCGGATCGTAGAGGTGGAAATCGGCGTCCATCGTCAGGACGGAAGCGTTGGTGAGCAAAAGATCACACGTCTCGGCCATAAATCCTCCTAGAGAATATGGGGACACGGATTTTCACGGATGAACACGGGTGGTGAAAATCTGGGTCTGAAAAATTTATAACTTCCGCAGTAAATCGAGGCCGTGGTTGATGGCCCAGCGCGGGGCGTATTCAGATGGGCCGCCGTAGGGGCGCACTAACTGCTGCTGTTCGTCGGGGGTGATCAGGTTGAGATACACGTCCGAGCGTTCCAGGTTGGGGAAGACGGCGATGCCCAGGCACACGTCCACCTGGCGCGACTGGCGGTAGGCGGCGGCGATGGCGCCCAGGTCGGCCGGCGAGGCCAGGCTGGTGATGACCTCGCCGCCTCGGAAGACGTCGCTCCAGCCGGAGCCGGCCTTCTGGGCGGTGCTGGTCAGGCGGTTGACCAGCCCGCCTTCGGCCCCGAACTCGACCGCCGCCAGGCTCCAGCCGCGCTTGCGCAGGGCCTGCAGGGCCACTTCTTCCAGGGTTTCCCGGTCGGCGCCGTAGATCCACAGGCCCAGCAGCTTGCGCAGCTGCAGTTCCACCGGGCGGATCATCTCGTCGGCCTGCTGTTCCGATTCGGCCTTGGCGGTGATGCGCACATCCACCTGGCCGGAGTGGGCCGCCAGGCCAACGGTGGGGTTGTGCAGGGTTTCCAGGTCGCCGATTAGGTCGTCGATCTGCGATTCGCCCACCCCGGCGGTGTGCAGCACAAGGGCCTTGATGATGCCGCTGATGTGGTAGCGTTTTTTCAGGTAGGGCAGCACGGCGTTGGCCCACAGGTATTCCATCTCGCGCGGCACGCCGGGCAGTGAGAAGATGGTCTTGTCGTCTTTCTCGAAGATGAAGCACGGGGCCGTGCCGACCGGGTTTTCGACCCCAATAGCCCCCACGGGAATGTAGGCCTGGCGCTTGTTGTTTTCGGTGGGCGGGCGGCCAAAGCGCACGAAGCGGGCCTGGATTTGCTCCCACAGCTCTGGGCGGAATTCGGTCTGCACACCCATCGCCAGGGCCACGGCCTCGCGGGTGGGGTCGTCTACGGTGGGGCCGAGGCCGCCGGTGGTCAGCACGATTTCGCAGCGTTCCAGGGCCTGTTGGATGGCCTGGGCGATGCGCTGGGCGTTATCGCCCACTGAGGTTTTGCGATAGACATCGATCCCGGCGTCGCGCAGTTGGCGCGCAATGTAGCGGGCGTTGGTATCGACGATTTCTCCCAGTAAGATTTCGGTTCCGATGGTAATGATCTCAGCAGATGGCATAGGGTTTTGTTCTCTCGTAATAGCGTTGCATGATTTTACCACCCCCTTGAATCACTGATTACACGGATTTGCGCTGATTACACTGAAAAACGCGCTGGGAGAGGGCGGCGCCTTCGAGACCCAATAGCTCGATGGGCCAGTCGATGCGTTGATCGCTTTCCGGGCCTCGAGTTGAGCAGGGAAAAACAAAAACGGGCAAGGAAAGCTTTGCATTTGAGATGCAGCTATCCCTGCCCGGTAATCGGTCACTGCCATCCGCGCTCGGGGCGCTCGGCAGCGTTGCCCCTATCCTCTGCGGTCAGCGGGTCGATGGTACCACAGGCTGATGGACTGAGTACATCGTAAACTAATTATCTTTGAATTTCAGGTTATCGGTCTGCACCTTAACATAATGCGAGTTGAGCTTGGAACGAGCCGACTGCACCGAGAACTGCCAGTGGATCGTAATTTGCGCTTCGCATCGCTGAGCGACAAGCGCAAGAACTTCCCGTTCCAGCGCTTCCAAAGTTGGGATGCGCCGATCTAAACATAACCTGGCCAGAGCAGAGAACTCAATCTCGATCATGTTGAGCCAGCTGGCAGACTTAGGCGTAAAGTAGAACTCGAAGCGGTCAGCTAATGTCTTGGCTTCGTCTGCCGGGAGGTTCTCGTAAAAAGCACTGGTATCATGGGTGTTCAAATTGTCCTGTACCAGACGGATCTTTTTCGCCTGCGGGAAAGCCGCCGCCAAAGCCTGGCAGTACAGCGTGTATTCTTTCTTGGTGCGGTGCGCATGGGCCTGTGCCAGCCGAAAGCCGGTCAATGGTTCAACGCCAGCCAACAAAGCACATGATCCATTCTTCTCGTAAGCATAGTGTTCCTTGCGGACTTGCCCAGTTTGCATCGCTACCGGTTCAACCTTATCGCCAATCAGAAAACAAGGACGTTCATCGTAGCACACTACCGGATACGCTGGATCGTAAGGTAGTGCATACAACGCCAATATCTGTTCCATCCGAGCCAGGAAATGACTATCCAGTTTCCCGATACACCAGGTTTTTTTGAGATGCGGCTTCAGTTCGTTTTTTTGAGGATGTTTGCCACCTCCGTGTGCGATATGTGCTCACAAAAGCCCAACTCAACCGCTTTGTCAGCTAACAGGCGCAAGTGCCAACGAGCATACCCTTCAGGAGGCTCGCTACAAGCTAAAGCGGTAAGCTGTGCACGTTGTTCACCGTCTATTACAATCGGCCGGCCCTTACGATGCTTATCCTTTAGCATTGCCAGACCCTGCTCCGCATACAAGGCTGCCTAGTGAGAGACTGTGGGCACGGTTACTTGTAACGTTTGGGAGACGGCCGTATAGGTCTTTCCGCGATCCAGTTCTAATAGCCCAAGAGCTCGACGGTAGATTGGCGCGGACTGTTGACCTTTGCTGACGATCCCTTCAAGACATTGCCGATCTGTCGGCGTAAGTTGTACATGTTGTTTTTTCATTCCGCCATTTTCTACCACTTGGCGGGTTTTGTCAAAACATTCGAGCAATTAGTTTACGGTGTATTAAGTAATCCGTAGTAGGTGAGCCAATCCATTAAAAACCAGGGCGTTCCCTGGGGTAATCCACTCGGGCAAATCGGCTTCTCGAAGTTCCCAGGCAGCGGCAGCGCCAGCCTGGAGGTGCGCCAGCGCTTCGTGCGACGAACATTTTTCTACACCTGCAGAACAAGCCGTATCAAAAAGGTTGCGTAGCCCATTTACATACATGGGGCTAGTTTCAATTATCAATCCCAACTGTGCGGCTGCTCCACATCCTTCAGCGAAAACCGGCGCGTTGAAGTTTTGGTACAGTTCGTCAAACGCAATTGCCAAACCCGACAAGGCCAGTTTAGAGTGATCATTGTTGGGAATGGATTTAGCTGTTCCATCAGCCAAGGAGAATGCAGCCAGCCAAACACTCAATGTGTGATTGCCCACCTTCCCTTCTGTGGTTCCCCATTCATAATAGAACGGGCGCTCGTTTTCGGTTACCTTATAGGGGATCAAGTGAAATAACTGAAGGCTTTTTTCGGGTTGCCCGGCTTTGCGATATAGTTGACTCAGCTTCACGATTAGATAGGGATCGCCAGGGGACAACTCCAGAACGGTATGTGCTAAGCGAATCCCCAGCGCCTGGTTGTTCTTGTCGAAGAAGTGAGAGGATAGATACCGCCATTTGCCGGGATCCGGTACAAAATATTTATCCGTCACATAGGCTTGTCGTGCAGCTTGCACCAGATCGACATACAAATCATCCAGGTCAAAACCGTACTTACCGACCAGAATTTCTAAGACGGTATTCGCAATAGCGCGATGGCGAGTAAAGACTAGGCGCCCAGTGGTAGCAATAATAGCTTCATCACCGAGTTTACTCAGGACAGTTTTCTTGAGTTCACTATAGGAAATTCCCAGCACATCCGCCAAAATTTCTTTTGACAAGATTTGAAGATTTTCTGCGTGCATGGCAGCAATATAAGCAAAAGCATCCAATAAAGTCTTTCCAGTGCTGAGTGGGAATTGGGCAAGCTTACTCAAGAGATTATCAATATGGCTTTTGAGGCCCTCCCCCCAACGAGTTTGTAAAATAGCCCCAAAGAAGGAGCCTTCACCACAGTTAGACTCCTCGGAGCGGGCGGCTTTAAAAAGCTGCATGGCAGCTTTCTCAAAACCCAGATCATCCAGCGTTTTTAGCCCATCCTTACCATACAAAGCCCAAGCTGATACTACTTTTTCCGAGTCCACCTGGGTCAGTCCCCGCAGGGTACGGGTAACAAACGTTGCATAATAATTCCAGGAAAGATTTTCTGCTCTTTCCGCATTCCAATCGGTATCCCGACAACAAAGTAAAAATTGCACATTTCTTCTACCCATGGATCGTAACGCCTGCACCGAACTAAACACTCGTTGTACGATTACTTCGGCATCATCTGAAACCACCAGCCAGGTTCCTGTTTCTGGGAGGCGAGAAAGAAATTCGGCTGGCAGCGGGGTAGTTGTATCGTGATGCCAGAGGATATGCCAATCTGCCTCGCTACTGACCAGATCTGTGATCGTCTGCAGCAAGGCTGTAGTCTTGCCCTCACCAGCCGCACCCGTAAGCAGCGTAACTCGCAGTCCGCCTTCTCGTCGTCCGGCTTCTAGATCGCTCACCAGACGGCCCACAATTTGCCGCCTGGGAATTTGCGGCGCTAAGGCTTCCCGCCAGATCGGTGCTCTACCATCAAAAAAACTGATTGCCTGCTCGTTGGTCAATTCTTTATGCCTGCCAGCTAAATAAGCACTATCAACTTGGCTCCAACCATCAGGAATAAAGAACTTACCCTTATCCAACCTTGGTACAGAATTTACAGTTATATCCCGGGTTGCCGGAGATGGCAGAGGCAGCACCCATCGGGTTCCTTGTTGATAGTGAGGGGGAAATGCATCGCCATCCACAACCCAATTTTGGTGATCGTTCGACCATTTCAAAGGCTCGATGTTGAGATTGCCGGTGGCGATATCGAGTTCACACCATAAAAAACGGTTGACCCAAACTTCATTTTCGCGCGCCTGGAAAGAGGCTCCCGATTGCAGCGCTAGAAAGGGATAGCCCCCGCCCTCTTCATAGCGCGCCCGGCCTTTGTGCATATGACCGTGCAAATAAAGCGCCCCATAACGGCCTAACAAGGCGCGCACCGGTTCTACCTCTGTATCCAGAAACCAATCAATGGGATGATGTCCTAGTAGTCCGTCAAACCTGAATCCTGGGATACAGGTGAGATAATTTGATGCGA
>CAYQDU010000073.1:0-19313 GCA_964416275.1 uncultured Anaerolinea sp. | reverse complement strand
TTAGGGTACAATACTCCTGGCGGCGCAGCGCAGCCGCCTACCAGCCAGGCCCAAAACCGTAAAAGGGGGCGCCGCCCCCGCATAAACCAACCGGAATCCAAGATGAATTCACCTGTGGAAACATGGCGTATTCTGCTCGTCGAAGACGACGAAGAAGACTACCTCATCCTGCGCGAGATGCTCCAACAGGCCCAGGGACGCGCCATCGCCCTCGACTGGGCCGCGTCCTACGCCCAGGGCCAGCGCAAGCTGGCCTCCGAACGCTACGACGCCGCCCTGGTGGACTATAACCTGGGCCCCCAAACCGGGATCGAATTCATCCGCGCCTTTGTCGAACAGGGCAGCCCCACCCCCTTCATCCTCTACACCGGCCACGGCAGCTACGCCATCGACATGCAGGCCATGCAGGCCGGGGCCGCCCTGTACATCAGCAAAAGCGAGCTGACCCCCCTCTCGCTCGAACGCCTGATCCGCTACTCCATCGAGCGCAAACAGAGCGAGCGAGCCATCCGCCAGAGCGAATCCAAGCTGCGCGCCCTGTTCGACCTGCTGCCCGTGGGCGTGTCGGTGCTGGACGAACACCGCGCCGTGATCGACGCCAACCCCGCCCTGGAAACCATTCTGGGCCTCAGCCGGGCCGACCTGCTGACCGGCAAACACGCCAGTTGGACCTACCTGCGCCCCGACGGCGCGCCCCTGCCAACCGAAGAAATCCCCAGTGTGCGCGCCTTCGAGACCGGCCAACCGGTCCAAAACGTCGAGATGGGCATCGTCAAACAAGACCGGCCGACCATCTGGGTCAACGTCAGCGCCGTTCCCCTGCCCTACTCCGATTGGCGCATGCTGGTCGTCACCGCCGACATCACCGCCCGCAAACAGGCCCAAGACGCCCTGCAGGCCGCCGCCGAAGCCCTCGAACAGAGCAACCAGGCCCTCGAAGACTTCGCCTTCATCGCCTCGCACGACCTGCACGAGCCGCTGCGCAAAATCCAATCCCTGGGCGAGCAGATCGAAGCCCGCTACCAGCAGAACCTCGACGCCGACGGGCGCAGCTACGTGGGCGGGGTGATCGAAGCCGCCCGCCGCCTGAACAACATGCTCTCCAACCTGCTCGACTACTCGCGCGTCGCCCGCTTCAGCATGCCCTTCGACTCGGTCGACCTGCGCCAGACCGCCGAAGACGTCCTGTCTGACCTCGATCTGAACATCCAGGCGACCCAGGCCCAGATCGAACTGGGCCGCCTGCCCAGCCTGGAAGCCGACCCGCTCCAGATCTACCAGCTCCTCCAAAACCTGCTCAGCAACGCCATCAAATACCACCGCCCCGGCCAGCCGCCGCGCGTCCGGGTCTACAGCCAACCGGCCGGCCCGGCCGCCATCGACCTGATCGTCGAAGACGACGGCATCGGCTTCGACCCGGCCTACGCCGAAGAAATCTTCCGGCCCTTCTACCGCCTGCAGCACAGCGCCGAATACGAAGGCGCGGGCATCGGCCTGGCAACCTGCTACAAGATCGTCCAGCGCCACAAAGGCCACATCCAGGCCGAAAGCGTCCCCGGCCAGGGAACCCGCTTCACCGTCCACCTGCCGCTCAAGCAGAAGGAATAAGATTCTTCCGGCTGCGCCGGAAAAATTCTCTGCAGGGGGCGGCTGCGCCGCCCGCAAAATCCCAAAAGCACAAATCGCAAACGGGGGTACAATCATCCCTGCTGTGAACACCTCCCCTTCCCCCCTTTCTATCCCGGCTGACGCGCGGCTGGTGCTGGAGCACGTCTCGACCGGTTACAACGGGCGCGCCGTGCTGGACGACGTGAGCTTCCAGGTTCCCCACGGAGCGCGCCTGGCGGTAGTCGGCCCCAACGGGGCCGGCAAATCCACCCTGTTCAAAGCCCTGGTGGGGCTGCTGCCGCTGCGCGGCGGGCAGATCACCATCCACGGCCTGCCCCTGGGCGGGCATCAAGACTGCGTGGCCTACATCCCGCAGCGCGAAGAAGTCGACTGGCGCTTCCCGGTCACCGTCAGCGACGTGGTGCTGATGGGCCGCTTCGGCCACATCGGCTGGCTGGGCCGGCCCACGCGCCAGGATCGCCAGGCGGCGCAGCGCAGCATGGAACAGATGGGCGTGGCCGCCCTGGCCGGGCGCGCCATCCGCGAGCTATCGGGCGGGCAGCAGCAGCGGGTCTTCCTGGCCCGCGCCCTGGCCCAAGAGCCGCACATCCTGCTGATGGACGAACCCTTCACCGGCATCGACGCCCCTACCCAGGAAGCCACCCTGGCCCTGCTCGACCAGCTCAAAACCCAACAGGTGACGACCCTGGTCTCGACCCACGACCTGAGCCTGGCGGCCGAACGCTTCGACCTGGTGGCCCTCATCAACCGCCGCCTGATTGCCTTCGGCCCGCCGGCCGCAGTCTTCACCCCCGAACACCTGCGCCAGGCCTTTGCCGGGCAGGCCCTGGCGGTGGGCGGCCTGCTGGTGGTCGATGAATGCTGCCCGGCCGGCGAAGAACGCCGGGCCGAAGGCCCCGCCGGAAACCCGCCATGATCGCCTGGCTGATGGAACCCCTGACCTACACCTTCATGCAGCGCGGCCTGCTGGCCGCCCTGATGGTGGGCGTGCTGTGCGCCGTGGTGGGCTGCTACGTCGTCTTGCGCTCGATGGCCTTCCTGGGCGATGCCCTGGCCCACGCCATCCTGCCGGGCGTGGCGGTGGCCTACCTGCTGGGCGGCAACCTGACGGTGGGCGCCCTGGTGGCCGCCCTGGCCGTAGCCCTGGGCATCGGCCTGTTCACCCGCCAGGGCGCGGTGCGCGAAGACACCGCCATCGGCATCCTGTTCGCGGCGGCCCTCTCGCTGGGCGTGGCCCTGATCAGTTCCATCCGCACCTATGCCGTCGATCTGAGCCACATCCTGTTCGGCAACGTGTTGGGCGTCAGCCCGGCCGACCTGTGGCTGACCGGCCTGCTGGGGGCGGCGGTTTTGCTCACCGTGATCCTGCTCTACCGGCCGTTCCTGATTGTCTCGTTCGACCCCGTGCTGGCCGCCACCCTGCGCCTGCCCACCGAACTGCTGCGCGGCCTGATCCTGGCCCTGCTGGCGGTGACGGTGGTCATCTCGATGCAGACGGTGGGGGTCAGCCTGGCGGCGGCCATGCTGGTTACCCCGGCCGCCACGGCCTACCTGCTGGCCCGCCGCCTGCCGGTGATGATGCTCATCTCGGCCGCCTGCGGGGCCTTCTCCAGCCTGGTGGGGCTGTACATCAGCTACTACGCCAACATCGCCTCCGGCGCGGCCATCGTCCTCACCGCCACGGCCCTGTTCATAATCGCCTTCATCTTCAAGCGCCGCCAGTAGCTCACCCATCGACAGATTGAAAATCGGGCGGCCGCGCCGCCCGATTTTCAATAGACCAGTTTAATCATGCGCTCCCCCACCAGGGCCGGGCCTGGCCCCAGCCAGACCTCCAGCGGCCCGTCGGGGGCCAGGCGGGCCAGGAAATGGGCCCGCACGTCGGAGTTGGCGTAGCTGCCCTCCCCGCCGCGCCGCGAGCGCAGCAGGCTCAGAAAATACCCCAGCCCGCCCGCCGCCCCCTCGGGGACGGGCTTGCGGGCCAGCCAGTTTTGCGTGCGGGCCGTGCGGCGGGCGAAAAACCGCTCGCTGTGGCCCGATAGGCGCTCGAAATCGGCCAGGGCCGGGTCGCCCCGCCGGCGGAACACGTTGGCCTGATACGAATAGCTCCCCCCGCCCGCCCCAACAGGATGCTCGAACACCACCCCAGCCCCATATTCCACGCTGGCGGCCCACACCGGCTGGCCGGCGACCCGCCGGATGGCGTTCAGCCCGTAAGCATCGTAATACGGCCCAAGAAAGCCGGCCGCCTGGGCCGGGTTCCAGGCCGGGCCCAGCCGCCAGGCCAGCCAGGCGGTCACGTTCGCCAGGGCCGCCCGCGGGTAGCGCGGCGGAGCGTTGAACAGCAGCAGGTCCACCGCCTGGGCATAGCCATCGTCGCGCCAGGCAAAGGCCGGGCCGGGCAGCAGATCGGGGTAGATGAAGGCCCACAGGCGGGCCGGGCGGGCGCAGGGCGCTTTGCGCGGGCCTGGCTCCACCGGGCTGGCCTGGAACTGGGCAATGCGCAGCCGGTCGAAGCGTTCGGGGTGAACGTCCTCCTCGGCGTGCCACAGGATGGCCGCCCCATCCGCCTGGCGGTACAACCCGCTCTGGCAGCCGGTGTTATCGTGCTGCAGGAACATCGCCAGGTCGTCGGCCGATCCGCCGGCCCGGTCGAGGGCCGGGTGGCTGAAACCGGCCAACCCCACGCCTTCGCCCCAGGCCTGCAGCGCGGCCAGGTACTCGTCCAGGGCCAGGCCCAGGCCGTGCGGCAGGGCCGGGTCTTGAGCGCGCTGCGCCAGCCAGGCCCGGCAGGCGCGGGCCTGCTCCAGCCGCCAGGCCAGGCCGGCCGGGTCCAGGCCCGCCAGCCGGGCGGCCAGGGTGCGCCGGGCGGCGGCGGCCACCGCCTCGCCCAGCGCCCGGTGGGCCTCCACCAGCCCCAGGGCGCTCAAATCCAGCCACATGAATTCGGAATAGCGCGCTTTCGCCGCCTGAAGTTTCTCCAACCCGAGTGACAAATCAGACCTCCAGAGTGGTCAAGCCTCAATCTTCAATAAATATCCCCGGCCGGGGATGGTCTGCACGTAGCGCGGGGCCTGCGGGTCCGGCTCGATCTTAACCCGCAGGCGGCGCACCAGCTGGGCCAGGCTCTCGTCGCGCACGCCCTGCGTGAAGATCACATCTTCCGGCCAGATGGCCTGCACCAGGGCGTCCTTATCGCATACCTGGTTGGGATGGGCCAGCAGATATTCGAGCAGCAGATGCTCTTTGGCCGTCAGGCGGGCCGAGTCGAAGCGGTCTGCGCCAGGCGGCGGGGGCGGGGGGGCGGCCCGCAGCCAGGGATGCCCGGCCAGCCCGCTCAGGCGCACCATCTCGGCGCTGGGGTGGTCGCTCCAAAACTCGGCCACCCGGCGGGCCACCGCCGGATGCTCGCCCAGGCCCCGCTCGCTCAGCTCGGCCCCGCCGGCGTAGGCTTCGCAGGCCCCGCGCAGCAGCGCCGGATAGCCCCACGATAGTTCGACCAGCTTCTCGATAGCGGCCTCCGGCCAGGGCGGCCCGCCAACCGCAAAGCGCCGGGCGTCGCGCCGGGCGCTCCACAACCCATCGGAGCGGCTGAGCGGCCCCAGCCACAGGGTATGGCTGAAGAACAGCTCGGCCAGCTCGGCGGCAGGGTTCAACGGGCGGCGGGCGGCGGTGACGTAGCACAGGCGGTACTTGAAGGCGTCGCGCAGGGCGCGCAGGTTGTCGGCCAGGGAGGCAAAGCCCGGCAGATCGAACAGCGCGTCGAAGCGGTCGAGCAGCAGGGCCAGCCCGCGCCCATCGGCCAGCGCCCGCCCGACGGCCTGCTCCAGCCCATCGAGGGCGGCCGGCTCGTCAGCAGCCGGCTCGTCGGCGGCCGGCTCGCCGCCCAGGCGCAGCACAGCCCGCCGCAGCAGGCGGAACACCCCGGCCGGGTTTGGCCCGGCCAGCCGGTTGCAATCCACCAGCGCCAGCCGCGAGCAGGCCGCCGGCAGGGCAACCCGGTGGGCCAGAAAGCCCACCAGGTTGCTCTTACCCGACCCACTCAGGCCGATCAGCGCGGCGCACTCGCCGGTGCAAATCGCCCGGCTGATCTGCTGTACTTCGCTGTGACGGTACGTTTCAGGATAATCGTCGAACATCCGAATGCTTTTCCCTGGTTGGGCGTGCAGCCCGGCGCGTGGGCCATCCATCGCCATCCACGAATGGTTCCCGAATCCCCGAATGACGCCCGGCCCACATTCGGGTATTCGTGGCCCCAATTCATGGATGGCCGCCCCCACGGAACCCGCGCCGGGCCAACAACGTCCATACTCTACAGACCACCGCCGTCCCTCTGTGGTATTATACGAGCAAGAGCGCGCCTATGTCTAGCCAAACCCGCCGATTGCTGCTGCTGACTGGCCTGGCCCTCCTGGTGGGCGGCCTGCTGGCCGTGGGCTACGCCCTATGGCCCATCTCGTCCGGCCAGGCCACCGTCACCCTGGCCCCCACCCTGTTCGCGCCGCCCTGATGCGCATGAAACCGTCCCGCCTGCTCCCGATCTGGATCGCCCTGGCGCTGTTCGCCCTGCTGCTGGCCGCCTGCGCCGCCCCGCCGGCCTCCCAGGCCCCCGCCCAGACGGAAGCCCCGGCCGCCGAAGCCCCCGCCGCCGCCCAGACCGAAGCCCCCGCCGCCACCGAAGCCCCCGCGGCCGCCAACGCGGCGGCCACTGCCGCCGCCCAGCCCGCCAAAGAAGCCGCCACCGCCGCCCCGGCCGCCCCCATCGCCCAGGCCAGCCGGGCCCCCGCCAGCCCCAGTCCGCTGCCGCCCACCGCCGCCCAGGGCGAAACCCGCCCACAAGACACCCTCGCCTCTGCGCCCACCGCCATACCCGAAGAACCCCGCCTGGTGCAGGTCGAGTGGCCCCCGGCCATCCGCCTGGGCGAATCCGACATTCTGCGCCTGAGCCTGGCCCCCGCCGCCCAGGGCTACACCCTGGTGGCCGAATACCCCGACCACACCACCCTCACCCAAACCGTCGCCATCCCCCGCCCGCCCGGCTATGAAGCCCTGGCCGTGGCCCGCCTCGACGGGGTGGGCTTCGAGTTCTCCCCCCAGGGCGAACAGGCTCAATCCATCCCCGCCAACCAGACGGTCGAGTGGCGCTGGTCGCTTACCCCCCGCCAGGCCGGGCGGCAGCGCCTGAGCGTAAGCGTATGGCTGCGCTGGATTCCCCTCGCCGGAACCGGCCCGCAGCGCGAAGTCGGCCTGTACGCCCGCAGCCTCGAAATTCGGGTCGTCTCCTTCCTGGGCATGACCCAATCGCAGGCCCTGCTCACCGGGCTGCTCAGCCTGCTGTTCGGCGGCGGGCTGAGCGCGGTGGGGCTGATCGTACGCCCGCGCCCCGGCCAGCCCCTGCCGCGCCTGCTGACCCCCGGCGCCAACCCGGCCCTGGCCATCGAACTGCCCGCCGACGCCGCCCCGCCCATCCGCCTGGCCCCCGCCGAGCGCCGCCTGCTGCAAACCCTGTTCAACCGCTACGCCCGCCTGGTGATCGAGCAGGAATTCCTGTCGGGCTATTCCGGGGCCAGGGCCTTCCTGGCCCTGCCCCTGCGCCCCGATGGCCGGGCCGACGCTTACACCATCGCCAAGCTGGGCGAGCAGAGCGCCATCCGGGCCGAATTCGCCAACTACGAAGCCTACGTCAAAGACACCCTACCGCCCATCACCGCCCGCATCCAGCGCCCGCCGGTGGCCGTGCGGGCCGCCCCCGGCCAACGCCCCCCCGCCGACCGCCCGGCCGCCCCGCCCCGCCTGGCCGCCATCCAATACACCTTCATCGGCCAGGCCGGCCAGCCCCCCGCCAGCCTGCGCGAGGCCCTGCTGCACGACCCCGACCCGGCCCTGCTCGAAAAGCTGCTCGACACCTTCGGGCCAAGCTGGTGGCTCCAGCGCCGCCCCTACACCTTCCGCCTGGCTCAAGAGTACGACCGCCTGCTGCCCGCCCACCTGGTGATCGCCCCGCTGCCGCCGGGCGGCGCGCCCGGCCAGCGCCCCCCCGCCGCCTCCGCCCGCCTCGACGGGCGGGCCGCCCCCGCCGACCTCTCCCTGGCCGTGGGCGACTGCCTGACCCTGCACCACCTCGACGTGATCGAGCGCCGCCCCGGCCCCACCCCGGCCGAAGACCGCCTCTCGCTGGCCGGGCGGCCGCCGGCCGGCCACCCCCCGCTGCGCGTGCGCTGGCTGTCTACCCAGGCCCCCGAAGGCGCAGCCGGGCAGGTCGTCGCCACCCGCCAGACCCTGCTGGAAGGCCTCGCCGGCCCGGCCATCGAAACCGCCGCCCGCCTGGGCCTGCCCAACCCCCTGGCCGGCCTGCCCGGCCTGCTGGCCGAAACCGTCAGCGGCAGCCAGTCCATCATCCACGGCGACTTGAACCTGGAGAACATCCTGCTCGGCCCCGGCGGGCTGGTCTGGCTGATCGACTTCGCCCAGACCCGCGACGGCCATACCCTGCTCGACTTCGCCCATCTTTCGGCCGAGCTGATCGCCCACATCCTGGCCCCGCAGATCGACGACCCGGCCGCCTACCTGGCCCTGCTGCGCGCCCCGGCCGCCTCGCCCTACGCCCGCCTGCACGCCCTGCTGGAGGCCGTGCGCGGCATGGCCCTGCGCTGCCTGTTCAACCCCGCCCAACCAGCCGAGTTCGACCTGGCCCTGACCCTGGCCTGCCTGGGCGCCCTCAAATACGTCAACCTGGATCAGCGCCAGCGCACCCTGCTGTACCTGACCGCCGCGCAGAATTTTTTATCCTTGAGAGAATTTGGACGCTAAAACCGCCCGAATTCTCTCAAGGATAAAAGACTCTTCCGGCTTCGCCGGAAAAAAGTTAGAAGGAGATCAGCATGCCGGATTGTATCTTCTGCGACATCATCGCCGGGCAGGCCCCGGCCCACAAAGTCTATACCGACGACCACTGCACTGCCTTCATGGACATTCGCCCGGTCAACCCGGGTCACGTGCTGGTGATCCCCAACCGCCATGCGGCTAACCTGGCCGGGCTGGCCCCCGAAGACGGGGCAGCCGTCTTCCAGGTGGGCCAGAAGCTGGCCGCGGCCCTGTACGCCAGCGGCCTGCCCTGCGAAGGGGTCAACCTGTGGCTGGCCGACGGCCCGGCCGCCGGGCAGGAGGTCTTCCACGTCCACCTGCACATCCTGCCCCGCTTCCGCGGCGATGGCTTCGGCCTGCGCTTCGGCCCCAACTACGGCGTGCGCCCCGAACGGGCCGAGCTGTACGCCGCCGCCGCCCAGATCCGCCAGGCGATGCAGGGGTAGTTTGCGGCCAACTGCGCCAGCCCGGTACCCACCCATTCGCCCTCTTTCCGCTTCTCTGGGCCGGAAATCCTCGGCTGGGGTCTGATATAATTTCCTCCAGAAAGGGCAACCCACAAGGAGCGACTTGAATGACCGAACACATCGAGTTTACCCGCAATTATTCGGATCTCTCCACCCAACAGGGCTTTCAATTCGAGTTCAACTGCGACCGCTGCGGCAACGGCCTGCGCACCGCCTTCCGCCCCAGCCTGACCGGGGCCGCCTCGGGCGTGCTGGACGCCGCCAACAGCCTGCTCGGCGGGCTGTTCGGCTCGGCCTCCGACCTGACCAACCGGGTGCATTCGGCCACCTGGCAGCGCGCCCACGACGAAGCCTTCATCGGCGCGGTCAAAGAGATCAAACCCAACTTCATCCAATGCCCGCGCTGCCAGGCCTGGGTCTGCCGCCAGAAATGCTGGAACACCCGCAAGGGCCTGTGCAAGAACTGCGCCCCCGACCTGGCCGTCGAAGCCAGCGCCGCCCAGGCCAGCAAGACCGTCCAAGACATCTGGGCCAGCGCCCAGACCGCTGAAGAAGACGCCCCCCTGACCCAGGCCGAAACCTTCAAGCAGGTCGTCCAGGCCACCTGCCCCAAGTGCGAAGCGCCCCTGGCAAAAAACGCCAAATTCTGCCCGGAGTGCGGGGCAAAGATCGGCGCCCAGACCCACTGCGTCGAGTGCGGCGCAAAACTCACCCCCGCAGCCAAATTCTGCCCCGAATGCGGGCATAAAGTCTAACCCGGCTGCGCCCGCCCCAAAGGCAGATCCCCTCTTAACCGTGCTAGAGGTGACTGGCGAGCTTCGCCAAAAGAGGATTAATCGTGGATTTTGGCGCACGAAGTGCGCCAAAATCCACGGAACATCTCTTTTGCGCTGAGTTCAGGCGACCTTCAACCCGGCCTGGGCCGGGATAGTCTCCCATTCCGGGTGATCGCCGGCGTGGTCGAATTCATGTTCCCAAATCACCTGATCGCCCTGGATCAGGAACACCCCTGGCATTTGCAGCGCATCGGCCCCTTCGGGCGAGGCCTGGCGATGGCCCTTGAGCGTGGCCCGGGCCCCCGAAAGGATCACCCCCGGCCCGGCCAGCTGGCGCAGGCTGCCCCGCCGCAGCCCAAACGCCTGATACAGGCGGCGGCGCGGGTCGGCAATTGCGCGCGCTTCGGGCCAGCGCTCGGCAAAGAACGCCTCGCCCTGCGCCACGCTGCCCATGTACACGAACACCACGGGCGGATAATCGGGTTGGTGTGCGGCAACCTGCCGCAAGTCTGCCACGGCTTCGCGGCAGAACATTCAGCCCAGGTGACGCAGGAACACCAGCAGCGTGGCCTGCCCGGCCGGCAGTTGATCGCCCAGGCGGGCCTGCCCGGCCTCTCCCACGGCCAGGTTGACCCCGTCCACCGGGCTGTCCATCATTTCTTGGCTGATTCGACTCATAACGTCCTCCGTATTGACCCCTATTCTACCCCAATGTTCATAGATTGTACAGGTATTGCACAATAAAAGTGTTTCTGTCGCCAGGCTGCAAACACTCATCTTTCCCCTCCCCTTAAGCAACGATTTGGTAACGCCAGCGGGGTAACATCGAATTGTCTCATCCAGACAACCGGCTACCCAAAGGAGAAAATCATGAAATTACGGACGATCTTTTCAATCCTGTTCGCATTAAGTTTGCTGGCCGTCCTGGCCGTCCCCCGGGTGTTGGCCCAAGACGGCCCCGGCGTAGACCCCAATGCCCCCCAAGACGTGAACCGCCTGGCCTGCGCCGACCTGGCCGTTTCGTCTATCGGCGAAAGCACCCCGGCCGAAGGCAGCAACCCGGCCATCAACACCCACGGCCTGGTGCAGGTGATGTTCAGCGCCAGCGATCACAGCGGGCTGAACAAAGCGAACAGCCAGACCATCTACCAGGGCATGCCCACCCCGATCGACCCCATCACCGGCACGCGTGAAACCGGCGATATGTTCGGCCTCACCCTGGCCTTTGGCGACTTCAACCACGACTTCTTCCATGACCTGGTCATCGGCGTGCCGCTGGAAGACGAAGGCGCGACGCCCGACACCGGCGCGGTGCAGGTCTTGTACGGCTCCTACGTGGGCTACAACCAGGGCCGCGACCAATACTTCACCCAGAACACGCCCGGTATGGGCGGCGTCGCCGAAGAAGGCGACCGCTTTGGCGACGCCCTGGCCGTGGGCGACTTTAACGGCGACCACATCGACGACCTGGCGATTGGCGCCCCCCAGGAGGCCGTGGGCAGCAATGCCGCCGCCGGCCTGGTGCAGATCCTGTACGGCAGCCCTGGCGCCGGCGCTAACGCCGGGCTGACCACTGCCGGCAGCGTCTACTTCACCCAGAACAGCACCGGCATCACCGGAACCGCCAATACCAACGACCGCTTCGGCGCGGCCCTGGCCGCCGGCGACTTCAACCACGACCGTATCGACGACCTGGCCATCGGCGCGCCGGGCGAAAACTCCGGCGTGGGCGCGCTGCACATCCTGTACGGCTCGGCTTCCGGCCTGAGCGCCGCCAAGAGCGCCCTGTTCGACCAGGACAGCCCCAACATCCCCGGCGCAGCCGAGGCCGGCGATGAATTCGGCGGCTCGCTCAGCGCGGGCGACTTCAACGGCGATCAATACCTCGACCTGGCCATCGGCGCCCACCTGGAGGATAACGGCGCAACCGAGAATACAGGCTATTTGACCTTCATGCTCGGCGGCGCCAATGGCATCAGCGGTACGGGCGCAGGAGCCTTCTTCCAGGGCGACCTGTGCGACACGACCGAGAAGGACGACTGGTTCGGCGTCCTCACCACCCCCGGCGATTTCAACGGCGACGGCTATGCCGACCTGGCCGTGAGCGCCACCGGCGAAGATGTGAACGGAGTCCAGAACGCCGGCATGATCCACTACATCTACGGCGGCCAGAACGGCCTCAGCGCCGCCGGCGCCCTGTGCATCGACGAGAGTAAGATATTCGGCTCCTACCTCTTTACGCCCGAAACCGACGATTACTTCGGCGGGGCCCTGGCCGCGGCCGACTTCAACTGCGACGGTAAAGACGACCTGGCGGTAGGCATCTCCCGAGAAGACCTGTTCGGCTCCGATGACGGCGCCTTCGTAGAAATCCTGTCCGGCGACGCCGGCCCGAAATTCACCTACGTGGCGAAGTGGTTCCAGAACAACGCCTCGACCGAAACCAGCGAGACCGGCGACCTGTTCGGCTTCACCCTGGCAGCCGCCCCAACCACCACCGGTCACTGGCTGTTCCTACCCACCGTGCTGAAGTAAAGCCCCCGCCCGGCGGGTTCAGAGGAGATTTTGGCCTGCCGCGCGGCAGCCCAAAATCTCCCCCCTTCGATAAGCGCCCGCCCCGGGAAGGTTCCGGGGCGGGCGGGCCTATGACTTTTCTCCTTCTTTACGCTCTTCCAGCCTCATGTTATGATCTGATCTTATCTGCCGGTTGTTTTTGGCGGGGCCGCCCCCAAAAAACGGCCCCATGCGTCCCAACTCTTCCCGACCCTTGAACGGCATTCGCCTCTGCCTGTTTGGCCCGTTCGAACTGACTGCGCTGTGCGGAACGGTGACGGATTTCCGCTCCGATAAAACCCGCGCTCTGCTGGCCTACCTGGCCCTCGAAGCCGGCCGCCCGCACCGCCGGGCGGCCCTGGCCGGCCTGCTGTGGCCCGACCACAGCGAACCCAAAGCCCTCGACAACCTGCGCCTGACGCTGCACCGCCTGCGCCGCACCCTGCTGGGCTGCGGGGCCGACCCGGCCCGCCTGCTCGAGGTCACCCCCAAGACCATCCAGTTCAACCTGTCGGCCTGCTGCGAGCTGGACGTAGCCCTCTTCACCCGCCTGCTGGATGAGCGCCGCCAGCACAGCCACCCCGCCCTGCAAACCTGCCCGGCCTGCCAGCGCCGCCTGGCCCAGGCCGCCGCCCTGTACCGCGGCGACCTGCTGCAGGGCTTCTTCCTTAGCAGCCACCCCTTCGAGGCCTGGGCGCTGGTCGAGCGCGAGCGCCTGCGCTGCCAGGCCATCGACGCGCTCTACCAGCTGGCCGACTGCGCCCAGGTGCGCGGCGAATACAGCCTGGCCCTGGCCTACGCCCAGCGCCAGCTCGATCTGGACCCGCTGAGCGAGGAAGCCTGCCGCCAGGCCATGCAGGCCCTGGCCCGCAGCGGCCAGCGCCACGCCGCGCTGCGCCAATATGAAGCCTACGCCCACCGCCTGTCGCAAGACCTGGGCGAACAACCCGCTGCAGACACGGCCAGCCTGTACGAACGCATCCGCGCCGCCCAGGCGTAGGGTCTGCCATCCACGAATAATTCACGAATACTCGAATGAGCGCCGGCCCAACATTCGGGTATTCGCGGCCCCCATTCGTGGATGGCCGTGCCGCGCCAGGGCTGGTAAAATAAACGGGCGCTCGCGCCGGCTGAGCCGGCGCGGCGCATGGTCGGGCAAGCAGAAACAACCCATGAAATCCGCGATCCTGTCTATCCTGTCCATCTTCATTGCCCTGCTCGTGCTGGCAGGCTGCGCTGCGCCGCTGCCCGCTTCGCCCGCGCCGGCTGCGCCCATCCCAACGGCTACCCGCACAGCGCCGCCCACCCCTGCGCCTGCTCTCCCCATCGCTCCGGCGCCCGCGCCTCCCAGCGCCGCCGCGCCCGGCCTGATGGCTACACGCATAACGCCGCCATCCCCCACCGCTCCGCCGCCCGCGCCGCCGGCTCCCCCCTCCAACCGCACCCAATACCGCCTGTGGGCCAGCCTCGACTACGCCGCCCACACCCTGGTCGTCACCCAGACCCTGGTCTATACCAACTCCACCCCCGAAAACCTGCCCGCCCTGCCCCTGGTGATCGAAGCCAGGCGCTACCCGCGCACCTTCACCCTGCGTTCCGTCTCCGACGCCCTCGACCACCCCCTGCCCCACTACCACTGGGACGGGAACACCCTCTGGCTCAGCCTGCCCACCGACCTGGCCCCCGGCCAATCCACCCGCCTGCGTTTGGCCTACAGCCTGGCCCTCAGCGACGCCGCCCGCCTGCCCCAACTGCGCCCTTATCCCCTGGGCTACACCGCCCAACAGGCCAACTTCGGCGACTGGTACCCCTTCGTCCCGCCCTACGCCGCCGGGCGCGGCTGGCTGATCCACCCGCCTGCCCTGTACGGCGAAACCCTGGTCTACGACCTGGCCGATTTAGACGTATCCATCCGCCGCCCGCCCGGCCAGGAACGCCTGACCGTGGCCGCCCCCGCCCCCGCCCGCCGCGACGGCGAATGGCTGCGCTACCATCACTCGGCCGCCCGCAGCTTCGCCTGGTCGGTCAGCCCGTTCTACGAAGTTCTGACCCAAACCGTCGACCTGCCGACCGGCGGGCCGCCGGTGATCGTCGCCAGCTACCACTTCGCCCCCCATGCCCAGGCGGCCCAAAGCCTGCTGACCAGCACCGCCGCCGCCCTGCAGGTCTACTCGCGCCTGTTCGGCCCCTATCCCCACCCCTGGCTCAGCGCCGTCCAGGCCGATTTCATCGACGGCATGGAATACGACGGCCTGTACTTCCTCTCCACCGACTTCTACAACTGGCACCAGCCCGGCCCGCAGGATTTCCTGGCCGCCCTGGCCGCCCACGAGACCGCCCACCAGTGGTTCGGCGGCCTGGTGGGCAGCGACCAGGCCCTCCAGCCCTGGCTTGATGAAGCCCTATGCACCTACAGCGAAGCCCTGTACTACGAACAAACCGACCCCGCCGCCCTCGAATGGTGGTGGACCTACCGGGTGGACTATTACGACCCCCAGGGCTGGGTAGACCAGGCCGTCTATGCCGCCCCCCAATGGGCCGGGCAGTACCGCGCCTACCGCGACCCCGTCTACCTGCGCGGGGCCATCTTCATGCGCGAACTGCGCGCCGCCCTGGGCGACCCGGCCTTCTTCGCCGCCCTGGGCGAATACGTGCGCCAGAACGCTTACCGCCAGGCGGCGGCCGCCGACCTGCTGTCTAGCCTGCGCGCACACGCCGCCCAAGACCTCGACCCGCTGCTGGCGGAATATTTGCAGAACCCCTGACGGGGAGAACGGGTGAAACACAGATAACGCAGCTTACACCGATTACGCCCAAAGCTCCCCCAGCCCAATCTGCGAAATCAGCGGTCCCCCTCCCCAGGTACACCGCCGCCCGCCCCTCTCTCCCCCGGGAGAGGGGCCAGGGGCGAGGGCCGCTAAATATGGCATTATAAGGGTCTTACCCGCCTGCGCCGTACCGGTACAGCCCGCTGGCGCTCTTCCGCTGGCCGGTTGTACTGATCCTGCGTCAGCCGGCTGCCGCGGGTGTAGCGCGTCTCGCCCCAGGGACGGTAGACAGGGAGTCGTTCTGCAACCTCAGAACCGTAGGCCAGCGCCGCCGGCGGGCCGGGCGGGTTTCCGGCCTGGTTATGGATGATTTCCAGCAGGATGCTTTTCTGCCCGGAATCGGCTCACCCAACCCGGGCCAGCGGCGGCCCACCGCGGATTGGGTGCGATGAACCCGCGCCCTTGCCGGTTGACCTGGGCCCGGCTGGGCGGGCGGTCTGCAAGGGGGATGGATATACTCGAATTGTCGGGAGCCAGCCGCCCCAGCTCCTATTCCGCCGGGCCCAGGCAGTCGTCCACCGCCTGGGCGATGCGCGCCAGGGCCTCCCGGCTCTGGGGGGTGGCCGGGCCGAAGACCTGAAAATCATGCACCATGTCGGGCCAGGCGTCCAGGCGCACCGCCGCGCCCTCGGCCTGGGCCTGGGCGGCGAAGGCGCAGATCATATCGTACAGCACTTCGGCCTGGCCGGTCTGCACGTAGAGCGGCGGCAGCCCGGCCAGCGGGGCGCGCTGCGGGGCCAGGCGCGGGTCGAGCGGGTCGTGATCGTGGATATACCAGGCGGCCCAGCGATCTAAAATCTCCCGGTCCAGATAATCATAGCGGGCGTTGGTTTGCAGGCTGGCCCCGGCGTTTTGCAGATCGACCCACGGGCAGAGCAGCACACCCAGGGCGGGCAGCGGGGCGGCCTGGTCGCGCAGGGCCTGCAGCAGGGTCAGGGCCAGGTGGCCGCCGGCCGAATCGCCGGCCAGCGCCAGGCGGGCGGGGGCAAGGCCGCTTTCCAGCAGCCAGGCGTAGGCGGCCAGGGCGTCGGCGTAAGCAGCCGGGAAGGGGTGTTCCGGGGCCAGGCGATAGTCGAGGACGAAGGTGCGCGCCCGGCAGGCCGTGGCTACCAGGGCGATAAGCTGGCGGATGCCGAAGCTGTAATGCACGTACCCGCCGCCGTGCAGGTAGAGCAGGGTGCGCCCCTCGATGGCATTGGGCGGGATGTACCACTCGCCGCGCACCGGGCCAGCCGCCGGCTGGCGCTGGCATTGATCGTAGGCCTCGGATTGGAAGATCAGCGCGTCGCCATAGGCGCGGGCCTGGGCCACATCGGCAAAGCGCAGCCCGGCCCGGGTCTGGCGGCGCAGGAAATCAACCACCGTCTCGACCCCCACATCCCAGGTAGGGCGGCGCGGGCCGGCCAGCCGCTGCCGGGCTGCAGCCGCCAGCCCCGACCCGATCAGGGTGCAGTAATTGCGCAGGTAATCCGAAGTTCGCCCGTGGCGAGAAGTGGCAGGAAGCGCGGCCATAGATACAGTCCTGATTGCAGAATGGTAGAAAGATGGAAGATATTTTACCGCAAAGTCGCTTTTTGAGCATCCCCCGGTGATCGATACGGCGCGGCAGAGCGGGCCGCCCCGCCGCGCCCTACAGCGGCCAGAGCGCCGGCACGAGCAGGATGGCAATAGCGTAGATCAGCAGGGTCAGCAGGGCGCCCACTTTGAGGAAGTCGCTAAAGCGGTAGTTGCCGGGGCCGTAGACCATCAGGCAGGCCGGCTCCAGGGGGGTCAGGTACGAACAGCTGGCCGCCACGGCGATCATAACGGCGAAGGTGCGCGGGTTCAGGCCCAGTTGGGCGGCGGTCTGGAAGGCAATCGGGGCCACCACCACCGCCGCGGCCTGGTTCGACATGGGCTGGGTCAGCAAGACCGTCAGGCCGAAGAACATGCTCAACAAAGCCAGCGGCCCGGCCTGGCCCACCAGGCGCACAATCTGGTCGGCCAGGAACTGGGCCGCCCCGGTGTGATCCAGGGCCGCCCCCAGGCTCAACATGCAGGCGATCAGGATCACCGCCCGCCACTCCACCTGGCGGTAGGCTTCGTCGGGGGTCAGGGTGCGGGTGACGAACACCACCAGCACCCCCAGGAACACCGCCACCGGAAAGCTGACCCAGCCCAGCGCGGCGATCAGGATGGCCCCCAGGAAGGCCAGGATGGCAATCGGGGCGTTCTTCTGGTTGGGGATTTTACCCTCCAGGCTGCTCAGCACCCGCACCACGCTATCGTCTTCCAGGGCGCTCAGGTTGTCGCGGGCGCCCTCCAGCAGCAGCACATCGCCCACCTGAAGCGGGATTTTGCTGATCTTGCGGCGGATGGTCTCGCCGCGGCGGTGGACGCCCAGCACCCGCACGCCCAGGCGCTCGCGGAAGCGATAGCCCTTGAGGGTGCGCCCGATGAGCGGTGAGCCGAGCAGGACGATGGCCTCGGCCAGGGTATTGTCGGCTGCGTCTTCCACCTGCGGGTTGGACAGCTTCACGTCGGCCTTGATGTCGATGCCGGCCGCGGTCTTGACCTTGAGGATCTGCTCGGTGGGGCCTTCGACCAGCAGCACGTCGCCGGCGCGCAGGGTCAGGTCGGGGCGAGGGGCCAGGTAGCGGGTTTTATCGCGCACTACCCGCACGGCCTCCAGGTCCAGTTCTTCGCGCAGGCCGGTTTTCGCCAGGGGCTTGCCAATCCAGGTAGAGTCGGGCAGCACCACCACTTCGGTCAGGTAGAGCGGAGCGCCGGCGGCCTGCGGGTCGGCGGCCGGCTCGCGCTCGGGGATCAGGCGGCGGCCAAACCAGTACATATAGGCCAGCCCGGCCAGGGCGATGGGAATGCCCAGGGGGGTCAGCTCGAACATGCCCAGGGGGGCCATGTGGGCCTGGGTCATCAGCCCGCTGACAACGATGTTGGTGGAGGTGCTGACCAGGGTGATCGAGCTGCTGAGGATCGAGGCGAAGGCCAGCGGCATCAGCAGGCGGGAGGGGCTGATTTTGGCCCGCCGGGAGATGCCCAGCACCACCGGCAGGAAGAAGGCCGTGGCGGCGGTGTTGCTCAGGAAGGCGCTCAGCAGCGAGGCGGCGCCCATCACCACCGCCAGCAGCAGGTTGGGCTGGCTGCCCACGCGCCGCACGATGGCCCGCCCGGTCAGCTCGACCACGCCGGTGCGAAACAGGGCCGCCGAGAGGATCAGCAGGCCCAGGATCATGATGACCGCGTCGCTGCCGAAGCCGGCGAAGGCCTGCTCGGCGGGCAGCAGGCCGGTCAGGGTCAGGCTCAGCAGCACGCCCAGGGCCACCACGTCGGCCGGCAGGCGGTCGATGGAGAACAGGATCAGCGCAAGCGCCAGGATTACCAGCAGCAGGCCAATCGAGAAGGTCATCTATCCGATCATGGCGCGCAGGGCGGCGGGCAGGGCGGCCCGGGGCAGGGTGATCTGCTCGCCGGTTTGCAGGTCTTTGACGGCCACCAGGCCCTGGGCCAGCTCGTCGGGGCCAAGCACCAGGGCGGCGCGCATGCCCATCCGGTCGCCATATTTGAACTGCCGGGCGAGCTTGATGGCCTCCGGGTAGATGGCGGCCGGGATGCCGGCCCGGCGCAGTTGGGCAGCCAGTTGGAAGGCGGGCGCCATGCCGGCGGGGTCGAAGACCGTCACCAGCACGCGGGCTGGCGAGCGGCCCAGCTCTGGCGAGAGGCAGGCGAACTTCTTGAGCGCCAGGCTGATGACCAGGTCGCCCATGGCGAAGCCGACCGCCGGCAGCGGTTCGCCGCCCACGTCGGACACCAGGTTGTCGTAGCGCCCGCCGCCCAGGATGGCGCGGAATTCGCCGTCGCAGTCCCAGGCTTCGAAGACCGTGCCGGTGTAATAATCCAGCCCGCGGATGATGTGGGGGGCGTAGCGCACGTAGGGGGTCAGGTCCAGGGCTTCGACCATGCCGAACAGGGCCTGCATCGCGGCAGATTTGCGCCACAGCTGATCGTCGGCCAGGAAGGTTTTGACGCCCGTAAGCTGGTCGGGGGTCAGGCCGATCTGCAGGCCGTAGGCGTCCCACTCGGCCGGGCGCAGCTTGTCGCGCCGGTCGATGAAGCGGAACACGTCTTTGCGCAGGGCGGGGTCGATATGCAGGGCGGCCAGCTCGCCGTCGATGAGCTGGCGGTTGTTGACCAGGATG
>CAYQDU010000072.1:17873-19464 GCA_964416275.1 uncultured Anaerolinea sp. | reverse complement strand
AGCAAGGTCGCGCCAACGCCCATCCCAACCTGCACCCAATCACCCGGCGAGACCATCAGCAGCATGGCGCCGATCCGGCTCAGCCCATACACCCCCGCCGCCCCTGCCAGGCCCGCCAGGACAACGTTCAGCCAATTCCGGGCCGGTTGGGCGGGCGCGCCGCCGGTTTGAACCGGGAAACGCCGCAGCATCCAGCCATCCAGCTTTTCGCCAAGCGGCCGAAACACGCGCTGGCTCAACCCATCGGCCAGGCTCGACTGGCTGAGCAGGTCATAGAACCAGGAGGTCGGCGGCTCGTCGTTGGCGCTCATTCCCACTTTGAAACGATCCGCCCAGGCAATCAGCGGCCGCCAGACAAGCTGGTCGAGCAGCCCGATGGTCAAAATCAGCGCCGCCACGCCCCACAGGATTGCCGCCTGGTCGTTCTGGTTGGCGGCTTCGCTCAGATAAGCCCCCAGGCCGGGCAGGCGGAAATCCCGTGAGCCGACAGTGAAGATTTCGGCCGCCATCAGGAAAAACCAGCCCCCTGCCCACGACATCATACTGTTCCAAATCAGGCTAATCATGCCGAAGGGCAGCTCCAGGCTCTTGAATTTCATCCAGCCGTTCAAGCGAAAGACCGCCCCGGCCTCGCGCAGATCTTTGGGGATGGTTGTCAGCGATTGGTACCAGGCAAAGGTCAGATTCCAGGCCTGACTGGTAAAGATCAGGATTACAGAAGCCAGTTCGGCCGCGATGTTCTCAGGCAGCACGGCGCTCAGGCTGAGCAGCACGACCGGCAGGAAAGACAAAATAGGGACGCTCTGCAGCACATCCAACAAAGGCATCAACAACAATTCCGCCCGCCGGTGATACGCTGCGGCCCGCCCGTACAGCAGCGTGAAGAGGATGGATAAAACATACGCCGCACTCATCCGCCCCACCGAAAGCAGGATATACCAGGGCAGGGCCGAAAGGGACAGCGATATATCCGGGCCAGGGATGACGCGGGGAGCGTTGAACGCCAGCTGCACCCCGATGTACACCAACAGCGTCACGATCCCCAGGGCGATCAGATCCCCCCAGGTGAAGGCGCGGCGGTCACGTTGTGAGGTGTGAAAGACTTGTGGAGCTTGCGTCATCGGTTTGCACCTCCAGAAATATCCGATCCCGGAGGCGCAGCCGACGCTACAAATCCGGGTTGATGCTCATGGTTCTTCCGGCGGCAGCGCCTCACGCAACCGTGGCGGGCGCGACTGGCGAGCTTCGCTCGCCTGAAAAGAGGGTTAACCGGGGATTTTGTCGCACTTCGTGCGACAAAATCCCCTGAATATCTCTTTTTCAGGCGCTCGGAAGAGCGCCATAGGCTACGCCACGGTTAAAGGGGGCGGTACCCTTCCGGCTGCGCCGGGAAAGAAATTCCATTTTGGAGAAAATGCGCCGCCAGGCGGCGCATTTTCTCCAAAACATAGAGGCTCTTCCGCCGGAGCGGAGCTTGACCCATATTTTGAGGTTTGCAGACAGCGTAGCCCAACGGACGATGATCGCCGGCAGCTTCGGAAACCGCCGGGCTGCCAAGCGCAGTAAGCAGGATTACATCCCTGGCAGGGAT
>CAYQDU010000072.1:16198-17773 GCA_964416275.1 uncultured Anaerolinea sp. | reverse complement strand
CGGAAACCGCCGGGCTGCCAAGCGCAGTAAGCAGGATTACATCCCTGGCAGGGATTATACACCCTGGATAAAAACGGCTCTCCCGCCAAAGGCAGGGATTTTTGCTATTTCAGGGAAAATAGGCGGCTACGCCGCCTATTTTCCCTGAAATAGCACCTCAGCCATAAAAACGGCTCTTCCGTCGCAAAACCCCACTGCTAGAAATCTTCCCGGCAAAGCCGGAAGAACCATAAAAACTCAATGAGTATCCGTCAACGCGCTTGACAAAGTGCGGCAGAGTCTCTACAATAAGAGCGGATTTAGAAAGAGGGATCGACGGATGGATCGATATTGCATGTGTCTGGGGCGGGGCCTGTTGCGCCGCTCCAGCGAATAAGCCTGACTTCGCCTGACCCACAGCGGTCAGCGCAAACGGCCAACTGCCGCCAGCGACGCACAGCACCCCCGCAGATCGGGATCGATGGATCCGTGGTCTTGCGATGTGGTTCACGCCTCGTTCGCAGCAGTTGGCCGTTTTTTTATTGAGATAATCAGGATATTTTAGATACAGATAGGAGAAGCAGGATGCGAATCGCAAACAACGTCACCGAGCTGGTGGGCAACACGCCCCTGGTGAAATTGAACCGGGTGGTGGGCAGCGCGGCGGCCGAAGTGGCTGCCAAGCTGGAATTCTACAACCCCGCCCACAGCGTCAAAGACCGCATCGGCGTGGCGATGATCGAGGCCGCCGAGCGGGAGGGCAAAATCAAGCCCGATACGATCCTCGTCGAGCCGACCAGCGGCAACACCGGCATCGCCCTGGCGATGGTGTGCGCGGCGCGCGGCTACAAGCTGGTGCTGACCATGCCAGAGACGATGAGCAAAGAGCGGCGCATGCTGCTGCGGGCCTACGGGGCCGAGCTGATCCTGACCCCCGGCCCGGAGGGCATGAACGGGGCCATCCGCAAGGCCGAGGAGCTGCAGGCCTCCGACCCGCGCTACTTCATGCCCCAGCAGTTCAAGAACCCGTCTAACCCCGAAGTCCACCGCCGCACCACGGCCGAAGAAATCTGGCGCGACACCGACGGCAAGGTTGACATCGTGGTGGCCGGGATCGGCACGGGCGGCACCATCACCGGGATCGGCGAAGTGCTGAAAGCCCGCAAGCCGGGGGTGCGGATTGCAGCCGTTGAACCCGACGCATCGCCAGTGCTTTCCGGCGGGCAGAAGGGGCCGCACCCCATCCAGGGGATTGGGGCCGGGTTTATCCCCGCCGTGCTGAACACCAAAATCTACGACGAGGTGGTGCGGGTCAAGGGCGACGACGCCTTTGAGATGGCCCGGCGCATGGCGAAGGAAGAAGGGCTGCTGGTGGGCATCTCGTCGGGGGCGGCCACCTGGGCCGCGGTGCAGGTGGCCGGCCGCCCGGAAAACGCCGGCAAGCTGATCGTGGTGATCATCCCATCGTTCGGCGAGCGCTACCTCAGCACGCCGCTGTTTGCAAACCTGGCGGATTAACCCCTCACCCCCGGCCCCTCTCCCCTCTGGGGAGAGGGGGAGCGCAGTAGGCTTCCTGCAGGGGAGAGAGGGCAGCGC
>CAYQDU010000072.1:0-16098 GCA_964416275.1 uncultured Anaerolinea sp. | reverse complement strand
CCTCTGGGGAGAGGGGGAGCGCAGTAGGCTTCCTGCAGGGGAGAGAGGGCAGCGCCGCTCTCCCCCAGCTCCCTTGCAGGAGAGTGGGAGGCCTGGAGCCAGAATTCAATACCGATGAACCTCTCCCCCTCTCCCCTCTGGGGAGAGGGGGCCGGGGGGGTGAGGGGAGGAGGTATTCTATGATCCGAAAAGCCGCGCGCATTATCCACAGCGACATCCAATCGGTGTTCGACCGCGACCCGGCGGCGCGCAACACCCTGGAAATCCTGCTGTGCTATCCGGGGCTGCACGCCGTGTGGGGCCACCGGCTGGCGCATTGGTTCTGGAAGCACAACCTCAAATTCCTGGGGCGCTTCACCTCCCAGGTGTTCCGGGCCCTGACCGGGATCGAAATCCACCCCGGGGCCACGATTGGGGCCAACCTGTTCATCGACCACGGCATGGGGGTGGTAATTGGCGAAACGGCCGAGGTGGGCCGCAACGTGACCCTGTATCACGGCGTGACCCTGGGCGGCACCAGCCTGAACAAAGGCAAGCGCCACCCCACCCTGGAAGACGACGTGGTGGTGGGCGCGGGAGCTAAAATCCTGGGGGCCATCACCGTGGGGGCCAACAGCCGCATCGGGGCCAACGCGGTGGTCGTGCGCCCGGTGCCGCCCAACTCGGTAGTGGTGGGCGTGCCGGGCCAGGTGGTACAGCGCAGCCAGCCCCGCCCGCAGCCCGCCCTGCCCGACCTGGAACATGGCCGCCTGCCCGACGCGATTGGCGAATCGCTGGCCCTGCTGATGGAACACGTCAAAGAACTGGAAGAACGCATCGAGGGCCATGCCGTGCTGCACCACGCCGCGCCGCTGCACCCACCCGAACACGGGGTATGGCGCGAAGAAAATTTTGTCGACGACTTCGCCATTTGAGCCGCCTGTGATCGGCGCAATGTAGAATATAATTGGCGAATGTCGTCCGAAACAACCCAAACAACTCCCCATATTCCGCCGGGCGGCGCGCCCGTGCCGGTATGGTTCGAGGCCCAGGCCCGGCGCACCCCGCAGGCGATTGCCGTAAGCCTGGACGGCGCCTCCGAGCGCCTGACCTACGCCGAGCTGAACGCCCGCGCCAACCAGCTGGCCCACTGGCTGCGCCAGGACGGGGTGGGGCCGAACACCCTGGTCGGGCTGTATCTTGACCGCTCGCTGGAGCTGGTGGTAGCCCTGCTGGGCGTGCTAAAGGCCGGGGGGGCTTATTTGCCGCTGGACATCGAAGCGCCCCCGGCCCGCCTGTCCAACCTGCTGGCCCAGGCGTGGCCGGCAGGCCAGCCGCGCCTGCTGACCCAGGCCGCCCGGCTGGAACGGCTGGGGCCGCAGGCTGCAGGGGCCCTCTGCCTGGATTGCGCCGCCGCTGAGTTATCGGCGGCTCCAGACGACAACCCGCCCAACCGGGTTGGGCCGGAAGATTTAGCCTACGTCATTTATACCTCCGGCTCCACCGGCCGCCCCAAGGGGGTCATGATTCCTCACCGGGCGCTAACCAATCACATGCGCTGGATGCAGACCCGCTTCCCGCTCGACGCCAACGACCGGGTGCTGCAAAAGACGCTCATCACCTTCGACGCCTCGGTATGGGAATTTTACGCTCCGCTGCTGGCCGGGGCCGAGCTGGTGCTGGCCCGGCCCGGCGGGCAGCGCTCGGCTGGATACCTGGCCGGGGTGATCCGCGAGCGGCAGATCAGCATCCTGCAAATGACGCCCACCCTGCTGCGCCTGCTGGCCGACGACCCGCGCTTTGCAGCCTGCCGCAGCCTGCGCCGCCTGTTCTGCGGCGGCGAGGCCCTGGACGCCGGGCTGGCGCGGCGGGTGCAGGCCGTCCTGCCGGTCGAGATGGTCAACCTGTACGGCCCGGCCGAAGCCTGCATCGACACACTGTACGCCGTGCTGCCGCCGGGGGCTGCTCCCGACAGCGTGCCGCTGGGCCACCCGGTGGACAACACCCAGGTCTACCTGCTGGATGAATTGCTGCGCCCAGCCGCGCCCGGCCAGCCGGGCGAGCTGTGCCTGGGCGGCAACAGCCTGGGGCTGGGCTACCTGGGCCAGCCGGAATTGACCGCCGAGCGGTTTGTGGCCCCCCCGCCCGGCCTGCCGCCGCTGGCCTTCCCGCCGGCTGCGCCCGCCGCGCCGCCGGAGCGCATCTACCGCACCGGCGACCGGGCGCGCCAGCGCCCGGACGGCGACCTGGAATACCTGGGGCGGGTCGATTTCCAGGTCAAGATTCGCGGGGCGCGGGTGGAGCTGGAGGAAGTGGAGCAGGCGCTTCTGGCCTGCCCCGGCGTGCGCCAGGCGGCCGCCCGCGCCTGGGCCGAGGCGCCTGGCGGAGCGCAATCTTTGATCGGCTACGTGGTAGCCGGCCCGGAAGCCGCCAACCAGGCGGAGGCAGATTTCTTGAGCGGGCTACGCCGCCAACTGGCCGAAATCCTGCCTGAATACATGCTGCCCAGCGCCCTGCTGCGCCTGGAAGCCCTGCCCCTCACCCCCAGCGGCAAAGTGGATCGCCAGAGCCTGCCGGCCCACTTCCCGGCTCCCCTTTCTGCCGGCCAATCGGCCGCCCCGGCCAGCCCCGAAGAGGCCACCCTGGCAAAAATCTGGGCCGAAGTGCTGCGCCAACCCCAGGTGGGCCGGAACGATAATTTCTTCGACCTGGGCGGGCATTCGCTGGCTTTTGCCCGCATCCTGGCCCGCGTCTGGGAGCGCTACGAAGTCGATCTGCCCATTTTCAACGCTTTCGAGACGCCCACTGTGGCCCACATGGCCCGCCTGCTGGCCCAGGCCCTGGCGGAGCGCCAGGCCGGCGCGCCCGTGCGCTGGACGCCGATCACACCCGTCTCGCGCGCCGGCGAGATTCCCCTCAGCTACGCCCAGGAGGCGGTCTGGTATCTGCTGCAATTAGCCCCCGATGCCCTGGCCTACAACTATCAAATCCTGGCCCGCCTGCACGGACAGGTGGACTTGGGTCGGGTGGAGCAGGCCCTGAGCGAGATCATCCGCCGCCACGAGATCTTCCGCACCACCTTCCCGGCGGTCGACGGACAGCCCGTGCAGCGCATCCACCCGCCCGCGGCGGCAGACGAGATCGCCCGCGTGGCGCTGATCGACTTGCGCGCCCAGCCGCCAGAGCGCCGGGCGGCCGAGGTGGAAGCCTGGCTGGCCCAGGCCTTCGAGCAGCGCTTCGACATCACCCAACTGCCGCTCATCCGCTGGGACCTGCTCTGGCTGGCCGACGACGAATACGCCCTGGTGCACCGCGAGCATCACCTGGTGCATGACGGCTGGTCGTTCGGGGTGCTGATGGCCGAATTCCAGGCCATCTACACCGCTCTCAGCCGGGGCGAGCCGCACGGCCTGCCGGAGCTGGCGGTGCAGTTTGCCGATTACGCCGCCTGGCAGCGCCAGGCCATGCAAGGCCCCCTCTTCGAACAGCAGTTAGCCTATTGGCGCACCCGCCTGGGCGGCGATCCGCCCATGCTGGAACTGCCCACCGACCGGCCCCGGCCGCGCCTGAAAAGCTACCGCGGCGCATCGATCCAGATCAGCCTGCCCGATCGGATGTACGATGCCGCCCGCGCCCTGGCTCAGTCGGACGGACTGACGCCCTTCATGACCCTGCTGGCTGCTTTCGACGCCCTGATGCAGCGATACACCGGGCTGGAAGACATCCTGATCGGTTCGGGTTTTGCCAACCGCCGCAGCCCCGAAGCCGAGAAGTTGATTGGGATGATCGTCAACACCGTGGCGCTGCGCGTCGATCTATCCAACGGGCCAGACGGCCCCCTGACTGGCCGCCAGTTGTTCGGCCGGGTGCGCCAGGCCGTGCTGGAAGCCTACGATCACCAGGATCTACCGTTCGATAAGCTGGTCGAGAGCTTGCAGCCGCGCCGCAGCCTGGGCTACAATCCTTATTTCCAGGTGCTGTTCAGCTTCCACGATTCGCCCATCCCGCCCCTGGAGCTGCCGGGGGCCAGCGGGCGGCTGGAATATCGCCAGAACCAGGCCGCCAAATTCGACCTGAATGTGGTGGTCATCCCCCAGGCCGATCAGATGCGCGGCGCAGGAGCCGCGGTCGAAAGCCGGGCCATGATTATGGTCTGGGAATACGACAGCGACCTGTTCGAGCGGGCCGCCATCCAGCGTATGATCGAACATTACCTGGCCCTGCTGGACGCCCTGCTGGCCGACCCCGACCGCCCGCTGGCTGAAATCGACCTGCTATCGCCCGCCGAGCGGCAGCAGTTGGAGACCTGGGGCAACCCGCGCCGCCCCTACCCGCGCCAGGCCACCCTGGCAAGCCTGTTCGAGCAGCAGGCCGCCCAGGCCCCGCAGGCCGTGGCGGTCGAGCAGGCCGAACTGGACGGCCGCCCCGGCCGCCGCCTGACCTACGCCGAGCTGGACCGGCGCGCCAACCGCCTGGCCCGGCGCCTGCAGGCCCTGGGGGTAGGGCCAGACGCCCTGGTGGGGGTCAGCCTGGAACGCTCAATCGAGACCATCGTGGCCCTGCTGGGCATCCTCAAGGCCGGCGGGGCCTACCTGCCCCTGGACGCCTCCTACCCGCCCGACCGGCTGCGCTTCATGTTCGAAGACGCCGGGGTGCAGACGGTGATCACCGAAACCGCCCGCCGGGAAAGCCTGCCCGGCGCGGGCCGCCAGGTGATCTGCCTGGATCAGGAGCCGGAATCTTCCGGGCCGGAATCTTCCGGGCCGGAAGATTCCGGGCTGCAAAACCGGGCCGGGCCAGAAAATCTGGCCTATGTGATCTACACATCCGGCTCGACCGGGCAGCCCAAGGGCGTGGCCGTGCCGCAGCGGGCCGTGGCCCGCCTGGTCAAGAACAACCCCTTCGTCCATCTCGGCCCCGACGAGACCGGGCTGCAATACGCGCCGGTGGCCTTTGACGCCTCGACCTTCGAGATTTGGGGGCCGCTGCTCAACGGCGGGCGGCTGGTGGTCGCCCCGCCGGGCCAGCTCACCTACCGCGAGCTGGAACAGGTCATCCGGGCCTATGGCGTGACCACCCTGTGGTTGACCGCCGGGCTGTTCCACCAGATGGTGGATCTGCGCCCGGAGATCATTCCCCTGCTGCGCCAGTTATTGGCCGGGGGCGACGCCCTCTCGCCGGCCCACGTGCAGAAAGCGCGCCAGGCGGCCGGAGGGTGCCGCATCATCAACGGCTACGGCCCAACCGAGAATACCACCTTCACCTGCACCTGCGACCTGACCAGCCTCCCAGCCCTGGAGCCTGGCGCCCCGATTGGCGCGCCAATCGCCAACACCTGCGTCTACATCGTAGACGAACAGATGCGCCTGGTTCCCATCGGCGTGGCGGGCGAGCTGGTGACCGGCGGCGACGGGCTGGCCCTGGGCTACCTCAACCGCCCAGAGCTGACCGCCGAGAAGTTCGTGGCGGCCGCGCCGGGCGGCGAAACCATCCGCCTGTACCGCACCGGCGACCAGGCCCGCTGGCGGGCCGACGGCAACATCGAGTTCCTGGGGCGGCGCGATTTCCAGGTCAAGCTGCGCGGTTTCCGGATCGAGCTGGGCGAGATCGAAGCCGCCCTGCTGGCCGACCAGCGGGTGAAACAGGCGGCGGTGATTGCCCGCCAGTCTGGGCAAGACCGGCAGCTGGTGGGCTATGTGGCGCTGGCCGAGGGCGGCCCGGCGAGCGACCCCCAGCCGGTCCTGGAGGCGCTGCGCCAGCAGCTGCAGGCCCGCCTGCCCGATTACATGCTGCCCGCCGCCCTGCTGGCCGTGGAGGCCCTGCCGCTGAACGCCAACGGCAAGCTAGACCGCAGCCGCCTGCCGGAACCAGCCCAGGCCCGCCCCGGCGGCCCGGCCTACCAGCCGCCGCGCGACGACCTGGAGCGGCGGCTGTGCCGCCTGTGGGAAGCGGCGTTGGGCGTGCAGCCGGTGGGCGTGGAGGACGATTTCTACAGCCTGGGCGGCCATTCGCTGCTGGCGCTGCGCCTGCTGGCCCAGGTGGAGCGCCAGTTGGGCGTGGCCGCCCCGCTGGCGGCCCTGCTGCAGACCCCCACGGTGGCCGGGCTGGCGGCGGCGCTGCGCGCCGCCGCGCCGGGCCTCGCTGGCCCCCAGGCCGCCCCCGCCCCCGCCCCGGCCCGCCGCCAGCCCATCCCGCGCCGGGCAGGAGATGAACCGGCCCGGCTGTCCTTCGCCCAGCAGCGCCTGTGGTTCCTGCACCAACTGGAAGGCCCCAACCCGGTCTACAACATCCCCCTGGTGTTCGCCCTGCACGGCCAGTTGGACGAAGCCGCCCTGGCGCGGGCCTTGCGCCGCCTGGCCCTGCGCCAGGACAGCCTGTGCAGCCGGGTGGACAGGCGCGGCGACCAGCCCTATCAGCTCAGCGACCCGGCCCTGGCCCCGGCCCTGGAGGTCGAAGACCTGCGCAGCCAGCCCGCAGCCGGGCGCCCGGCCGCCCTGGAACAGCGCCTGCTGACCCTGGGCCGCCAGCCCTTCAACCTGGAGACCGGCCCCCTGGCGCGGGCCAGCCTGTTCCGCCTGGATGAGGCGGACTGGACTCTGCTGCTCAACCTGCACCACATCATCACCGACGAATGGGCGCAGGAGGCGCTGTACCGCGAGCTGGAGGCGCTGTACCGCGAGGAGACCGGCGGGCCGCCCGCCGGCCTGCCCGATCTGCCCATCCGCTACGCCGATTACGCCGCCTGGCAGTGGGCATGGCTGGAAAGCCGGGACGCCGAACGGCAGCTGGCCTACTGGACGCGCAAGCTGAGCGGCGCGCCGCACAGCCTGGCCCTGCCCACCGACTTCGCCCGCCCGCCTGTCCAGCGCTACGCCGGGGCGTTCAGCCAGCGGCGGGTGAAAGGCCCGGCGGTAGAGACGCTGCGCGCCCTGGCGCGCAGCGAGCACGTCAGCCTGTTCACGACCCTGCTGACCGCCTTCCAGGTCTTGCTCTATCGCTACGCCGGGCAGGCCGAGTTCCTGGTCGGCACGCCGGTGACCAACCGCACCCGCCCAGAATTGGAAAACCTGGTGGGGTACATCCTCAACATGCTGCCGCTGCGCAGCGACCTGGGCGGGCGGCCCTCGTTCCGCCAGGCCCTGCGCCGGGCGGGCCAGGCGGTGGCCGAGATGCTCGAACACGCCGACCTGCCCCTCGACCGGCTGGTGGAGGCGCTCAAGCCGCGCCGCGACCTGAGCCGCAACCCGCTGTTCCAGACCGCCTTTGTGCTGCACCCGGCTTCGCTCCACCGCCTGCGCCTGCCGGGGCTGGAGGTCTCGCCGCAACGGGTGGATTTCGGGATCGCCAAGTTCGACCTGACCCTGTTCGTGAGCGAAGAAAGCCCCCACGCCCTGGACTTGAAGCTGGAATACGCCCACGACCTGTACCGGCCTGAATCGGCCGGGCGTATCCTGGCCCACTACGAACGCCTGCTGGCGGCCATCGCCGCCGACCCCGATGCAGCGGTAGATGACCTGGCCTTCCTGGAGGCCGGCGAAAGCGACCCCTGGCCGGACGCCTGGCAGCCGCCAGACGCCCCGGCCCCGGCTGGGGCCAGCCGGCCGCCGGCCCCGCCCGGCCCGCTGGAGCAGGCCCTGGCCGGGGTCTGGCAGGAAACGCTGGAAGTCGAAACCGTCGGCCCAGACGACAACTTCTTCGACCTGGGCGGGCATTCGCTCAAGGCCATCCGCCTGGTGGGGCAGATCAACGAGCTGCTGGACAGCGCCCTGCGGGTGCGCGACCTGTTCGAGGCCCCCACCCTGGCCGGGCTGGCCGCCCGCCTGCGCGCCCAGGCCGAAGACCCCGCCCGCCTGGAAAAGATGGCCGAACTGGTGCTGAAGCTGCTCCAGATGAGCGACGAAGAAGCCCAGGCGCTCTTGGATTCGGAATAGGATGGCTATGGAAAAACCTTCATCGCTCGACCCTGAGCGCCAGCGGCAGGCCAAAGCCTACGCCCGCCTCAACCGGCGCTGGATGCTGGCCGACCTGGGCCTGGGGCTGGTCTACGGGCTGGCCTGGCTGATCCCCTTCGGCGGGGAGAACCTGTCGAACCGGCTCAAGGCCGCCCTGCTGGGGCTGACCAGCAGTGAATGGCTGCTGGTGGCCCTGTACGCCCTGGTGTTCGGCGGGCTGTACTACCTGATCGACCTGCCGCTGAGCTATCACAGCGGGTTCCGCCTGCCGCGCCGTTTTGGCCTGTCGACCGAGACGCCGGGCGGCTGGATGCGGGATCAATTGAAAGGGCTGGCCCTGAGCGGGGCGCTGGGCGGCCTGCTGCTGGAGATCGTCTACGCCGTGCTGCGGGCCTTCCCCGACACCTGGTGGCTGTGGGCGGCGGCGATCTTCCTGGTGTTTGGGGTGCTCCTATCCAGCCTGGCCCCGGTGGCGCTGATGCCGCTGTTCAACAAGTTCACCCCGCTGGGCGCAGAGCATCAAGACCTGGCCGAGCGCCTGATGCGCCTGGCCCGCCAGGCCAATACCCAGGTGCAGGGTGTGTTCACCTTCGATATGAGCCGCCGCACCAGCGCGGCCAACGCCGCCCTCGCCGGCCTGGGCCGCACCCGGCGGATCATCCTGGGCGACACGCTGCTCAACGACTTCACTACCGACGAGATCGAGACCGTGCTGGCCCACGAATTGGGCCACCAGGTGCATCGAGACATCCCGCTGGGCATCGCCGTCCAGACCGGGCTGACCCTGGCGGGGCTGTACCTGGCTTCGCTGGGCCTGAAGTGGGGCGCGGCCCGGCTGGGCTTTCAAGGCCCGGCCGACATCGCCGCCCTGCCGGTGCTGATGCTGGCGATGAGCGCCTACGGCCTGCTGACCATGCCGCTGAGCAACGCCTTTTCGCGCTGGCGCGAGCGCCGCGCCGACCAGTACGCCCTGCAGGCCACCGGCAAGCCGCAAGCCTTTGCCAGCGCCATGACCCGCCTGGCGAACCAGAACCTGGCCGAGGTGGAGCCCGAACCGTGGATCGAACTGCTGCTCTATTCGCACCCCGCCCTCAGCAAGCGCATCCGCATGGCCGAGCAGTATCAAGACCCATCCAGGGCGGCCTGAGGCGGTTAAACGTGAAGTAGCCTATGGCGCTCTGCGAGCGCCCTCCAAAAGAGAGATTCAAGGGATTTTGTCGCGCTTCGTGCGACAAAACCCCCTACATATCTCATTTTTGAGCGCTCGTAAGAGCGCCATAGACTACACCACGGTTAAATGGGGTGGTACCGTGCGACAGAATCCCTTACGAAACATCTTTTCAGGCGAGCGAAGCTCGCCAGTTACGCTCTTCACGGTTGCGTGGAGAACTACGGCCACGCAAAATCCAAACGATAGCTGCTTCTCCGCCTGCGGCGGAAAAGCAGTATAATTGAATGGTCTGACAACTTCCCAATTTCCAGCAATCGGGTGAACCCTATGAAATATATTGGTCAATCTGTACCCAGGGTAGATGCGTTCGCCAAAGTTAAAGGCGAAGCCGTGTTTGCCTCCGACATGAGCCTGCCAGGCCAGGCCTATCTGAAAATGCTGATGGCTCACCGCCCGCACGCCATCGTCAAACGCGTCGATACCTCCCAAGCCGAGCGGGTGCCGGGGGTGCTGACCGTCTTGACCGCCCAGGACGTGCCGTGCAACGAGTTCGGCTACTATACCTACGACCAGCCCGTGCTGTGCGGCCCCAGCGCCAAGCCCTATACCGAGCGAGTGCGCTTTGTGGGCGACCGGGTGGCGGCCGTGGTGGCCGAAAGCGAGGCGATTGCCGCCGCCGCCCGCGACCTGATCGAAGTCGAATACGAAGATCTGCCCGCGGTGTGCGACGTGGAAGAAGCCATGCAGCCCGACGCGCCGCTGCTGCACCCCGACATCGGCAGCAATGTGTTCGGGCATCACAAGCTGTACAATGGCGACCTGGAAGCCGGTTTCCGCCAGGCCGATGTGATCGTCGAATCGGTGCTAAACACCCCGGCCCAGGAACACGCCTACCTGCAAACCGAGGCCGGGCTGGCCTATTTCGATGAAGAAGGCCGCCTGGCGGTGGTGACCACCGGCCAGTGGGGCGTAAAAGACCGCAAGCAGATCGCCCACGCCCTGGGGCTGACCGAAGACCAGGTGCGGGTGATCTACCCCATGACCGGCGGCGCGTTCGGCGGGCGCGAAGACATCTCGGTACAGATCATCGTGGCCCTGGCGGCGCTGAAGCTGCAGCGCCAGGGCAAACCCCGCCCGGTAAAAGTGGTCTGGAACCGGGAAGAATCCATCCTGGGGCATTGCAAGCGCCATCCCTTCCGCATCTTCACCCGCTGGGGGGCCACCCAAGACGGCAAAATCGTGGCGGCGGAAGTCAAAATGCTGGCCGACGGCGGCGCCTACAAGTTCACCACCAGCATCGTCACCAGCAACGCAGTGATCAACGCCCTGGGGCCGTATGAAATCCCCAACGTGCGCGTCGACGCTTACGACGTCTACACCAACAACGTGCCGCGCGGCGCATTCCGCGGCTTCGGCGGCCCGCAGGCGGTGTACTGCGCCGAGCAGATGGTCAACAAACTGGCGGCCGCCCTGGGCCTGGACCCGGTGGAGCTGCGCATGCGCAACCTGGCGCGCGAAGGCTCGCTGCAAACCACCGGCGCGCCCTACCCGCCCGGCGTGACCATCCGCGAGGCCACCCAGACCTGCGCCGAAGGCGCCGGCTGGAGCGTCACCGGCGACGGCTGGCGGCTGACCCGCCCGTTCGCCAAAACCGACCCGCAAAAACCGCACCTGCGGCGCGGGCTGGGGCTGGCCTGCGCCCACAAAAACGTGGGCTTCTCGTATGGCTACCCCGAAAGCTGCACCATCGGCATCGACCTGTACGGCGGGGCCGAGGTCGAGCGGGCGGTCATCCGCCACGGAGCCAGCGAGGTGGGCATGGGCGCGCACACCGTCATCACCCAGATGGCGGCCGAGGCCCTGGGCCTGCCGATGGACAAAATCGACCTGATCTCCACCGATACCGCCCAGGTGAAAGACTCCGGCTCGGTTTCGGCCTCCCGGATGACCTTCTTCATCGGCAACGCCATCCAAGAAGGCGCCGAGAAAGCCCTGCAAAGCTGGGCCAACGAAGAACGCCCGGTGCACCTGGAACACACCTACTGGCCGCACCAGACCACCGCCCCCGACCCGGAAACCGGCCAGTGCGACCCCAACGTGGCCTACGCCTACACCGCCCAGGCCGCCGAAGTGGTGGTGGACCTGGAAACCGGGCTGGTGCGGATCGAGAAAATCCACTGCGCCATCGACGTAGGCAAAGCCATCAACCCGCAGCAGGTGATCGGGCAGATCCAGGGCGGGCTGGTGCAGTCGGTGGGCTATGCGGTGATGGAAAACTTCGTCGAAAAAGACGGGCGGGTGCTGACGCCCAACCTGTCCACCTACCTGGTGCCGACCGTGCTGGACATCCCGCAGGAGATGAACCTGATGGTGATGGAAATTCCCGACCCGCGCGGCCCGTGGGGGGCGCGCGGCCTGGGCGAGGTGATGAACATGTGCCTGGCCCCGGCCGTCACGGCGGCGGTGTACGACGCCACCGGCGTGTGGTTCGATCACTTCCCGCTGACCCCCGAAGAAGTGTTCATGACGCTGGCCGGCCGGCGCTAGCGCGCCGCCGGCCCCTTCCGCCGCCCGGCTTTGTCTTTGCCATGCGCTATCTGCGGCTGTTCAAGCCCTACGAAGTCTTGAGCCAGTTCACCGACGAAGCCGGGCGGCGCACGCTGAAAGAGATCGCGCCGCCGCCCGGCGTCTACGCCGCCGGGCGGCTGGACTATCGCAGCGAGGGCCTGCTGCTGCTGACCGACGACGGGGCCTTGATCCGCCGCCTGACCGATCCGCGCTTCGAGCATCCCAAGACCTACTATGCCCAGGTCGAAGGCGTGGTCACGCCGGAGGCGGTGGAGGCGCTGCGCCAGGAGATCGTCGTGCCGGGGCTGCAAACCCGCCTGGCCGGGGCCGAGATCATCGCCCCGCCCGACCTGCCGCCCCGTCCCGTCCCGGTGCGGGCTTATCACCCCACCACCTGGCTCAAGATTGTGCTGTATGAAGGCAAAAAACACCAGGTGCGCCGCATGACCGCCGCGGTGGGCTACCCCACCCTGCGCCTGGTGCGCTACGCCATCGGCAGCCTGTCGCTGGCGGGTCTGCAGCCCGGCCAGTGGGCCGAGCTGACCCCGCAGGAGCTGAAGCAGCTTCGCTCGGGCCGCTGACCTGGGGTGAAGGCGACCGCACCCATTTTCCTCAAAATATAGAAAAAAAATTCCCGCCTTTGGCGCAAGAGCCACATTGTTTCAGGCGAGCGAAGCTTGCCTGCCGCACCCGCCGCGGTTGAGCGGCGGGCTGCCGGCCAGGGGGCGGCGCTTAGCGCCCGGCTGACAACGGGCGCGCTTGAACAGTTGCCTTTTTTAAACACCGAAAAACAGGTACAATTCCTGTCACTATGATCTCCGACGCCAACCATATAGAAATCGACGGCGCGCAGGGCGAGGGGGGCGGGCAGGTGCTGCGCAGCTCGCTGGCGCTGTCGATCCTGACCGGGAAACCGATCCACCTGTATAACATCCGCGCCAACCGCTCCAAGCCGGGGCTGATGGCCCAGCACCTGAAAGCCGTCGACGCGGCCGCGGCAGTCAGCAAGGCCCACGTCGTGGGCGCGGCGCTGAACTCGCAATCGCTCAGCTTCCGGCCCAACGAGGTGCATTCCGGGCGCTACCGCTTCGACATCGGCACCGCCGGGGCGGCCAGCCTGGTGCTGCAAACCGTCTTTCTGCCCCTCAGCCGGGCCGGGGCGGCTTCCAGCCTGAGCATCAGCGGCGGCACGCACGTCTTCTGGAGCCCCACCTTCGACTACCTGGATCAACACTGGCTGCCGGTGATGCACGCCGCCGGGTACGACGCCCAGGCCGATCTCGACCAGGCCGGGTTCTACCCGCAGGGCGGCGGGCGCATCAACGCGACCATCCGCCCGGCCGGGCGGATCAGGCCGCTGCATCTGACAGAGCGCGGCCAACTGCTGCGCGTGCGCGGCCTGGCCGGGGTGGCGAACCTGGATCATGGGATTGCCGAGCGCATGAAGCGCCAGGCCGTGCAGCGCCTGAACAAATCCATCCCGTGGGACGCCACGCCCGAACTGCACATCAAGGTGGTAGAAGAAAATGCGCCCTCCAAGGGGGCGTTCTTCATGCTCCTGGCCGAATTCGAGAGCGGGCGGGCCTGCTATACCGCGGTGGGCGAGCCAGGCAAACCGGCCGAGCGGGTGGCCGACGAAGCCATCGACAGCCTGCTGGCCTTCTTCGAGACCCAGGCCGCCATCGACCCGTTCCTGGCCGATCAACTGCTGCTGCCGCTGTGCCTGGCGAACGGCCCCTCCGAGCTAACCACCCCGCGCGTCACCGAACACCTGCTGACCAACGCCGCCATCCTGCAAACCTTCCTGCCCGGGGCGGTCAAGATCGCCGGCGAACTGGATCGCCCCGGCCGGATAGCCGTGCAGGGCATGGCGGACGCGGAATAGACGCCAGACGACCGCCCCCAGACGACCGACAACGGCGGTCTGCGGGGCGCGGCTGGTCGTTCGGGGTCTGCTCATGCGCAAAATTCTCCACCTCGACCTTGACGCGTTCTTTTGCGCAGTAGAAGAACTGCGCGACCCAACCCTGGCTGGCGCGCCGTTTGCGGTGGGCGGGCAGCCCGGCGAGCGCGGGGTGGTGGCGTCTTGCTCGTACGCCGCCCGCCGGAAGGGCGTCCACTCGGCTATGCCGATGAGCCAGGCGCTGCGCCAGTGTCCGGGGCTGCGCGTTGTCCCCAGCCGCCACGCGGCCTATGCGGCCGTCTCGCAGCAGGTGATGGAGCGCCTGCGCCGCCTGACGCCGCTGGTGGAGCAGATTTCGATTGACGAAGCGTTTCTAGATGTGAGCGAGCGCCCCGAAGCGGCCGAAGACCTGGCCCGCCAGCTTCAGGCCGTCATCCGCCAGGAACTGAGCCTGCCCTGCTCGCTGGGCGTAGCCAGCAACAAGCTGACGGCCAAGATCGCCAACGACCACGGCAAGAGCCTGGCCCGCAGCGAGCAGCCGCCCTGCGCCATCACGGTGGTTCCGCCAGGCGAGGAAGCCGCTTTCCTGGCCCCGCTGCCCGTGCTGCGCCTGTGGGGCGTGGGCCCCAAGACCGCCGCCCGCCTGGCCGAGCTGGGCGTGCAGACCATTGGCGACCTGGCCCAACAGCCCGAAGCGGCCCTGGCCCAACGCTTCGGCAAGAACGGGCGCGACCTGGCCCAGCACGCCCGCGGCCTCGATGACAGCCCGGTGGTGACCTTCCACGAGCCGCGCTCGGCCAGCCAGGAAGTCACCTTCAGCCGCGACGAGCGGAACGAGGCCCGCCTGCGCCAGACCTTGCACGAACTGTGCCAGGGCGTGGAAGAGCGCCTGCGCGCCGATGGCTACGCCGGGACAACCGTCAAGCTCAAGCTGCGCTGGCCCGACTTCACCACCCTGACCCGCCAGGCCACCCTGCCCACCCCCACCGACCAGGCTGAGGCGATCTACGCCGCTGCGACCCGGCTTTTCGAGCGAGTCTGGCAGCCGGGCAAGGCGGTGCGCCTGCTGGGGGTGGGCGTGAGCGGGTTGGCGCAGCCCAATGACCCGGCGCGCCCAACCGCCCGCCAGCTGGGCCTGTGGAACACCCCGTCGCCGCCTGACCCGGCCGAGAAGACCAGGCGCTGAAGGGGTAAACTGGCCGAGTGGATAGGCCGGAAACATTCGGCGGCATGTATAATCATAGGTTGCAGCGCCGGAAACTGGCGCACATCACAACCGTTTACACAAACAATCATTAAGCTATGCGCAAAATATTCCACCTCTTCTTCTGCTGCCTGGCGCTGACCCTCTCGGGCTGCGCCGGCGCAACCGGCAGCCCGACCCCACCGACCAGCGGTACGCCCGCTGGCGGGCTGGTGTTGGGCGAATGCGCCGAGACGATCCCCAACCTGCCCATGCGCGGCGAGCCGCAGTGCGGCGCGCTGCGGGTGTACGAAGACCGGGCCGCCGGAACCGGCCGCCAGATCGAGCTGAGCGTGATCGTCATCCCGGCCGTCAGCCGCAACCCGGCCCCCGACCCGCTGTTCTTCATCCCCGGCGGGCCGGGCGAATCGGCGGCCAAATCCTACCCGCTGGTTTCGGCCGCCTTCGAAAAGGTCAACCAGAAGCGGGCTATTGTGCTGGTCGATCAGCGCGGCACGGGTAAGTCGCACCCGCTGACCTGCGATTTCGGCCCGCAGGCCGACAACACCGATAGCGAAGACTCGGCCGCCGAACAGGGCCTGCTCAAGCAGTGCCTGCAAAGCCTGGACGCCGACCCGCGCTTCTACACCACCGCCATCGCCATGGACGACCTGGACGCGGTGCGGGCCGCCCTGGGTTATGACCAGATCAACCTGTACGGGGCGTCGTACGGCACGCGGGCCGCCCTGGCCTATCTGCGCCAGCATCCCGACCACACCCGCAGCGTGATCCTCGACGGGGTGGCCCCGCCGGATTGGACCCTGGGCGACGGGTCGGCCGCCATCGCCCAGCAGGCCCTCGACCAGCTTTTCGACCGCTGCGCCGCCGACCCGGCCTGTCACAACGCCTTCCCCAACCTGCCGGCCGAATTCCAGGGCCTGCTCGACCGGCTGGAAACCCAACCGGTGGAGGTTGCGCTCGATCATCCCATCACCGGCCAGCCGACCACCACCACCTTCGGGCGCGCCCGCTTTGTCAACACCGTCCACCAGATGAGCTACACGGCCGAGACGGCCGCCCTGCTGCCGCTCTTGATTCACACCGCGTACACCCAAAACGATTTCCAGCGTTTCGCCGCCCTGACCCTCTCGACCGAGACCAACCTGGGCGAGGCGATCAGCCCCGGGATGCGCATGTCGGTGGTGTGCGCCGAGGATGCGCCGTTCTTTACCGCCGCTCCCGACCCTGGCTACCTGGGCGACCTGGTGGACAAAGCCTTTACCGATATGTGCGCGGTCTGGCCGCGCGGCCAGATCCCGGCCGATTTCCACCAGCCAGTGCG
>CAYQDU010000071.1:11364-19485 GCA_964416275.1 uncultured Anaerolinea sp. | reverse complement strand
GTGGCGGCCGGCCGATTGGTAAACCGCCTCGTAGACCGATAGCCCAGCCGCCCCTAAGATGGGGGCCAGGGCCACGCTCAGCGGCATAATGATCCCCAGCCCGCATTGCAGCAGCCAGATGCTGGGCGGCAGGTCGATGACCGAAATATTGAAATTCAAAAAATTGGCCGTGACCCACATCAGCCCCCACGAGCCGAGCAGCCCCAGGGGTAGGGCTATCAGCAGGGCCACGATGCTCAATACCAACACGTAGCCCAGGTAGATCGCAACCACCTGGCGCCGGGTAGCTCCCACCGAGCGCATGATGCCCATCTGGCGAATTTGCTGCACCAGCACCGCCGAGATGGTGTTGACCACCAGCCCGCCGCATAGGATTACCGCCAGCAGGCTCATGATTTGCAGCACCAGCAGCACGCCGTCGATGGGGCGGCGGGCCCAGAAATCGCCGGGGTCGGGGTCGCCGTAGACCTGGATAGCCCCCACCCGGTAGCCGGCGGGTTCGATCACCCGGTCGCGGATCAGCCCGGCCACTTTCATCACCTGGTCGCGGTCGGTGGGGTTGTCGGCCACCACCACGTTGATCTGGTTGTAGGTAGGCTGTTCGCCCAGCCATTCCAGGGTCGCCATCGAGACGTAGCCGTCCACCTCGGCGTTGAGCGAGTAGGGCGGCCCCGACATATCGTGAACGATGCCATCCACATGGACAGGATAGTGGTTGCCGCTCAACATTTCGATGGTGAGCGTGTCGCCCACCTGCAGGCCCAGCTTTTGGGCGCTGTTGCGTTCGATCAGGATGCCGCGCAGGCCAGGGTTGGCCGGCCCCTGGTCCACGTTCAGGCGGAAGATGCGCTGTTGGGTAAAGTCGGGGCTGGCGAACAGGTCGAGCGTTTTGCGCTCGCCTCGCGGGGTAATGACGAAAGCGCTCAGCTCGCGCCGGGCCTGGGCCAGGGCTACTTCGCGCATCCCGCTCACTGCGGTTGCCAGTTCCTTCGGGAAAGGCGAAACGTATAGATTGACGTGGGCCGGGACGCGCTCGGCATATTGGCCGAAGATATCCCGCTTCAGCATGCGCACGCTGTTGTTGATCAACCCCACTGCCGCGATGCCAATCGCCAGAGTGAAGATCACCAGCAGCGAGCGGTTTTTGTTATCCCAGATATCGCGCAAGATTTTTTCCAGGCGGGCGCTCAGGCTCAGCATGGTTGGCCTCCGGGGGTCTTGCCTGGGTCTGCAATCACGCCGTCTGCGATGTGGGCCTGACGGCTGGCGCGGGAGGCCACGCCGGCGTCGTGGGTGACGACCAACAGGGTCTTGCCCTGTTCGCGCAGCCCGGCGAATAGATCCAGGATTTCGCCGGTGGTGCGGGAGTCCAGGTTGCCGGTCGGTTCGTCGGCTACCAGGATGGGCGGGTCGTTCGCCAGGGCGCGGGCAATCGCTACCCGCTGCTGCTGTCCGCCGGAAATTTCGGATGGGCGCTTGTGGGTATGCCCGGCCAGGCCCACCTGCTCCAGCAGCAAAGCCGCCCGCTCGCGGCGCTGGCGGGGGGTGTAGCGCCCGCAGAATTCCATGGGGATCATCACGTTTTTGAGCAGGCTGATGGACGGCAAAAGTTGGAAGAATTGAAAGACCACGCCCAGGGTCAGGCCGCGCCAGCGGGTCAGGGCGTCGCCGTTCTGGGGAATGGGTTTACCCGAGACGAAGATCTGTCCTTCATCGGCCTGGTCAATGCCGGTGAGGACGTTCACCAGGGTCGATTTTCCGGCTCCTGATTTGCCGGTGACGGCCAGAAATTCGCCCGGCCAGATCGACAAATCTACCCCGCGCAGGGCCGGGGCTGGTCCGGCCGGGGTGGCGTAGCTCTTGAACAGGCCGTGGATTTCAATCAGCGGGGTCGAGCGCTCCGGTTCTGCTGCCACAAACGTTGGCGTTTCCTGTAAATTGCAAAGATTATTGTCGAGCAAGTTTTCGTCCCCGATTGGTTTTGAAATAGACTGTATATTATGATATACTCTATATCACATTATCCGAGTATGAGTATACCATGAAGCGAATTCTGGCGGATGATAAACACTTAACAGTTCGGTTAATGAATGCTTTTGCAAGGTGGTGAATGCCAATCGAGCGAGCCGGCGCCTGGCCCGGTAGGAGAGCGCAATCGAAAAGATTGACCGGCGGGTGAAACGCACGCATAAACTATTGCAAGAGGCTCTGGCCGGGCTGACGTTGGAACGTGGCTACGATGCCGTGACGATCCGTGACATCACCGAGCGCGCAGATGTGGGCTACGCCACTTTTTTTCGCCATTATCCGGATAAAGACAGCCTGCTGGCCGATATGCTGCAAGCCATGAAGGATGACCTGATCCAGATGTTGGAGCCGGTCACGATCGTCACCGACCCGGAGCATATCAGCGCGATCATCTTTGCTTACGTTCAGGAAAATGCCACCCTGTGCCGGGTGCTGCTTAACAGCACCGACATGATGGCCCTGCTGCGCCCATTGGAACAGATTGGGTTGGAAGAGGCTGTCCCGCTGTTAGACCCGGCCAGAAACCCGCGCGTGCCGGTGGAAGTAGCCGCCAACCACCTGATGTCGGCTCTGGTCATGCTGATCCGCTGGTGGTTGGATCATGATATGCCCTATCCGCCGGAGCGGATGGGCCAGATCGCCGCCGATCTGGTCATTCGTCCGGTGCTGGATGCTTTTCGTTAAGCGAAAGTATCTGGTGGGCGGTCGCCCACCAGATACTTTCGCCTGGGAAGATGCTCCGTGGATTTTGTCGCACGAAGCGCGACAAAATCCACGGAGCATCTCTTATTGAAGTCGCTCAGAGAGCGCCATACCTGCTTCACGGTTGATCGGGGTGGTACCCTGCTGCACATTTTCCCCAAAATAGAGAGAAATTTCCGCCTTCGGCGGAAGAGCCTAAATACATTCTTGCTTCCAGACCCGCAGGCCGTAGCGGCTCAGGTACAGGGGAATATGTTTGAACAGGGCGTTCTCTTGCTCGATCTCACGGAGCATGGCCCGCTTGACCTGAGAGACATCGTTGCTCAAGATCGTCACCGAGCCGCCATCGCCGCCGGCGCCGTTGACTTTCCAGCCCAAGGCCCCGTGTTCCTGGGCGATCTCGATCACCCGTTGGGCCTCTGGGCTGACCAGGGCCGGGTGCAGGCGGCTTTGGGCGGCGGTGTTCTCGCGCATGGCTGCCCCCAAGGCGTTGAAATCGCCGGCGAACAGGGCGTCGCGGGCTTTGGGGGCCGTCAGGCGCAGATCGGCCAACTGCTGGCAATCTGGCCCGGCGTTTTCCAGCCCGCGGATGACCATCTCGTGCACGTCGGAAGAGCGGTGCGATTTGCCCAGGTAAATCAGGGCCAGGCGGCGCTCCAGTTCCCACCAGATCGTATTGGGTATCTGAAGCTGCGAGACGCTAGCGTAGGGATAATTGAACATCTCGATGTAGTTGACGCCGCCGTAGGCCGAGGCGATCTGGTCTTGAATGCCGCACTGTCCGCCGAGCATCTCGGTCTCTACCCGTTGAGCGGCCAGAGCTGCTTCGTGCGGGGTCAGGCGGCCAGGGGTCAGGCTGTCGAGCGCGCCGATCAAGGCTACCGTCACCGCGGCCGAAGTGCCGGTGGAAGCTCCGCCCGGCGCTTCCGAATACAGGCTGACTTCAAACGACAGGTGAGCCGGGATTTTCATGTAAGCAATCGAGGCTTCCAGCAGGGGGTGCTTATCCCAGCGTTTCTCAGGGACGACCACGTAGCGCTCGCCATAGTTCTCGGCGTTGATAATGATGCGCTCATCCTGGTCGGCATCGGCAAAGACTTTGAGCTGCACCTCGGCATACGGATAGACGCCGATGTTGAAGATTTTGCCATGCCCGGCAAACCAGGTGTCGGTCCAGCCGCCCAGGTCGCACACCCGGATGGGGGCCACGCTGTTGATGATAAATTGCGGGCGGCGCTCTTCAGGTCGGGCGTGCGCCAGGGGCTGCGGTTGGCTCCGCGGGAAGGCCGCGTTTGAGGCGGCCGGGGCGGCGTCTTGCGGCCCCAGCCAGAGCTGGCCGGCCTCCTGCCAGCGCCAGCCGGGCAGTTCATGGCTGAAGGGGCGGCGGCGCGGCCAGCCGGCGGCGATGCGCTGCTGGGTGGCGTCCCAATCTTTGACCCCGCTCAAAGCGTCGGCGGCCTCCACGTTGCAGGCCCCTACGGCCACGGCGGCGGTCAGGGCGGCCTCTGGCGAAAGCTGGCGCAGCAGGGCGCTCAGCAGTCCGGCCACCGTCGCGTCGCCGGAACCGGTGGCGCCTACCACCTGCACCTGGAAGCAGGGCGACCACAGCTCGCGCTCGGCCCAGGCCGCCCGATCCGGCGGCGCGGCCCGCCCGGCCTGGCGCAGAGCGGCCGGGTTGGCCGTGCAGAGATACGCGCCGCAGTCGCCCAGTTTTATCAGCACGATCCGGGCGCCCATGTCCAGCAAGCGCCGGCCCAGGCGAACCGGCAGGTCGGGCTGGGCTTGCAGAACCGCCCGCTGTCCGGCGGTTTGGACGAGCTGGTAGGTCGGGCGGTCGAGCATAAACAGCAGTTCGTCCAGGCTGGGGGTGAACACATCCACCGCGGGCAGCGCGGCTTCAAGGATAGCCATCCAATCGATCTGGGCCGATTCGCTGGCCGGGTCGGGCATGCACAGGTCGAGCGAGGTGGTGACCCCGGCGGCTTTGGCGCGCTGAAACAGGCGGGCCAGCTCGGCTCCACCGTCCTGGTACATGCGGCGCATTACCGGCGGATAGCCAAAGTGGAACAGGTCTGCCTGGGCCAGGGCCTCGTCGGTTACATCGGCTGCGCTGAATTCATCGTTTGCGCCGGGGCAGTGAATGAACAGCCGGTCTACCCCCGGCGGGCTGATGATGACGGAATAGGATGTGACCGCCCCCGGAACCACGGCCAGCCCCTCGGTCAGGGCCGGGTCGAACCCGGCCACCAGGCTGCGCACGGTCTGCCCAAACGGATCGACCCCAATCCGGGCAATCAGCCGGGTGGGAATGCCCAACCTGTGCAGGGTTAGCCCAGTATTGGACACCACCCCGCCGGTGGAAAAAATCGCCGGCCCAACCTTGTTCAGGCTGCCGGGCTGAAAATGAGTCTTGAAATCGAACGCGTGGCGTGGATCGAACCGGGGGATGATGTCCAGGCAGATATGCCCGGCCACGATGGCGCGTCCCAGGCTCATGGCTGGCCTGGCTCCAGCAGATGGCCTGCATAGCGCGGGTAGTCGCTGCATAGTAGATATAGAGGCGGCTCGTCTTCTTCGATCTCGGCGAAGCGGGCCATCGGATGGGCAAAGCGGTTATCGTGGTCGTCGTCGTTAACCATCGAGACTTCGCCGATCAGCGCCCGGCCGCCTTCGGCCCAGAAGCGGTGATAGCAGTACTGCGGCAGGCTGATGCTCTCGCCGGGGCCAAGGCTGAGGGTGGTTCCAGCCGCCAGGCGGCGCTCCACGCCGTCCAGCCACACCGTCACCTCGTCGGTTTCATCCACCTGCTCGTTGTCGGTTGAATTGAACAACTGGATCATCAAGCGCCCGGTGTTGCCCCGGTTGATGATGTCTTCCATTTTCGACCAGTGGAAGTGCAGCGGGGTTTCCTGGCCCTGGTCGGCAAGCAGCACCTTCTCGGCGTACAGCTTGCCGGTGAGGGTCTTCCAGTTGGCCGGACTGCCGTTGCGCAGGGTAAACAGGAACAGCCCGTAGCGGGCGTAATCGCCGCGCCCGAAGTCGGTGATGTCCCACCCCAGGCGGTTTTCGACAATCTGGCGTACTTCCGGGCCTTTGGCGCGCCAGTCGTCCAGCGTCCAATAGGCAAATGGGGGCAGGTGAAAGTTCTGCTGGCGCAGAAATTCGTCTGCCTGGCGCATGATGGTGTTGATCTGGGAGCGTTTCATGGGTTAGCTTTCTTCGCTGTTTTCCAGGCCGCGGGGGATGACGCCCATCTCATGCACCGCTTCAGCGCCTACCATCAGGCTCACCACCTCGTCGGGGGTGGTCTTGGCGGCGATCAGTTCGCCCACCTTGCGCCCGCGGCGCATGACGATGATCCGGTCGGAAACGGCAAATACATCCTGCATGTTATGGCTGATTAGAATTACTGGCACATTCTGGTCCGACAGGGTGCGCACCAGGCGCAGCACCTTGCGCTGCTCGGCCACGCCCAGGGCGGCCGTCGGCTCGTCCATGATGACCAGCCGGGCGTTCCAGTAAATTGTCCGGGCAATGGCTACCGCCTGGCGCTGCCCGCCGGAAAGATTGCGGATTTGCTGGCCCAGAGAGGGGATGCGGATATCCAATCGGTCGAGGATTTGGGCCGATTCGTCGCGCATCTTGCCCCGGTCGAGGGTCTTCACCAGCCCGCCCAGGTAGCGGCGCTTGATCTCGCGGCCCAGGAAGATATTGGAGGCGGCATCCAGGTTTTCGGCCAGGGCCAGGTCCTGGTAGATGGTCTCGATACCCCGGTCGCGGGCTTCGCGCGGCCCGGCGAACGTCACCGGTTGGCCCTGGAAGATGATCTCGCCCTCGTTGGGCTGGTAGACCCCGGAAATCATCTTGATGAAAGTAGACTTGCCCGCTCCGTTGTCGCCCACCAGGCCGATCACCTCGCCGGGGAACACGTCCAGGCTGACACCATTGACCGCCGTCAGGCCGCCGAAGCGTTTGGTCAGGTTTTTTGCGCTCAGTAAGGCATCCATGGTTCGCCTCCTACTTGCCTAGCTTGCGGCCAAACTGATCGACCACCACCGCCAGCACCAGCACCACGCCGATGGCAACGTACTGCCAGAAGGGGACAACGCCCAGCAGCACCAGCCCATATTGGATCGTGGCGATAATCAGCGAACCGATGATCGTGCCGACAATGCTGCCTTCGCCGCCGAACAGGCTGGCCCCCCCGATCACCACCGCGGCGATGCCCATCATCTGGGTGGTTTCGCCGGCGTTGTAGGCCCCGCTGGTGAAGCGGGCGGCCCAGATCACCCCGGCGATGCCCGCCAGAATCGAGGCCAGAATATAGGTCTTGACCAGGGTGCGCCCGGTGGGGATGCCGGCCCGCACGGCGGCCTCGAAGTTGCCGCCGATGGCATATAGATGTTGGCCGAATTGAGTCTTAGCCAGCAGGAACCAGCAGATAAACGTGACCAGGATCGCCACCAGCACGATGTTGGGCAGGATGGGGATGATGTTGGGCATGTCGGCAGTGGTGGCCTCGGCCGGCATGGTGAAAAAATACAGGCCATGGCCCGGCCAATAGCGCACGATGTAGCCGTTGCCCAACTGCCCGAGGTAGGGCGGCTGCTTGGCTACCGGGTAGCCGCCGCTTTCCAGCAAGGCGATGCCCTCCACCAGAATCCCCATGCCCAGTGTGGCGATGAAGGATGGCACTTTGACCCGCGAGATCAGCAGGCCGTTTGCCAGCCCCGGCGCGGCTGCAATCAAAATGCCCGCCAGCATCCCCACCCCAACCGTCACCAGGGGCGGCTGGCCGGCGGCGTGCAGGCGCTGCATCACCTCGGCTGCGATCACCGACGAGAAGCCCACCGTCCAGCCCACCGATAGATCGATCCCGGCGGTGATGATGACGAACGTCTCGGCCAGGGCGATCAGCAGGATTTGAGTAGCATATTCCAGGATGCCCTGCACGCTGCGGTAGCTGATGAAATCCACGTTGTTCATCTGCTTGGAAGCGATGCTGAACAGGATCACCAGGATGATAAAAAATACCCACGGCCAGGCCTGGCGGATCAGCTCCAGGTTTTCGCGCTGGTTGCGCTTTTGGCGGTCTTCTGCCAGGGCCGGCGCTTTTTCGGGGGCGTTGGGTTTGGCTTCTGTGGTCATAACATCTCCACGATCCTCGGATTCAACCGATCTCGAATGGCGTCAGGTCAGGAAAATAAGGATAATGGCTGCAAAAACTCACGATGTGAATAACGCCATTCTACCATCTTACTGACCCTGGGGCCGCCTCAGGTGAATGAGGCGACCCCAGGGCGCAGCCAAAGGCTGCTAAAGAGGAGAAACTATTTGGTGTAGAAGAACTTCTGGACGGCCGGGTCGTTCATGTTGTCGCGGGTGATGACC
>CAYQDU010000071.1:0-11264 GCA_964416275.1 uncultured Anaerolinea sp. | reverse complement strand
GCGCTGCATGGTGAAGTAGAACGGGTCTTGCACGCCGGCCAGGAAGCCGATCTTGCGCCCGGCGGTCATGCGTTCAATTGTACCGATCTCGGCGGTGTAGAAGAACTTCTGGACGGCCGGGTCGTTCATGTTGTCGCGGGTGATGACCTGGTAGCCAGTGGGGATGTGCTTGGGGGCGCTGGTCACACCGTTCAGGTAGGCCATCGCCATCATCACCGCCAGGTAGCCCATGTCGCCGGGCTTCTGGGCGATGACCATATCGACCGTGTTGGCCTTGAGCATCTCGATGGCGGTCTCGGTGGCGTCGAAGGCCACGACTTTGACCTTGCCGCTCAGGCCCTTGTTGGCAACTACCTGCCCGGCGCCCTGGGCGGAGAACACGTTGGTGCCGAAGATGCCAGCCAGGTCGGCTTCCTTCTGCAGGATGGCTTCGACCTGGGCCTGGGCCTTGGAGGGATCGTCGTCGTTGTAATCCACGCCCACCAGGGTCACTTCGGGGTGGTTGGCGATGGCTTCCTTGCAGCCTTCTTCGCGGGCGTCGGTGGACGAGATGCCGGGCTTGACGTTCTGGATGTAGATCTTGCCCTTGCCGCCGATGGCGCTCACCAGGGCTTCGCAGGCGATCACGCCGCCCAACTTGTTGTCGGAGGCGATGAAGGACAGCGGGAAGGTGACCGGGCCGTTGACGTAATCGCCGTCGCCGATGAAGGTATCGACGGTGATGATCGGCAGGCCGGTGTCGCTGGCTTTTTGCAGCGGGGCGATCATGGCTTCCTTGTCGACCGGGGCCAGGAACAGGAAGTTCAGGTCGCCGCGGGCCACCATGGCGTCGAGCATGGGGGTCTGGACGGTAGCGTTCCAGTTATCGGGGATCTGGGCTACCAGCTCGGCCCCGAAGCGCTGGATGGCCTGTTCGGCGCCGCGCTGCATGGTGAAGTAGAACGGGTCTTGCACGCCGGCCAGGAAGCCGATCTTGTAGCCCTTGCTGGCTGCCGGTTGAGCGGGGGCTTCCGTGGCCGCCGGCTGAGCCGGGGCCTCGGTAGCCGCCGGTTGAGCCGGGGCCTCGGTAGCCGCCGGTTGGGCGGGCGCTTCGGTGGCGGCTGGCTGAGCCGGTTTTTCGGTTGCAACTGGCGCGGCCGGCGGCGCGGTGCACGCGCCCAGGATCATCGACAGGACCATCAAAATGGTCAGCAGATTAGTAATTCGCTTGGTCATGGGGTTCTTCTCCTTATATCCGTTGAACAAAGCCATAGGATCCGCTGCTTGTGCGGGTTAAGCGACGCACGTTATCATATTAGCACATTCTGATGCGAATGTCAAGCTTTAATGGTAGAAGTCAAACAAGTTATCGCGAAAAATTATTGACTTCAAACATTTCCGGGGGTATAATGTTAATGTTTGGGTGTGTTTTATCTTGCGCCGGGAAAATGCTATGCCTAAAGAACGCCTGGAACAAATCTCCCAACTGGTCGATGAGCGCGGCTTTCTGAGCGTGGCCGAACTGAGCGACCTGCTGCAGGTTTCCGAGATGACGATTCGCCGAGACCTGGAGCAGCTCGACCGGCAGAAACGCCTGCAGCGCACGTACGGCGGGGCGGCCTCGCTGCGCGCCAGCGAGAATCAACCGCCCGAACAGCGCCTGGCTCCCCTGGTCGAGCGGGTGGATGTGGTTGTAACCACCGCCCTCAACCCCAAATACGACCCGCTGTTTCTGGGCAGCCTGGGCAGCAAGCGCAATATCCCGGTCATCGCCGAGTCGGTGTCGGTTAAGGTGGAAGACGCGCTGGTGGCGGTGGATAACTACCAGGCCGCCCTGGCCCTGGGGCGTTGGGCGGGCGAATATGCCCGCCAGCATTGGGGCGAGCAGGCCCACATCCTCGACCTGACGTATTACCTGGACAACACCCAGACCCGCAGCCGGGGTTTTATCGACGGTGTGCGCCAGATCTTGCCGGAGGCTGAAGTGGCGCTGTCGCTGGACGCTCAATCGCGCTACGATACCGCCTATCAGCTCACCCGCGATGCCCTGACCGTCCACCGCCAGATCAACCTGGTCTTTGCGATTAACGACACCACCGCCTGGGGGGCGATCAACGCCTGTAATGATCTGCGCGTGGATCGCGACCAGATTCTGGTGCTGCCGTTCGGCCTGGAAGGGGATACCCTCAAAAACGCCCTGATGATGGGCAATTACTGCAAGTGCGGGCTGGCGATGTTCCCAGAGATTGTTGGCCCGGTGTGCATTGAGGCGGCTATTGCAGCCTACAACCGCTTGCCGATGCCGCGCCAGTACGTTACCCCTTTCAGCGTGGCGACCGCCGACAGCCTGCCGTCTCTATACGAGCGCACCGGCTCTGGCTGGCAAATCCGCTGGGAGGCGGCCTATCGCCAGCTCTCGATCCCGCTCGACATCCAGCCCGACCAGACCCGCGGCCCGGTGAAGCTGCCCCGCCGGATCGGGTTTGTGATCCCGTTTGGCGAGCATGAGTGGTACCGCACCCTATCCCGCGTTATGCAGGAATATGCCAGCCGCCTGAAGATCGACTTCGAGTTCGTCGACGCCCACCAGAGCCTGCTGGATGAGGTTGATCTGCGCCGCCGCGAGATCGCGCGCATGGCGGCCGAGTTGGTTCACCCTGAGGATGTGATTCTGATTGACGGCGGCCCGATTGCCAACTACCTGGCCGAGGCTCTGCTGGACAAAAAGGGCCTGACGATCATCACCAACGCTATCCCCGTATTCGAGATATTGCGCGCCAACCCGGAGAATGTGCTGATCCTGACGGGCGGGGCCTATCGTAGCAGCAGCCAGATGCTGGTTGGCCCCACCGCTGAGGGGGCGCTGCGCGAGCTGCGCGCCGATAAGCTGTTCCTGTCGGTCAGTGGGGTGTCGCTGGAGTTCGGCCTGTCGCACACCAATATTTCGGAAGTGACCATGAAACAGGCCATGATCCGCTCGGCCAGGGAGGTGATCTTGCTGGCCGACCATACCTTCTTTGGTCAAGAATCGGTCATCCAGGTGGCTTCGCCCACGGTGGTCGACCATCTGATAACCGATGACGCCCTGCCCGCCAGCGTGCGCCTGGAACTCAGCCAACTGGGGATTCAAATCAGCCTGGCAACCATTTGAGGTTAGGTTAGATCGATAGAGCGGGTGGGCGGCGCAGCCGCTCTATCGATCTAACCCGATTTTTAGAAAGGTCTGCTCGATCCAGCCAGCGATGGCGGTGATGTCATTCAGGTCGAACTGGGGGAGGCCGGCGTTCAGGTGGGTGTCGGTGGCAAGCGCCAGGCATTGGGGCGGATCGCACACCAGTTCCAGCCCGTTAACGTGGCGAACGACTTCCAGGGCCGGCTTGCCGCCGCGCTTGAATCCCTCGGTCAGAATCAGATCCACATCGCTCATCCCGGCCGCGATCTCGTCCAGCGAAAGCGGTCGATCCAGCTTGCGGATTGAGGCGATCTTATCTGGGGCGGCAATCACCACATGATCGCTGCCGGCCTGGGCGTGACGCCAGGTATCTTTGCCGGGCTGGTCGATCTCGAACCCGGCATGGGCGTGATGCTTGATCGTGCCGACCCGGTAGCCGCGCCGCTTCAGCTCTGGGATGAGCTTTTCCAGCAGAGTGGTCTTGCCGCTGCCCGACTTGCCGACGATAGAGAGGATAGGGGGTGTCATGCCTGTATTATACAATTAAGGCTCTTCCGCCGAAGGCGGGGATTTTTCTATATTGTGGGGAAAATGCGTGGCGTAGCCACGCATTTTCCCCACAATAGGACCTGTTTCCCGGCGAAGCCGGGAGAGCCGCAATTAAAATACCAGGGGCCGTTTTCACGGCCCCTGGTTTGGCGCTGCGGCAACCTACTTCATAACGAGGAGGGTTGCCGCAGCGCGCTTGGTCGTACTACTACTATCAGCCATCTTGGCAACACCTCCTCTTCTTTAAGGATAGCGAGGAGTGGACACTCAATGAATAGCGCTAGTATCGCATAAAATAGGCGGATTGTCAATAACCCTTGAATTTTAGAGGCTCTTCTGAAAGCAAGACAGGTGGGTGGATTTTGCGGCCTGAAGTGCAGCAAAATCCACCCGTCTCCCCTCTTTCCTGGCGAAGCCTGGAGAGCTATGCGCGGCTTCTATCAAGCCAGACGGCAGCTCACAGGTTGGGAAGCTGGTGAATCGGGGCGGCCGGTTCATCCAGCGTATCCTGCAGCGGGCGTTCGCCGGTCTCACGATTCAACGCCAGGGCGGCCAACCCGCCGAGCAGAAACGATAGCGCGTAGACTGTAAGCGGAACAACCAGCGAAACGCCCATCAGGGCCGCGCCCAGGCTGGGGGCGATGGCCCCGGCGATGCGGGTCATGCCGCTGGCCGCGCCCATGCCGGTGGCCCGCAGGCTGGTGGGGTAGGCTTCGGGGGTATAGGCGTACAGCGCTCCCCAGGCCCCCAGGGTGAAGAATGACATCCACACTGCCATCGCCAGCACCAGCGGCAGCGAGACGGCAACCGCAAACAGGTAGGTGAATGCTCCGCTGGCAATCAGATAAAAACTCAGGGTGCGCCGCCGTCCCCAGCGTTCCACCAGGTAGGCGGCCGAGAAGTAACCCGGAAGCTGCGCCAGGGCCAGCAGAAACGTGTTCTGGTAGACTGGCAGCAGCGCCATGCCTTTGAGCCGGAAGTACGACGGTAGCCAGGTGAACACGCCGTAATAGCCCAGCGAGATCGTAAACCACAGCGCCCACAGCAGCAGGGTTGTGCGAGCCAGCTCCGGCCGCCACAGGTCGCTGATCTTTGTCGGGCGGATGGCTTGCGGGGGGACGATTTCGCCGGCCGGCATGGCAACCCCGTTCTCGGCCGCCACCCGCTCCAGGGTGCGCCGGGCGGCAGCGACCTGGCCGCGCACCATCTGGTAGCGCGGCGATTCGGGGATGCTGCGCCGGATGAAGAAGATGATCAGCCCCGGCAGGGCTGAAAGCCCCAACAGCCAGCGCCAGCCCAGGCGCGGCACCACCAGCCAGGCCAACCCGGCGGCGGCGATGCTGCCCAGCGCCCAAAAGGCCTCCAGCAGCACCAGGTAGCGGCCGCGCTTTTTAGCCGGCAGATATTCGGCGAAGATGCTGTAATCCACCGGCAGCGTGCCGCCCACTCCAAAGCCGGTCAGGGCGCGCAGGACGACCAGCAGCGGAAACGAAGGGGCCAGGGCCGAAAGAAAACCGAAGCCCGAATCAATCGCCACGGTGCTGATAAACCCGGCTTTGCGCCCGATATGATCGCTCAACCAGCCCCACACCCAGGCTCCGGCCAGCATCCCCAGGAAGATGGCCGTACCCAGCAGGCCCTTCTGGGCGTTCGTCAGGCCCCACTCCTCGCCGATGGCGGGCAGCGCAAAGGCAATCAACAGCACTTCCATGGCGTCGGCCGCCCAGCCCAGCCCGCAAATCCACATCAGCTTGCGCTGGAAGCGCCCAAACCCAATCTGTTCAATGGCTTGATCGTAAGTAATTTGTGTCATCGGATTCCTGTACAAAGCGAGTCGCTCCGGCTGCAGCGGAAGAGCTGCAACGTGGATGACGCCAAACCCTTCATTTCAACCAGCTTGCCAGCGGCTTTGTAGAGCGCACTACGTGCATCCCAGCCTCGGCAAAGCGGCGGAAGGCGCGCTCGGCGTGTTCGGTATAGTCCACCACGCCAGGAACCACCACCGGCGAGGTGCAGTCTTCCAGCAGGTAGACTTTTTCGACCAGACGTTCGTCGCTGGCGCGGATGTCGGTCAGCAGGTCGTCAATCGTCCAGGCGACGCAGTGGCTCTTGGCCTGCCCGGCGATCAGCACCGCATCGTAAGTTTGCAAAGTACGCAGGAAGCGTCCGCTGCGCCCGGCGATGGCCTGGCCGTCCGGCCCATCCAGCACTTCGGGGCCAATGGCCGAGTAATGCTCGGTCAGCGGATTGCCGCCCTTGATCTCGAAGCTGGCCTGGCTGCTGCGAGCCAGGGTATGGAAAAAGACGGCTTCCTCAATGGCTGGGACCAGGGCATGCCCCAGGCTGCCCAACATCACGTGGTACGGCCAGATCGTCAGGTCGTATTTGCCGCGCGCCTTTAGTTCTTCGGCGTAATGCAGCAGATGGGCCTGGCCGTATTCAGGGGTCACGTTCAGGCTGGCGGCTAAGGCCGGGTTGAAGCGCCACTTGCCGGCCAGCAGATCGTCATACGAGATCAGGGTCAGCGGGGCGGGGTGGCGGCCTTGAGCGTCGACCAGGAAGACGGCATGGAAGATCTGCATGGCGGTGTGGGTATCGAGGGTGGCGGTAATATGGGTGATGGCGCCCAGGTTGCGGTAAATGAATTCAGACAGGCGGCGGCTGTCGTCTACCGCGCCCTGGCCGGAGCGCCCGCCGACGAACAGCTCGAAGCCGGGGATGCAGAACGTATTTTGGGCGTCGATGATGAGCAGGGCCAGTTTAAAATCATCCTGCGCGGCCGGAGCGAGGTTGTAGCGGGCGGCCCAATTGGCGGCCTGGGCGGCCCGTTCCTGGTAGGGGACTCTCCATATCTGCCCCACTTTTTCTGGCTCGAAGTGGGGGGGGATGGGTAGTTCACGGTAAGCGCTAGAAGCAAACATTGAAACCTCCGGTTGATCCATATAGTGTTACATATACACTATATGGGCTGAAAAATGAAAGCGGCTCAGACCGCTTTGTGTTTACTTTACACTATTGTAGCCGGGTTTGGGTTTTTGTCAAGGGGCAGTTCGCCGGTCGATGGAGTTTGCAGGCGGCGTCGCCGCCTGCAAACTCCATCGAAAGAAACTTTTCCGGCGGCTTAATGGTCTTCGTGAGCGCCTAAATTGGACGCCCCGGGCAGATTCTCGGCCAGCAAGTGCGGCTTGTGGATCAGAATCGGCAGATGTTCAGGGCAGATCCACAGGTCTTGACCCTGGCTGCGCAGGGCGAGCAGCGGCACTTCTTGCGAGCTGCGTTTGCAGTAGACACACACTTCATTATTCTCCATGTAATTTCCTCCAATCAAAAGATTTCAGGCTCTCCCGGTTTTATCGTTAGCGAAAGAGCCAGAATGATCGATCAAACTACCCCTTGCGAGCGCGGGGCTTTTTGGTCTTGCCGGGCAGCTCGCCGCCGCCATTGGCGCTGCGCAGGCCGGTGTAGGGTGGGGCCGTGAGAGCGTAAATCTCGCACAAGCGCGTATCGAGCATACGGCTGCGCAGGCGGGGGTCCATCTCGTCCAGACTGGTGGCGGTGGTGATGACGGTGGGCAGCTCTGCGTTGTAGCGATAGTTGAACAACTGGTACAGCTTCTCCTTGGCCCACGGGGTGGTGGCCTGGGTGCCTAAATCGTCCAGGATGAGCAGCGGAGCGGTGCGCACCTGCTCGAAGCGCCGGTCGAGGCTGATGTTGCTGCTGGGGCTGAAGGTGGCCCGCAGGTGATCCAGCAGATCTGGCACACTCACAAAGGTCACTTCATCGCCCACATCGGTGCGGGTATGGCCGATGGCCGCCGCCAGGTGAGTCTTACCCGAACCATAGCCGCCCATCAAAACCAGCCAGCCGCGCGGCTGACTGGCAAACTGGCGGGCGGCCTCGAAGGCTTTGCGCAGGCTTTCTACATTTTCGGAGTTCAACCCTTCGCGCTCGCGCAGGTCGAAGGCGGCAAAGGTACAGCGGTGTAACAGCGCCAGCGAGGAAATTTCCGGGTGGCCGAAGTCACCAGTGGGGTTGCGGTAATCGGTGGCGAGAATTCTTACCCGCGTCACCAGGTCGGGGTCTTGCAGGCGTGAGCTGATCCGCTCGTCAAAGTCACGCATTTCCAGATTCGTCGTCACCACCAGCGGCAGGTGGTTGATATAGCGATAGTTCAAGATCTGGAACAGCTTTTCGGTAGCCCAGGGGGTGGCGTTTTGGGTGCCAAAATCGTCCAGCACCAGCAGGGGGGCCTGGCGGATTTGCTCGAAGCGCTCCTCGAAGGTCTCACCCGGATGATCGTAGGCAAAGCGCAGCGCGTCCAGCAGGTCGGGGGCGGTGATGAACAGGGTCGGCGCGCCCATCGAGACAGCAAAGTTGGCGATGGCGGCCGCCAGATGAGTCTTGCCGCAGCCATAACCGCCCTGCAGCAGCAGCCAGCCTTCCAGCTTGCGAGCGTACATTTGAGCATGATTGTAAGCCGTTTCAAGCGAATCGGCCTGGCGCGGCAGCAGCCCCATCCGGCCGCGCGGTTCGAAGTTCTCGAACGTCAGGTGGCCCAGTTCTTCCAGGTGGCTAAGGGCAAACAGGCGCTCGCGCACCTGGTGCGTCACCTGGCTCTGGCGGCACTGGCAGATGCGAATTTTGCCGAACTCGGGGTGGCCTAGCGGCACATCCTGTCGTAAAAACCCCAGCCCGCCGCAGAACGGGCAGTTGGGGTCGCCGGGCATGGCTTCGCGCCTCGGTTCGAGCGGCTTAGTGCTTGACGAACTCGGAGTAGTCGCCCTCGGTGTATTTGCGACCAGCGTTCGCAGGGTCTGATCGATCTTGCTGCTTTTCTTGGCGGTCATGTTTACCTTCTCGCTGCCAGCGGTTCAGGATGGCCTCGATATAGCGCCAGGTGCGTTTGTTGTTTTTGACGGCGATCTCAATCGCCTCGGCGATCCAGCTGGCCGGGAATTCGTCTTCAGCGGCGCTCAGGCTTTGGGCCAGGATGGGGGTGAGCGGGCCGATATTTTCTTCGTATAGCCGGAAGATGTTGGGCGTTTCGGGCGGCGGCTCCACCGGCAGCGGGCCGGGGGCGGCCGGGCCGGGCTTCCACTTGCCGCTCTGGATGGCCTGCAGGGCCGCCCGGCCTTTGGGCGAATTCAGGAAGTACAGCGTTTCCGGCAGGCTGGCCGGGGAGGCGCGCCATTCGGCTGGTAGCAGCACGCCGCGCTGCGCCAGCCGTTCCAGCGCCCGCCCCAGGGCCGACCGGGCGCGGGCGGGGTCTTCGTCCAGCCCGGCCAGAAACCCGGAATCCTGGGCCAGGTCGATAAGGCGCAGGTAGCGGAAAGCGCCTTCTATGTGATCCAGCCGCCAGAAGATGTAGACGGCCAGCTTCAATTCGTCCAGGTCGTCGATGTGCGGCAAAACCTGGCGGAAGAAGGCTTCGGGGATGGGCGTGGTATGCGCTTTGCCTTCAGGAAAGCCTTTGAAGGGCGGCAGGGAGAAAGTCATAGCGGTGGTTACACCTGCGAAAGATTGACCGAATAGGTGGCGGCGTTCTCAAACTTGGCGATGTTGCCGCGAAAGACCAGTTCTACCGTGCCGACCGGGCCGTTGCGGTGTTTGGCGACCTTGATCTGGGCTACGTTCTTGAGCAGGCTGTCTTTTTCGTACATTTCTGGACGGTTGATAAACATGACGATGTCGGCGTCTTGCTCCAGGCTGCCCGATTCGCGCAGGTCGGAGAGCTGCGGCTCCTTATCGGCGCGCTGCTCGACGGCGCGTGAAAGCTGGGCGGCGGCCAGCACCGGCACGTTCAACTCACGCGCCAGCACCTTCAGATTGCGCGAGATATACGACACTTCCTGCACCCGGTTTTCGTTGCGCGCCCCGCTGGTCATGAGCTGCAAGTAGTCCACCAGGATCAGGTCGAGGTTGAACTCGGCGTGCAGGCGGCGGCACTTGGTGCGCAGTTGCAAAGGGGTCAGGGCGGGGGTATCGTCGAGGAACACCACCGTGTCGCTCAGCACTTCCACGGCGTGGGCGAACAGCGCCCATTCGTCGCCTTCAAGCTGGCCCATGCGCAGACGTTGGGCGTCGATGCCAGTCTCTTGCGAGATGATGCGCTGCACCAACTGCTCGTTCGACATTTCGAGCGAAAAGATAGCGACGTGCTTCTTGTACTTCTGAGCCGCGTTCTTGGCCGCCGAGAGCATGAAGGCGGTCTTGCCCATGCCGGGCCGCCCGGCCACGATCAGCAGGTCCGAAGGCTGCAGGCCGCCCAACAGCCGATCCAGGTCGGTGAAGCCGGTTGGCACGCCGTAGGTTTCGCCGTCCCGGCTGGCGAGCTGGTCCACCCGGTCGTAATACTCGCTCAACACTTCTTGAATGGAGCGCAGATCGCGGGTGGTGCGGCGTTCGCTAACCCCAAAGACGGCCTTTTCGGCCTCGTCCATCACAGTTTCCACCGTGGCGTCTTGCTGGTAGGCCAGCTTGGCGATGTCGTTGGCGGCGGCCAGCATGCGCCGGCGGATGGCGTTGGCCTCCACGATGCGCCCGTAGGCCTCGGCATGCAGCGAAGTGGGGACGTTATTGATTAACGCGGTGATGTAGGCTGGCCCGCCTACCTCGGCCAACTGGCCTTTTTGCTCCAGATCTTCGGTGACGGTCAGAAAGTCGATGGGGCTGCGGCGGTCGTGCAGGCGGGTAAAGCTCTCACAGATCCAGCGGTGGCGATGGATGTAAAAATCGTCGGCGTGCAGGAAGCTGGCAACGTCATAGTAGGCTTCTGGGTTGATGATGACCGCGCCGATCACCGCTTCTTCGGCTTCCCGGCTGTGCGGGACGATCTGCGGGGCGGGGACGCTTTCGATATTGGGAGGGGAAAATGTATCCATAGGGTTCGAATAGGATAAAAAACCGGGGATGCCACGCCTCAGCCTGGCATTCCCCGGCAAGGTGAATCACCAGGGTTGGCTAGGACTTTTTTTCTTCGTCCTCGTCGTCGTCCGACGAATTCAAGTCCAGCTTTTCCAGGAAGTCTGAGAAGATTGACAGGCGGTCTTCGTTCTCGTCGGGTAAATCGCTGTCTGGGGCGGGCGCCGCGCTGCGGGGCGTTTCGCCCTGGCCTTCTTCTTGCAAGTCCTCTTCGGGAATGATCCCGGCCGCGTCCATCACCGAACGGGCTACCAGGATCGGAACATGCGCCCGCACGGCGACCGCCAGCGCATCGGATGGTCGGGCGTCGATGCTCAACGTGCGGCCTTCTTTTTCGACCACAATACTGCCAAAGAACGTATCTTCCCGTAAAGCTACTACTTCCACCCGCAGGATGCGGGCATCCAACTGGCGGAAGATGCTGGTCAGTAAATCGTGGGTCAGCGGGCGGGCAACTTCTACTTCCTGCAGCGCGATGGTGATCGACTCGGCCTCGTATACGCCGATCCAGATGGGCAAGTAGCGGTCATCATTCTGCTCACGCAGGATGACAATCCGCTGCTGCGACATCAGGCTGACGCGGATACTGTCGATCACAACTTCGACCATATCGGACATAAATCGCCTCCATAAATCCCCGCCG
>CAYQDU010000070.1:0-19641 GCA_964416275.1 uncultured Anaerolinea sp. | reverse complement strand
CACGGAACAACTCTTTTTGAAGGCGCTCGCAGAGCGCCAGGCCTGTTCCACGGTTTAATGGGGTGGTACCCCGCGCGTCAGCGCCGTCCAACAAGATAATATTCAGGGTTGCCTGGCTGATGAGTTTTGCATTTATAATCGTCTGGGGGAACTTGCCCGCGCCAGCCTGCGTCTGGTGCATGAATGAAGAATGACGATGAAGGGATGGATAACACGATGAAAAAACGGTTTGTTTTTTGGTTAACGCTTCTCTGCGGGCTGAGCCTGATCCTGGCGGCCTGCTCGGCTGAGCCGGTGGAGACGACCGCCCCGCAGGTCACCGAGCCGCCCACGGCGGCCCCCACTGCGCCCGCTACCAGGCCGCCTACGGCGACCGCTATGCCCGCCCCGGCGACTCAGGCGCCCAACGTAGGCCAGCCCCCGGTGGACCGCCCGGCCCGCCCCACCCTGCCCGCCCTGACCGACGAGCAGCTTCGGGCGCAGCTCCAGGCCACAGCCTGGGTACTGACCTCCTACCTCGACCTGAACGGCAACCGCCTCAGCCTGCCGCCCGGCGCGCCGGTCACCCTGGCCTTTACGCTCGACCAGGTGAACGGCGCGTCCTTCTGCAACAGCTACTTCGGCGGATACACCCTGCAAGATCAGCGCCTGACGATCGCCCAGGTCGGCTCGACCCGGATGGCCTGCGAGCCGCCGCGCATGGATCTGGAAAAGATGTACTTCCAGCGCCTGGGCGAGGTTGCCACAATCGAGCTGATCGACAACCAGTTGTTCCTGCAAGATCAGGCCGGACAGGTGATCCTGGTCTACAGCCCCACCCCGGCCGGAGCGCAGCCCCCAGCCGCCATCCAGCCCGCGCCCACCGTCGGCGGGTTCGGCCTGGGCGGCGGCGAGACGGGGTCGCTCACCCCCCTGGAGGTGGCCGATGCGCCGCCCGGCCTGCAGGCCGAAGGACTGCGCAACGCCCTGTACCGCAGCGGGTTTACCGCGGCGGGCAGCGCTCAATTGAAGGATGGGGTCTACCAGGAGGCCGGCGCGCCCGGCTCGGCCTCCCAGACCACGCTGCGCCTGACCGATTTCAACGCCTACGCCAGCCTGCCGGACGGCAAACCAGGCGCGGCGGTGATCCTCGTCGCCGAAACCGGCGGCAGCGGCGGCTTCTACGAGCTGCACCTGCTGGGCCAGCTGGATAACGGCCAACCGGTCGATCTGGCCTCAATCTTCCTGGGCGACCGGGTGAAGATCGATTCTCTGGCCGTCAAAGACGGTAATTTCGTGATCGATATGATCGCCCAGGGGCCGCAGGACCCCATGTGCTGCCCCACCCAACCCCAGACGGTGACGATCTCGTACCAGGCCGGGCAGTTGAGCAAACAGGTGCAGACCGAAGCGACCGCCCCAGCGCCCGGAGCGCCGATTACCACCACTCTGCCCACGACCACTACCGTGATCCCCACCCCGTAACGGGCCCAAGGCGCACATGCTGGCATAATCTCAGAGTGCGAGGTACGGCGAGCCTCGCACCCTGAGATTTTAAAGATATGACGTTTATCACTTGCCCCCGACTGTTCATCTATGCTACACAAGACTAACCAATGTGGCGTTTTTCCAAGCAGACTGGAAAAGATAGGCTCTTCCGGCTTCGTCGAGAAAGAAACTATATTGGGGGGTTGTTGCACGGTGCAGCCGCGCAACAACCCCCCAATATAGAAAATTCCCGCCTTCGGCGGAAGAGCCAAAAGATACAAACTGATTCTTGATGAAACCAGGAGGAATGACACGATGCGGAAGCCGCTGCTCACACTGATGCTTTTGTTTACGCTGCCGGGTTTGCTGATTCCCAACCGGATCGGTCGAGCGACCCTGCCCGCCCCCAGCGCGGCCTCGGCCGGGCGCGTCATATCGGGCCGGGTGACCGATGATCGCGGCAACGGCATTTCCGGCGTAACGGTTCGAGCGGCCTGGGAGGCGTTCAACATTTTCCTGCCGCTGGTGCAAAAGGCGGGAGCGGGCGCTGGCCGCCCGGCGGACGGCGGCCAGCTCGATTTCGCGCCCACCGCCGCAACGGTGTTTACTACCACCACCGATGCCAGCGGCGTGTATACCTTCACCAACCTCGGCCCCAGCGCCTATGTGATCCATGCGGAAAAGGACGGCCTCTTGTTTGCTCCTGCCGTCCGCCGGGCCATCTGGCCCGCCGCCGACCAGGATTTTCAGATCGAGATTTTGCCGCCGCAGATCGGGCCTAAAGTGGTGGTAATTCTGCCCGAAACCAACCAATACCTGCAATCGGTTCTGCCCGGCGCAAGCGTCTACACCTTCACCCAAACCACCCCTCAGCTGCAAACCCTGACGGTTGGCAGCATCATCGTCAGCGACGCTGCCGCCACCGCTCCCAGCGGCTATCTGCGCAAGGTTGTCTCGATCACCGCTCGCCTCAGCGGCGTAACGACGTTGACGACTGAGCCGGCGACCCTGGAAGAAGCCATCCTGAGCGGCTCGCTCTACAACCAGGATCGCCTCACCCCGGCCCAGGCCGCCCGGAGCGGGCTTCGACCGGGGGTGAGCCTGCGGCCATCTGCCGATCCACAGACGTTCTATTTTCAAGTGCAGAACGCGGTGCTGAAAGACCTGGACGGCAATCTATCTACCACCAACGACCAGGTCAGGGCCAACGGCGCCATTGCATTACAGATGAACTACGAGTTTTACCTCAGCCTCCAGGCTGCCGGGCTGCAAAGGTTGAGCTTTGCCAGCCATAACCTCATCAGCGATACGCTCCAGATTATTGCGGGCGTGGATCTGCCCACTCTCAACCAGGAAGTGGTTTTGGTCAGCCAATCGTTTACGCCTGTCACCCGCTGGATTGGTACGGCGCCGGTGGTCTACACGCCCCAGATGGAGGTGGTGGTGGGCGCAGACGGCAGCGTTCGGGCAGGGCTTTCGGCCCAGGTGATGCACCAGGTCGATCTGCGCGCTGGGGCCCAGTATACCGCCGCCGAGGCGTGGAGCGCCATTGCCGACCTGGATGGTCAGTATGCCTGGACATATCCCCACGCCACCTACGAGGCGCAGGTTCGGAGCTACCTGGGGCCGCGCTGGAGCCTGTATCTATATGGCCTGGCCGGGCCATACGCCCAGGCCACGCCGACCCTGGAAATGAAAGTGACCCCCGACGAAACCCCCTGGTGGAGGCTATCGGGCGGCGCGCAGGCCCAGGCCGGCTTTGATGTGTCGGACGCAGTCCAAACACCGGGCCAGCCGACCATCTTGAAGCTAGATGAAAAGAGAGAGCCGGCGCTGGATGTCATCCAGGAGCTGACTCACGCCCGGATCAACAACCAGGCGCCCAACCCGCCGGCGACGCCCTCCCCGGCCAACCTGGCGTATCACCAGCCGCTCACCACGACCCTGATCTGGACAGCCAGCGACCCCGACGGCGACCCGCTGACCTTCGATGTATATCTGGAGCCAGGAGATAACAGCCCCGATGTGGCCGTATCTACCAGCCAGAGCGCTGCCAGCTACAACCCCGGCCCGCTGACCCTGGGCCTGACGTATTTCTGGCAGATCATTGCCGCAGACTCGGAAAATCGCCTCACCAGCGGGCCAGTCTGGCGCTTTAGCACCCCGGCGGCGCCCCTCAGCGTGGGCATGGAGCATACCTGCGCCATCACCCTGGCTGGAGGCATTAAGTGTTGGGGGGGCAACAATTGGGGCCAGTTGGGAGACGACACCACTACCGAACGGCTTACGCCGGTGGATGTGCTGAACCTGCCCAATGGGGTGAAGGCAGTCAGCGCGGGCGGCATTTTTAGCTGCGCTCTGACCGCCGACGGGGGCGTGAAGTGCTGGGGCGGCAATTTTCATGGAGGAATCGGAGACGACACCGTGACCGATCGTCACACCCCGGTGGATGTCATCGGCTTAAGCAGCGGCGCGCAGGCGCTTGATACCGGCCTGGAACATGCGTGCGTTCTCACTACTGCCGGGGGCGTGAAATGTTGGGGGTCTAACAGCAACGGCCAGTTGGGGGACGGAACCAATACCGACCGCTATACCCCGGTTGATGTGATGGGGTTGACCAGCGGAGTCATCGCAATCAGCGTTGGCAGCCGCCACACCTGCGCCATTACCGATGAGGGAATTGTCAAATGCTGGGGGGATAATAGCTTCGGGCAGTTAGGCGACGGCGCTACCACCGACCGCAACACGCCGGTGGATGTAACCGGGCTGACCGAGGGCGTGCAAATGATCAGCGCCGGCGGATATTCCACCTGCGCGGTCACCTCCGTTGGAGGCGCCAAATGCTGGGGGTTTAACCATTACGGCCAGGTGGGCGACGGCACTACCCTCGATCGTTCCACCCCTGTGGACGTGGTGGGCCTGACCAGCGGTGTGCGCATGATCAGCCCCGGCGATTATCACACCTGTGCGCTGACCACCACCGGAGGCGTCCGATGTTGGGGATTGGGCGGCAGGTCAGGCGATGGCACCAGCACTGCTCACCCTACGCCGGTGGACGTGTTAGGGATCACAAACGAGGCACTGGCAATCAACACCGGCTATAGCCACGCCTGCGCTCTGCTTATGGGCGGAGGCGTTAAGTGCTGGGGAGACCGTATACTGGGGAATGGCTCCAGTGGAAATAACCTAACCCCGGTGGATGTGCTGAACCTGACCGTCGGTATCCCGGCGCCGCGTCCTGCGCTGCGTCCTGCGCTGCGTCCCATGAGCTGGTTCTCGCTGCCAGCCGGACAATAAGAGCGGGTAGAAAAGAAAGCTGGCTCTCCCGGCCTTGCTGGAAAGAGCCAACTTCGCATCTTGAAGAAGTCGTGGGGTTATGCCCCACGACTTCTTCAAGATAGATCAAGGACGCGCCTGGCTTGGTACCACCCCATTTAACCGTGGTGTAGCCTATGGCGCTCTTACGAGCGCCTGAAAATGAGATATTCAAGGGATTTTGTCGCACTTCGTGCGACAAAATCCCCTGTTAAACCTCTTTCCAGGCGAGCAAAGCTCGCCAGTCACGCCCACCACGGTTGCATGGGGCGCTACCCCTGGTTTCCGAGGCGGGTTGACGTTGAAAGCCTTAGCGGCGGTAGGCCGGGACGTAGAAGGGGCGCTTGACGATCTTGGCTTTGACCGGCTTGTTGCGGATCATAATGTCGATCTCGGTTCCGATGGCGGCCATTTCGGCTGGCACGTAGGCCATGCCCAGGTATTTATCAGGCGTGGGGCAGTACATGCCGCTGGTGACGTGTCCGACCTCGACGCCGTTCACCTGCACGGGGTAATGCTCGCGCGCCACGCCGCGCTCAACCATCTCGAAGCCCACCAGGACGTGCTTGGGGCCTTCAAGCTTCTCTTTCAACAGGGCGTCGCGCCCGATAAACGGCTTGTCCAGGCTGAGAGCAAAGCCCAGGCGGGCCTCTACCGGGGTCAGGCTATCGTTGATCTCATGCCCGTAGAGCGGCATGCAGGCTTCGAAGCGCAGGCTGTCGCGGGCGGCCAGGCCGATGGCTTTTACGCCCTCGGCTTCGCCTTCTTTGAGGATGCCTTCCCATACCTTAAGCGCCTGCTCGGCGGGGACGAATATCTCGAAGCCGTCTTCGCCGGTATAGCCGGTGCGGCCCAGCAGGGCCGGCACGTCGCCCAGCAGTTTGGTCTGCACGGCGGTGAAGCGCGGCGCGGCTTCCACGTCCGCGTCGGCCAGGCGGTTGAGGATGGCCGGCGCCTTCGGGCCCTGGAAGGCCATCATGTACGTCTCATCCGAGATGTCGGTTACGGTCACATCGTAGCCGCGCAGGTGAGCTTTCAGCCAGGCCACGTCTTTGAAACGGTTAGAGGCGTTGATGGCAATAAAAAAGTAATGCCCATATTTTTCATGCGGCAGCTTATACACGAAAGCGTCATCTACGCAGGTTCCATCTGGATAGCAGATGATGGTGTAGTGGGCGTCGAGCATCTTCATCTGCGTCACGTCATAAGAGAGCATGTGGTTGACGTAAGCTTCGGCGTCGGGGCCGATCACTTCCACCTGGCCCATGTGGTCGATATCGAACATGCCGGCCGCCTGGCGCGTGGCGTGATGCTCCTGGATCGGCCCGGTGGAATACTGGACGGGCAGCTCGAACCCGGCGAACGGTACAATCCGTCCGCCGTGATCACAGTGCCATTGATACAGATGGGTGCGTTTGAGGTTTTCGGTCATAACGGGTCTCCTGGAAGGTCTTTTTGAGGGATTTTATGGCTCGTGGGGTGGGGTTGATCCGTCCGGTGAGCCAGAGAGGGTAAAGAAGAAGCTTGCGCCCCGGTCTACTTCCGCCGTAGCCCAGATGCGCCCGGCGTGCCGCTCGACGATGCGCCGGGCAATCGCCAGGCCCAGGCACTGGCCTTCGAATTCATGGGCGGCGTGCAGGCGCTCGAAGGGCTGGAAGAGCTTGCGAGCGTAGTCCATATTGAACCCGGCTCCGCCGTCCTGCACGCAGAATACCGTCTGGTCGTCTTGAACCTGCTGGCAGAAGGTGATCTGGGCCGTGGGCCGGCGAGCGGTATATTTCCAGGCGTTGTTGAGCAGCTCTTCGAGCAGGATGCCGGCCAGGCGCGGATCGGCCTGGGCGGTCATCTGGGGAGCAATCGTCACCACCGCCGGCCGGTCGGGCTGGCTGGCTTGCAGCCGGGCGACGATCTCGCTCGCCTGAGCGCTCAGGTCGACGGGCTGCACTTGCAGCGGGCCGCGCATGGCTCGCAGGTAGATCAGCAGGCGCTCGATCAACAGCGAGGCTCCCCGGCTGGCGTCGCGGATGAAGTTGAGGTAAGCCTTACCCACTTCATCCAGGCAGGCGTCGTAATCTTGCAGCAGAGCCTGGCTATAACCGTCCACGCCGCGCAGCGGAGCGCGCAGGTCGTGAGAGATGAAATGGGCCAGGTCGTCCAGCTCATGCTGGGCGGCATCCAGGCGAACCTGAGTGTCTGCCAGCTGCTGTTCCAGTTGGTGAATGCGGTTTTGCAATTCGGCTTCGGACGGCATGAGGGAATTATAACCCTATTCGCCCGGCAAAATCAGGCTCTTCTTCCGACAGGCAGGATTTCTCGCAAAGATCAGCTGGTCAGCATCACTCGTACGCCAACACCTCTCGGATCGTCAACCGGGAGGCGCTGCGAGCGGGCAGCAGGCTGGCCAGGGCCGAGAGAGCCAGTACGATCCCCAGCCACAGCCAGAAGCCCAGCGGGTCGAGGGTCAGGGTCGAGGCGTTGCCGAAGATCGCCTGGCTGATGCTGTCGGACAGAATTTTGCTGAACGGCAGCGAGATGACGACCGCAATCAGCCAGCTCAACAGGCCAATCAACAGCCCTTCGATCATCACCAGGCGGGTGAGGATGCGATTGGTGGCCCCAATCGCGCGCAGCACGCCGATCTCGCGTGTACGTTCGAGGATGTTCAGGCTCATCGCCCCGGCCAGGCCGATGCTGCCCACGATGGCCGTCAGCGAGGCCAGGAAGAGTAGGAAGTTGGTCAGCACCGAAAAACCCTGCGAGGCGGTGCGCGAGAGATAATTGCCGGTGGTCAGGTCGGCCAGTTGGATGCCGCGCTGGGTCAGGCGGTTTTCGATGGCCCGCCCCAGGGCCTCCTGTTGGACGGAGGGCAGGTTAGACCGGTCGGCCACGATGCGGTAGCTGAGGGCCTGGCCCACCTGATTGATCTCCTGGGAGAGCGATTCATAGGTAGTATAGGCCAGATAACCGCTGTTGCGCCCGGCCAGTTGGAAAAAGCCCGTCACGGTCCAGTTGCTCTCCTCGCCGTTTACCCGCAGGCGCAGCCGGTCGTTAACGTGCAGATCAGGGAAGTCGCTCAGGAAGCGCTCGTTGAGGACGATGGCGTTGTGGTCGCCGGGCTGCACCCAGCGCCCGCTCAGCATCACCGGATCGACCAGCGTGCTGCCGGCCGGGGGGGCTAAAAGCTGCACGGTGGCCCCGGCCTGGCCATCGTCCTGGATTAATTCGCAGCGGGCTGCGCCCCAGGCTTCCACCCGGCCCACACCTGGAACCTGCCTCAGTTCCTGTTCGATCTCTGGCACGCGGCGCGGCGTGGTCAGGGTCAGGTTCACATCGGCGATGAAATAGCGGCCCACCATCGCCACATATTGATCCATCGAGGCCTGCACATTGAAGGTAGCAATGAAGACCGCCCCACCCATCGAGAGGGTGGTCAGGGTCAGCAGAGTGCGGCCGCGACGGCGGAACGTGTTCCGCAGGGCGATCAGCGTCGGGCGCGAGAGCAGCTTCAGGCGGGTGATCTGGCGATCCAGCCAGCCGCGCCGGATCTGCGCTCCCTGGCGCACCCCGCTGAGGGCTTCGCTGACGCTGATGCGCGAGCCTTGTAAGACCGGGAGCAGGGCGGCCGCCTGCGGCACCACCAGGGCCATGAAGACCTGCAAGAAGATCGAACGCGGCACCAGGCGCGGCCCGGCATAGTCGATATTTACCGCCGCAGCCAGGACGCCCATGCGCTGAAAGGCCAACTGCTGGCTAAGCGGGGCAGCAATGGCCGCAGCCAGCAGCCCAAAGATCAGAATCAACCCCATGTACAGGGCGATGATCTGATAGCGGCGCGAGCCAAGGGTCTTGAGGATGCCGATCTGCTGCGTTTGCTGCTGGATGATGGCCTGGAGGGTATTGGTGATGAGGAAACCGCTCAGGAACAGCACCATCAGCCCCAACAGATACAGCACGTCCGACAGGGCATCGACGTACTGCTGGTTGGGGTGGGTGCTGCCGCCGCGCACGCCCACGCTCACCACGCTGCCGCCCACCCGCTCGATCTCATCCCGCGCCGCATAAGCCACGCGGTGAAGGTAGGCTTCATCGTTGGCCTGGCCGGCGGGGTCGTCCGGCATGGTCAGCAGCAGGGTATTGTAGCGATAGGGCTGGCTTTCGCCCAGCCATTCAACCGTCTCCTGGGTCACATAGCCCTGCACCGGGGCCAGGAAAAAGCCGGCTCCGCCGTAGAACGCGCCCACGGTCTGATCGGTCACCACCCCGGCCAGGCGAAGCTGGCGCTTCTGTCCAGAGCGAGTCTCAATCGTCACCAGGTCGCCCAGGCTGGCGTGGGTGTCGTTGAGCTTGAACTGCTCAATCACGATCTCGCGGTCGGCTGGGGGCCAATGGCCTTCAATCAGGCGCACCCGGCTGATGGGGTTATCGGCCCAATTCTTGGCCGCTCGCAGGTCGATGGCAACCCACTCCTGGGGGGCGGCTTCCAGGCGCAGCGAGAACAGGCGCAGCCCCTCAACCTGGCGCACCTGCGGCTGCTTGCGCAGATGCTCCACCAGGCCGTCATCGAACAGTTGGGCGCTGATCTGGATGTTGGCCGGGTTGGCGCCGCGGTAGCCGGCGCGCATGTCCTGGGCCAGCACCCGCTCCAGGGTGGTGATGACGCCCAGGGTAAGCAGCCCCACCGTGATCGAGGCGATCACCAACAGCGACCTGGCCCGGTTGCCCCACAGGTCGGCCCAGATTTTACGCCCGCGCGGCCGGTTCATCGGACCGGCTCCTGTTCAGTAGAGCGGGTATCAGAGACCAGGCATCCGTCGGCAATGACCAGCGAGCGGTGGGTGCGGGCGGCCAGGCCGGGGTCGTGAGTTACCATGACCACGGTCTTGCCCTGGTCGGTCAGCCCGGCGAAGATATCGAACACGGCCTCGGCGGTGCGGGTATCCAGGTTGCCGGTCGGTTCGTCGGCAACCAGGATGGGCGGGTCGTTCGCCAGGGCGCGGGCGATGGCGGCGCTCTGCTGCTGGCCGCCGGAAATCGCGCCGGGCAGTTGATCGGCCAGATGCGCCAGGCCCACCAGATCCAACAGGCGCATGGCGCGCCCCTGGCGGTCTTCAGCCGGGATGACGTTCGAGAAATCCATCGGCAGCAGCACGTTCTCCAGCACCGTCATAGTGGGCAGAAGCTGGAAGAACTGGAACACGATCCCCAGGTTGCGCCCGCGCCAGGCCGACATCTGGCTCTCGCTGAGCGATTGGATGCAGGTTTCGCCAATGCACACCTGGCCGTGGGTAGGCCGGTCGATACCGGTGATCATGTTCACCAGGGTCGATTTGCCGCTGCCCGACTTGCCCACTACGCTAACGAACTCGCCCCGGTAAAAGCAGGCGGTTACACCGCGCAGAGCGGGGAACTCGCCAGCCGGGGTCTTGAACACTTTGCTGATGTCTTGCATCTTGATCAGCGATTCGGGGCGGCAGAGGGCGCTGGTCATAGCGACCTCTCCTCCGGGCCGGCCTGGGCCGCAATGGCGCCATCCACCAGTTCGATCCGCCGGGAGACGCGCTGCGCCAGCCCCGGATCGTGGGTCACCATCAGGATCGTCTTGCCGTTCTGCACCAGGCTCAGGAAGATGTCGAAGATATGCCCGGCGTTGGCCGAATCGAGCCGGCCGGTTGGTTCATCGGCCAGGATCAGGGGCGGGTCGTTCGCCAGGGCGCGGGCAATCGCCACCCGCTGCTGCTGGCCGCCGGAGATTTCGGAGGGCAGCTTATAGGCGTGATCCTCCAGCCCCACCTGGCGCAGCAGTTCCAGGGCCAGGGCCGGGCTTTTGCGCGGGTGGAACTGGCCGCACAAATCGATCGGCAGCATCACGTTATCCAACAGAGACAGGGTGGGCATCAGGTAAAACGACTGATAAATAATCCCCAAATTGCGGCCGCGCCAGCGGGCCAACCGGTCTTCGCTGATCTGATGCACCGCCACGCCGTTGACCCACACTTCGCCCGCGGTGACGTGATCGCCCCCGGTGAGCATGTTGATGAGGGTCGTCTTACCGGCCCCCGACTTGCCCACGATGCCGACGAATTCGCCGGCCTGCACATCCAGGTCAATGCCTTTCAGGGCCGGGAAAGGCCCGTTGGCGGTTGGGTAATCTTTGCGCACCCCGCGCAGCCGGATCAAGGCGGCAGGCGGTTCAGAGGGCGAAGATTGTGTAGTAAAATAGACGCTGCCCATAAATATACACCGTCCAGGAATTATAGTCGGATCGGATGAAATGTCGATGAGAGAACCTTAGAGATTTGTAATCCCTATGAGAAAACCCGACCGCCGCACGAACCGCACCCAGGCCGCCCTGCGCAAAGCCCTGCTCGATTTAATCGCCGAAAAGGCGTACGCCATGATCACCGTCGAAGAAATCGCTCAACGGGCGGACGTCGGCCGGGCCACGTTTTACCTGCATTACAAAGACAAAGACGAACTGCTGCGAGATTACTTTACCGATCTGATTGCAGAGCGCATCCGGCGCTTTGCCGATTTCTCGCTCTGGCTGTTCAGCCAGGATGACCCGCCGGCGCAAACCCTGGCCCTGCCGGTGAGCGAGCGCCCGATTGCCGGCGTGTTCCAGCACGCCTCCGAACACGCGGCCTTGTATCGCCTGGCCCTGCAGGGCGAAGGCACGGCAGCGTTGGCCGATCATTTGCGCCAGCTTACCGCGGCCGCCCTGGACGAGCTGCTGGAAAGTAAGGTTAAAGAAGCCGGGCTGGAGCTGCGCCGCCAGGTTCCACTTGACCTGGTGGCACAGGCCTACGTGGGCGCCTTCCTGGCCTGCCTGACGTGGTGGCTGGAGCAGGACATGCCCTACCCACCCCAAGAGATGGCCCATCTGTTCCGCCTGATGTTCATGCCCGGCATTCGGGCGGCGTTAGGAATGGGCTGATTTGGGATTGGCGAAGCCTCGAGCGGCGTTATGGGCTGCAGCCCACAATCCCACCTTCATCGATATCAATTCCCCGCCTTCGCCAGAAGAGCCAAATATGCAAAATAAATTGCAATAACCAGGGAAAACGCTTACTTTTTTCTGGATATTTTGAGTATAATGGAAATATTCTTGACACAAAGTAAACAATCCATCTTTGATTATGGCACTTTGGAGGCCCTATGGAAACGCAGCTAAACGAGGTCCTCACGATTGATGTAGGCGCACGCCTACGCCAGTTGAGGACCGAGCGGGGAAAGTCGATGCGCGCATTGGCGAGGTTAAGCAACCTCTCGACCAATGCACTCAGCATGATCGAGCGAGGCCGGACATCGCCTTCTGTCAGCACATTGTTCAAGCTTTCCGAAGCTCTGGAAGTGCCAATTACGGCCTTCTTCCGCCAGGAACCGCAGCGGCAGGAGATCGTCTACCGCCCGGCGGCGGAACGTTCGCGCCTGCCGATCCAGTCTGGGCTGTGGGAAGGATTGGGCGGGGATGCCTTTATCGGCCGCGTGGAGCCTTTTATCATCGCGCTAAACGCCGGCTGCAGCAGCGGGCCGTTTGGGCTGCTGCATTCGGGCAGCGAATTCATTTTGTGCCTCAGCGGAGAGGTGGAATACGAGATCGATCAGGAGAAATTCACCCTGACCGCCGGCGATACACTGCTGTTTTCTGCCCAGCACCGCCACCGCTGGCACAACCCCAGCCAGACCACGGCCGAACTGCTGGTGGTGTTGGCCGGGTTCGACCAGGGCGAGCGACCCAGCGAATTTCACCTGGCCTCTGGCCGCCGGTCGATACAGCCGGGCGACGAGATCGATAATTTGAGCGCTGACGCCGTAGATGCAGAGGATCTGTAAAATTGGCTTTTCTGTCCGGCGCAATTCGTGCTATAATGCACGACTAATTGTTCGCAACGTTTCCCGGCAGCGCACAGCGCGCCGCCGGGCGACCTTAAGGTATTTTGCAAAATGGCAACCCTGAACCTGCGCCCCGTTTCCAACGCATTGTTGATCGTGGATGCTGACGCCAACGATAATAATGCGCCGCGTGGGGCGGTAGAGTTCAGGCTGCCGGTTCGCTAGACCCTGGCCCTGACCACCTATCGCCCCACGCAGCTTGCGTAGGGCGATTTTTTATGCTTATGGAGGAAATTATGTATAAGACACACACGTGTGGCGAGCTGCGCCGGGAGAATATCGGCCAGCGGGTGCAACTGGCAGGCTGGGTCCACCGCCGCCGCGACCACGGCGGGGTAGCCTTCATCGACCTGCGCGACCGCTTCGGCATCGTGCAGATCGTAGCCGACGCATCCACCCCCGCAGACATCCGCCAGGGCCTCGACGCGGTGCGCCTGGAGTGGGTGATCCAGGTGGAAGGATTGGTACGGGCGCGCATGCCAGGGGCCGAAAACCCCAACATGCCCACCGGCGAGATCGAAGTGCTGATCCAGGCCATCCGGGTGCTGAACCAGGCCAAGACCCCGCCCCTGGCGATCAACAAAGACGAGGCGGCCGACGAAAATACCCGCCTGCACTATCGCTACCTGGACCTGCGCCGCGAGCGCATGCGCAACAACCTGGTGCTGCGCCACAACGTGGTGCGCTTTGTGCGCAACTTCCTGAGCGAGCGCGGCTTCATCGAAGTCGAAACCCCGATCCTGTTCAAGACCACCCCCGAAGGAGCGCGCGACTACCTGGTTCCGTCCCGCGTCCACCCCGGCCAGTTCTATGCCCTGCCCCAATCACCGCAGCAGCTCAAGCAGATGCTGATGGTGGCCGGGGTCGAACGCTATTTCCAGGTCGCGCGCTGTTTCCGCGACGAAGACCAGCGCGGCGACCGCCAACCGGAATTTACCCAACTGGACATCGAAATGTCGTTCGTCGAGCGCGAAGATGTAATGCGCCTGGCCGAAGAGATGTTTACCCAACTGGCGGCCGAGGTTACGCCGCACAAGCGCCTGCTCGCCAGCCCATGGCCGCGCATTACCTACACCGAGGCCATGAATCGCTTCGGCAAAGACAACCCCGACCTGCGCTACGGCCTGGAACTGAAAGACCTGACCGACCTGGCCGCCGGCAGCGGCTTCAAGGTCTTCGAGGCCGCTTTGGCCGAGGGCGGCCACGTGCGAGGCCTGAACGCCGCAGGCTGCGCCGATTACAGCCGCAAGCAGATCGACGAGCTGACCGAATATGTCAAAAAGTTCGGGGCCAAAGGGCTGGCCTGGCACGCCCTGCCCAAAGAAGGCGAAGCCCGTTCGTCGTTTGCCAAATTCCTGGCCCCCGAAACCGTCCAGGCCATCGAGCGCCGCCTGGAGGCCCAACCCGGCGACCTGCTGCTGATCGTGGCCGACGCCAAACCGGCGGTGGTGTTCGAATCACTGGCCCGCCTGCGGGTGCTGCTGGCCGAACGCCTGAACCTGGCCGACCCCAATCTGCTGGCCTTCTGTTGGGTGATCGACTTCCCCTTCGTCAACTGGAACGAGGAAGAAAACCGCTGGGACCCCAGCCATCACCTGTTCACCGCGCCCATGTTTGAAGACCTGCCCCTGCTGGACAGCAACCCCGGCCAGGCCCGCGGCCAGCAGTACGACCTGGTGCTGAACAACTACGAGGTGGGCGGCGGCTCGATCCGCATCCACGACCGCGCCCTGCAAGAGAAAGTCTTTGCCCTGATCGGGCTGGACCCGGAAGTGGCCCGCGAGCGCTTCGGCCACATGCTGGAAGCCTTCGAGTACGGCACCCCGCCGCACGGCGGCATCGCCCCCGGCGTCGACCGGGTATGCATGATCCTGGCCGACGAACCGAACATCCGCGAGGTGATCGCCTTCCCCAAGAACCAGGTAGCGCGGGATGTGATGGCCGACGCCCCTTCGCCGGTCGAGCCGCAGCAGTTGAAAGAATTGCATTTGAAGGTGGTCGAATAACTTTTTTTGGGGGTGGTTGGCGGCCGTTTCCGCCAACCACCCCCAAAAAATTCATCATTTTGGAGGAGTGTTATGGCGCAAACGATTCGAATTAAAGATATGTTTCAGCACGAAGGCCAGGAAGTGACCCTGCAAGGCTGGGTTTACAACCGCACCGATAAAGGGAAACTGACCTTCTTGCTGGTGCGGGATGGGTCGGGCTTTGCCCAATGCGTGGCCTTCAAAGGCGACCTGGCCCCCGAACTGTTCGAGGTGGTCAGCCACCTACCGCAAGAGTCGTCGGTGATTGTTACGGGCAAGGTACGGGCCGACAAGCGCGCTCCGGGCATCCCCGGCGGGTTCGAGCTGGGCATCAGCGATCTGACGGTGGTGCAGCAGGCGGCCGAGGATTATCCGATGGCGCTCAAAGAGCACGGGGTGGATTTCGCCCTCGACAACCGCCACCTGTGGATCCGCATGCCCAGCCAATGGGCCATCCTCAAGGTGCGCAGTGTAGCCATGGCCGCCATCCGCGAATGGCTGGACGGCAATGGCTACACCCACATGGATACCCCCATCCTGACCCCGGCGGCCTGCGAAGGCACCACCACCCTGTTTGAGACGCCCTATTTCGACGAGGGCATGGCTTACCTGGCCCAGAGCGGCCAGCTCTACAACGAAGCCAACATCTTCGCCTTCGGCAAGGTGTACTGCTTTGGCCCCACTTTCCGGGCCGAGAAATCCAAGACCCGCCGCCACCTGACCGAGTTCTGGATGGTGGAGCCGGAAGTGGCTTTCTGCGACCTGGACGAGCTGATGCAGATCGAGGAGCAGTTTATCAGCCACATCGTGCAGCGCGTGCTGCGCGACTGCACCCCCGAGCTGCAATCGCTAGGGCGCGACACTGCCCGGCTGGAAAAAATCAGCCCGCCGTTCCCGCGCATCTCGTACGACGACGCCCTGCAGATGATCGAGCAGATCCGGGTCGAAACCGACGACCCGGAGCAGAAAGAACTGCTCAAAATCGAATGGGGCATGGACTTCGGCGCGCCGCACGAAACCGCCCTGACCGGGCGCTTCGAGAAGCCGGTATTTGTGTACGGCTACCCCACGGCGGTCAAAGCGTTCTATATGGAACCCTGGCCGGGCCGCCCAGAAGTGTCCAAGAGCGTCGATCTGTTGGCCCCTGAAGGCTATGGCGAAATTATCGGCGGCAGCGAGCGCATCAGCAGCTACGAGCTACTGCGCCAGCGCCTGCACGAACACAAGCTGCCCGAAGAAGCCTTCCAATGGTACCTGGACCTGCGCAAGTACGGCAGCGTGCCACACTCTGGCTTCGGCCTGGGCGTCGAGCGCCTGGTAACCTGGCTGACCGGCATCCAGCACATCCGCGAGACGATTGCCTACCCGCGCACCATCAAGCGGGTGTATCCATAAAGGCGCCGGTTCTCCGGGGGTGCGGCCGGCTGCATACCAGCCCATTAAACCGTGGAACCGACATGGCGCTCTGCGAGCGCCTTCAAAAAGAGAGGTTACGTGGATTTTGTCGCCCTGCGGGCGACAAAATCCACGATTAACCCTCTTTCGGCGAAGCTCGCCAGTCACCTCCACCCCGGTTGAGTGGGGAGCTACCCGGAGAATCCCAACCCACGCTGAGCATTTTTGCGCGCAAATCGGCGCAAATGCATTCAGAAACGTTCTTCTCTAATCTTCGATCACTACTCAGCGGGTCGCTTTTATGGTATAAGAAAGATACCCTGCTGTGCGCGTGATGCCGCACCCCGGTCCTGAGCCAACACTCACTAACAGGGTCCAAACTTCAACCGGTGACGCGATAGGCCTCGGCCAAGGCGGATCCCATGAGGCGGACCCGACCTGCGAAGGCAGGTTCAGAACTAAGCTGCACACGGCATGGTGGGGCTTTCGTTTAAACCAAGAGCGGATGGCGCAGCAAAGCTGCGCCATCCGCTCTTGGTTTTAGAGGGCTTTCCCGGCTGCGCCGAATGAAATTTCTATGAACTAAGGGAACAGGCGCCGGACTTTGACTTCGGCTACCGCGTCGGGGCGATAGCGATACAGGCGGGCCGGGCGGCCCTCCCCACTGCGCAGCCGCGGCGTCGGCTCGATGATCCCGGCTTCCAGAATGCGCCGGCGGAAGTTGCGTTTGTCCAGCTTTTCCCCCAGGATCAGCTCATAGGTGTGCTGAATTTCGGTCAGGGTAAATTCATCCGGCAGCAGTTCAAAGCAGGCGGCGGTGTACTCCACCTTGTAGCGCAGGCGGCGCAGGGCGTAGGCCACAATCTCGGCGTGGTCGAAGGCAAGCTGCGGTAAACCCTGGACGGGGAACCAGCGCGCCTGGCGGGCGTCTGAGCCGCCTTCAGCCTGCACAGGGGCGTCGGCCGGGATCAGGGCATAGTAAGCCACGCTGACCACCCGGCCGCGCGGATCGCGCCCCACGTCGCCGTAAGTGTAGAGCTGCTCCAGGTAGGCCTGCTGCACGCCGGTTTCTTCGGCCAGCTCGCGCCCGGCGGCTTCTTCCAGCGATTCGTCGATCTGCACAAACCCGCCCGGCAAGGCCCACCGCCCGGCGAAAGGCGGCTCGCCGCGCTGCACCAGCAGCACTTGCAGGCGGTTCTCGCGCAAGGTAAAAATGACCACATCGACGGTTAAACCGGGGCGGGGGTATTCGTAAGTATACATACGTTGGGGCGGCTCCTGAGCTCAATCTTACTACACTTGGCAGCCATTCAGGTTTGACAGGGGATTTTGCCGCACTTCGTGCGGCAAAATCCCCTACAGATCTTTCAGGCGAACGGCTTCAGCGCCAGCCCAGAGGCAGATAGAGGCGCGGCAGGGGCGTGACACGCAGCAGAATCAACCCATCCTGCGCTGGAATGGTCACCTGCGTCGCCAGGCTGCCATCGTTGACGGCAGGCGCCTGCGTCCCGGCGATTTTGCGGAACGCTGCGCCTAGGTCGATGGTCTGCGGGCTGTTAGAAGCGTTGACCAGGGCAATGCCGCCGGTGTAATCACGCCGCCAGACCTCGCGGCTGCCGCTTTGCAGGTGGATGTCGTCCAGCCAGACGGTTCCGGCGGTCTGCCCCAGGCCGAAGTTTAACTGAGCCAGCGGGTCGGCCCCACTGGAGACGGCCGAGACTTCGAAATACTGCCATTCGGGGCCGAGGTCAAAAGCGCCGAGATCCAGCCAGATGTCCCAGGGCGGGCTGCCGCGCTGCGCCCAGGCGCTGAGCGGGCGGGCCTGGTCGGACCTGGCCCAGAACGAGAGGGTATAATCGCCCCCATTCGCCAGCTCGATCGGCGCGTAGGACAAAGACGCCTGCCAATCGACGCCGGCGGCCTGGGTAATCTGGATGCGGGCCGATCCGGCTCCGCTGCGGCGCACGGTCGGGTCGATAGCCAACGTCCCGGCATAACCATCGTCGGCCCAGAAATCCCAGCCTTGCAGGTCGGCCGGACCGTCCATGCCGCCTCCAGAGAGCAGGTTGGGCGTAGGCAGGGCGTCCAGCGCCCGGCGGGCCGAACCAAGCGGCTGGCCCAGGTAGCCCCGGCCCTGCCCGGCGTTGTCGTATTCGTCGAACCACAACAGGCACAGTGAGCCGTGGCCGTTGGTATTGATTTCGTAGCTAAAAAAGCCGTCGTTGAGCAGAGCAGTGGCTAACCCAAAGCGCATCTTGCGATAATCGGGCGTGAACCCGGGCCGGGCGCAGGGATTGGTGTAGCTGCCATCCCCGGAGGGGTCGGGGCCGCTGTCGTCCTCGTAGGTTTCGATCATAGTCAGGTTGGGCTGGCGGGCCTGGGCCAGCCAATCGGCGTAACTACCGTTCTGAGCCGGGCCGAACACGGTGGCGCGCCAGGGATAATTATACGAGCTGCCGTCGGCGCGCGGGAAACCCTCATAATTGTTGCCGTTGAGCAGATCGTAATTCGCCATGCCCCAGTTGACAAACAGAATTTTTTGCTCGCCCACCAGCTGACGCAGCCGGGCCTCGTATTGGCGCAGGCCCTGGTTCCAGGCTGCGTCGAAGGCGGCGTAGCTGTCGTCGGGCAGGCGGTTCGATTGGTCGGGGTCAAGGGTGCGGGCAGTGGAATTGCCGATAAGCCAGCTTTCATCCGGGTCGGCCCGGTCGATCAGCATTCCGTCCCAAATCGAGTTGTCGAGCAGATGGGCGTCGGTGCGGGCGTGATAATCCGCCCAGCGTTCCGGGCCGATTTTGGGGTCGATCACCGCGCTGGGCGATTGGGTGCTGAGGTTGAGCAACCAGGAACCCGGCCAGAAGGTGACGTGGGCGGCGATGCGCGTCCCGGCCGGGTGGCTGCTGGCCGGGCGCACGTAACCGCGCCGCACGGTGAGGGTTTTGGCGGCCTTGTTCACCGCCTCCACCCACACGCTTTCGCCGTCCACCAGTGCGGCTTCGCCGGGTACGAACAGGTCGTAGGTTTCGCCCGCCCGGCTGACAGCAACAGCCGCCACCGCCAGGGTGGTTTGAGTCGCATTCACTGGGGCGGCCAGGGTCGTCCCCACCTGGGTCAGGAACCAGGCCGCAGGGATCTGGCGCACATCTTCATTCTCCCACGGCTCCGCGTCGGGGTCGGGGTTGAAGCTCAGCTCACAGGCGTTGGTGGCGTTGAGGGCCGTCAGGCGCGGGTTAAGCTGCTTGATCTGGGCCACCTGCTCCGCGTCGCCATTGGAGAAGATGACCCAATCGTAACGGGCCACCGGCTCAAGGGGCGCGCTCCACACATCGGGCCACCACATCCCCAGGCGCGGGTAGGGCAGGGTGTACGGCTGACCGCCGGGCGCGACCGGCGAGCGGATGGGCGGCGCGAAATACGCCCATCCGCCACTCGTGAGACCGAGCGCGAGCAAAAGTAAACAGAATGGTTTGCGCATTGGGATTAAACCTGTTTGACGGATTTTTTCATTTGAGGGTCGCCCACTGGCGCCGGCCGCGGCGCGCCC
>CAYQDU010000069.1:0-19654 GCA_964416275.1 uncultured Anaerolinea sp. | reverse complement strand
GGTACTTGGAGGGCGACTTCCTGGGAGAGTAGGTCATTGCCAAGAGACTTTTTTCTTTTTAATACCTCTTCCGCTGAAAGCGGGAATTCTTCTATATTTGGAGTTCTTTGCCTGGCTCTGCCAGGCAAAGAACTCCAAATATACCTCCTTCCCCGGCCAAGCTGAAGAACCTTTTTAACTAAAGCTTAAAGAATTGACAGCCGGTGCTTAATTCGCTATAATAGCTTGAGGACGAACGCGGCTGCTCTATCGCTTCACTGCATTGGCGCATATAGACGCAAGGAGGAGCGGATCGAGATACCAGGTGCATCTTCGGATCAAGAGCCATGAATTGCTCGGCTGCGCCGCGTTCCGTCAGCCGGGCCTTTTTGTTAAAAGGCCCCCAAAATGCTTGCGACGAAAGGAGGTGAAGAACAGTGACTAAGGTTAATCTGCGCCCCAATGAGTCTCAGGATCAACTCTTGAAACGCTTCCGCAAGAAAGTAGCCAAGAGCGGCATCCTCAGCACAGTTCGTCGCAAGCGCTGGTTCGTTTCCAAGAGCGAACTGCGTCGCATCAATAAGAAGAAAGCCATTCGCCGCATTAAGCGCCGCCAGGTGTCCGACATGGACTAAGCCTGCGGCGCTGCCCGGCAAACGGCCGGCCGCCCACGGCGAATACCTGGGGCGGCTGAAAGCTTGGAGGAGATTATGGCAAAGGATGATGATAAGATCCAGGTAGAAGGGTTGGTCATCGAGGCCCTGCCCGGTACGCAGTTCAAGGTGCGTCTGGATAACGGCCACGAAGTGCTGGCCTACCTTTCTGGCAAGATGCGCAAGTACTACATTCGCATCCTGCTGGGCGACCGGGTTCGGGTGGAGATGTCGCCTTACGACCTCACCCGTGGACGGATCGTCTACCGGCATAAGAAATACGCATCCGAACCTGAGTTCGAGGCCTGACCTCGAGCTTCGGCGGGTTTGCATCGAGCGGTTTTTCCCGATCTGGGGATCACCGCTTGATGTATGTCCCCTCGCCTCCGCCTATTATCGGTTGATTAACGTCCCTGCTATGGATATCCGGCAGGGACGTTTTGCATCCTCACCCGTCGACGCTTGACAGTTGCCTCTCATATCCTTACAATAGATTCAATCACGATCATTCTCAGCAAGAAATCCAAAATTTGATCCTCAATCGGGAGGCGGGTATGGCTTTAAATGTGGGCCAGGTGTTGAACAACCGCTATCGGATTGTGCGCCTGCTTGGGCAGGGCGGTTTTGGAGCCGTTTATCGGGCCTGGGATACCAATCTCAACATTCCCTGCGCGGTCAAAGAAAGCTTCGATGTCAGTTCGTCCGATTCAACCCGCCAGTTTGCGCGCGAGGCAAACATCCTCGCCAGCCTGCGGCATCCCAATCTGCCTAAAGTCACCGACTATTTCAGCCTGCCCGGCCAGGGCCAATACCTGGTAATGGAATTTATCGAGGGGGAAAGCCTGGAAGACAAGCTGGAGCGGGCAGGCGGGCCGCTGCCAGAAGCGGAAGTCATCCCCTGGATGTTGCAAATTTTGGATGCGCTGGCCTATCTGCACGCTCAGACCTCGCCCATTATCCACCGCGACATCAAGCCTCCGAATGTTCGGATCACGCCGCAGGGACAGGCGGTGTTGGTCGATTTTGGCATCGCCAAGTTTTTTGACCCCAACACCAAGACCACCCTGGGAGCGCGGGCCGTCACGCCTGGCTATTCGCCTTTCGAGCAGTACGGCCAGGGAGCCACCGACGCCCGTTCGGATATCTATGCCCTGGGCGCCATGTTCTACCATTTGCTGACCGGTCAGCGCCCGCCCGAAAGCATCGAGCGCGTTATCCGCGACCGTTTGACGCCGCCTCAGCAACTCTGCTCGCAGCTTTCGCCCGGCGTGTGCGAAGTGATTGCGCGCGCCATGACCCTGGACCCCGATCAGCGTTGGCAAAGCGCCGCTGAATTCAAAGCCGCCCTCATGGCCGCGCAGGCCGGGGGAGGCGCTTCGCTTCCGGCGATTCACGCCGCCTCGGACAACCAGCCGGTGTGGGTGGCTCCGGTTGGGGCGGGGGGCGGCGGGGTGGCCGCCCGTGTTCAGCCCCCGGTGGCGGCCACTCAGGTGATCACGCCGCCCTCGCAGCCAGTCCCAGAAGCGCCGCCTACCCGAGCCGCGCCGGCCATGCGCAAATCGGGGTGGATGAAATACGCCCTGGGCGCGCTGAGCTTGGGCCTGTTGGCATTGTGCGGCCTGGGGCTGCTGGCGGTCTTTCTGAATAACCGGCGAGCCGAGTCGGGCATCCAGCCCACCCTGTATCTGGCGGCGGCGACCAGCGCACCTACCCACCCTGCCGCGGCCGCGCCGCTGCCCGCCGCGCCTGGTCAGCCGCTCAAGATTGGATTGCTGATCCCGTTATCCGGCTCGATCCCCGCATTTGGCGTCTCGGCCCAGAAAGGGGCCCAGTTGGCGGTGGATGAGTGGAACCAGCGCGGTGGGGTGCTGAACCGCAAGATCGAGCTGCGCATCGCCGATGGACAGTGCAGCGCCGACCCGGCCTTGAGCGCGGCTACGAAGTTGATCGACCAGGATGGGGTGAAATATATTGTGGGCGAGATTTGTTCCGGCGCTTCGATTCGTGTGGCCGAGCTGGCAAATCGCAAAGGCGTGCTGCAGATCACTCCCACCTCGACCAATTCGGCTGTGACGGTGGGGTCAGACGGCCGCGTCCGGCCGTTTACCTTCCGGGCCTGCTTCATCGACGCCTACCAGGGCCAGGTCATGGCGAAATTCGCCAAAGATAAGGGCTATCAAAACGTCTTTATTCTTTACGACCCGCATAACAATTACGTGCTTAGCCTGTCGACAGCTTTCGAGCAGGCTTTTATCGATGCCGGCGGCAAGGTGTCCGGCAAAGTGACCTATTCATCTGGAGACACCGATTTTTCTGCTATCATCAAAGATATCCTCAACAGCAAAGCCCAGGCTGTCTACCTGCCCGATTACTACAACGTGGTAAACGTGTTTGGGGCGCAGGCCAAAAAGCTGGGCATGAAAGCGGTTTTGTTGGGCGGCGATGGTTGGGATTCGGCCGATCTGGATGTGAAAGCCGCGGATGGCGGTTTTTACACCAATCATTATGACCCCGGTTCTGACGCGCCGGCCATACGTCAGTGGATCAACCGCTATCAACAGGCCAATAGCTCCCAAACCCCAGATGCTATTGCCACCCTCACCTATGACGCCGTGAACGTGCTGCTGCAAGCGATTGCCAAGACTGGGGCAGATGACCCGGCCCAGGTGAAAGATGTGCTGGCCTCGGCCAGTTGGGATGCCGTCACGGGGCCGATCAGTTTTGACGCCTTACACAACCCGTTCAAGAGTGCGGTCATCATTGGCATTGCCAATGGCCGGAAGACTTATGCGACTACCATCACCCCCTGAGCAACATTGAGGTTCCGCCGCCGGCGGAAATTTTTGCGGCTGCTCGCCAGCGCTTTTAAAAGACCTGGGGGCCTGCAGGCAGCTACACTGTCCGCAGGCCCCCAGGTCTTTTAATTTTCCTCGTGATTAGTAAGAGGAAAGCACTTTCATATAATTAGCACGTTCGAAGGAGGCCGGCTCGGCCACAGACTTCTGGCTCATGCTGCCCTTCATCTGCTGCACCGAAACGTACTCATGTTCTTCCATCCAGCGGGTCATTTCGCTCAGGATGTCCTGGGCGCGGTTGGCGCCGTTGTGCAGGAATTCGGAAGCAATGGTGGTCACGCTGGCGCCGGCCATCATCGCCTTCAACACGTCCTGGCCGGTATGCACGCCGCCGGTCATGGCGAAATCGACCGCCACCCGCCCATACAGGATGGCAATCCAGCGCAGGGGCAGGCGCATCTCATCGGAGGTGCTGAGCACCAGGTTGGGAACTACTTCCAGGGCGTCCAGGTCGAAATCGGGCTGGTAGAAGCGGTTGAACAGCACCAGGCCGTTGGCCCCGGCTTCCACCAGGCGGCGGGCAAAGTTGGGCAGAGCGGTAAAGAACGGGCTGAGCTTGACCGCGATCGGGATCTGCACCTGCTTGCGTACGTCGCTCACCAGGTTCACATAAGTATCTTCCAGTTCGCCGGCGGTTTGATTGAGATCGGTCGCCAGATAATAGATGTTCAGCTCCAGGGCATCGGCCCCGGCATCCTGGATCTTCCGGGCATAGCTGATCCATCCGCCGGTGGAAACCCCGTTCAAGCTGCCCAATACCGGGATGTTGACGGCTTTCTTGATCTTGCCCAGGGTGTTCAGATAGGTCTCTGGGCCTACGCTGTACTGGCCGTAATCAGGCAGGTAGGTCAGGGCTTCGGCGTAGGACTCGGTGCCGCGGATCAGGTCATTGTGCAGCTTGAGGCTTTCGTGGATGATCTGTTCCTCGAACAGGGAGTGCATCACGATGGCCGAAACGCCGGCCGCTTCCATCTCGCGGGCGGTTTCAGGCTTCTGGGTCAGCGGGGAGGATGAGGCCACGACCGGGTTTTTCAGCTTCAGGCCGAGATAATTGGTTGAAAGGTCTACCATCGCTCTTTCCTTTCTCTGTAGTTGGGTTGGGCGAATCTTCGGGCGGGATAGGAGCGTTGCAACTCCTATCCCGCCTGAATAAGAAATTTAGCCTTCTTGCTTGTCGTCGCCGTCCTGAGCGCCCTGATAATGCATGGCGGCCATCTGGCGATACAGATCCCAGCGGCCCTGAACGTCTTTTTGGGCCTGCTTCATCAGCATCTCGGCGCGGGCCTCGTCGGTCTGCACCAGCATCTTGTAGCGGGTTTCGTTGTAGGCATACTTGCTCACCGGCACGGTTGGCTCTTTCGAGTCAATCGAAAGCGGGTTCTTGCCTTCAGCGATCAGAGCCGGGTTGTAGCGATACAGCGGCCAGATGCCCGATTCAACCGCCAGCTTTTGCTGGCTCAGCCCATTGCGCAGGTCGAGGCCCTGCTGGATGCAGTGGCTGTAGGCGATAATCAGCGACGGGCCATCGAAAGCGTCGGCCTCCAGGAAGGCGTTGAGGGTCTGCTGATCGGAAGCGCCCATCGCCACGCGAGCTACATACACATACCCATAGGCCATGGCGATCATGCCCAGGTCTTTCTTGGGGATGCCCTTGCCCTGGGCGGCGAACTTTGCCACTGCAGCCCGGGGGGTCGATTTAGATGCCTGGCCGCCGGTGTTGGAGTACACTTCGGTGTCCAGCACCAGGATGTTGATGTTGCGCCCGGAGGCCAGAACATGATCCAGGCCGCCGTAGCCGATGTCATACGCCCAACCGTCGCCGCCGACGATCCACACGCTCTTGCGGCTCAGCACGTCGGCCAGTTGCAGCAGGTCGCGGGCGCGCGGGTCGTTCAGGCCGGTCAGGCGGCTTTTGAGCACCTCGACGCGTTCGCGCTGCTGGCGGATGCCGATCTCGCTGGTCTGGTCGGCGGTCAGCAGGCTGTCGACCAGGCTTTCGCTCAGCTCGCCGCTCATCTGCCCCAGCAGTTCGCGCACATACTCGCCCTGCTTGTCCAGCGTCAGGCGCATGCCCAGGCCGAATTCGGCGTTGTCTTCAAACAGCGAATTCGACCAGGCCGGGCCGCGGCCTTCGTGGTTCTTGGCCCACGGGGTGGTGGGCAGATTGCCGCCGTAGATCGACGAGCAGCCGGTGGCATTGGCTACCACGATCCGGTCGCCGAACAGCTGAGTCAGCAGCTTCAGGTAGGGGGTCTCACCGCAGCCAGAGCAAGCGCCAGAGAACTCGAACAGCGGCTGGAGCAACTGCGAATTCTTGACCGACTTGACGCTCATCTGGGTGCGATCCACTTCGGGCAGGCTGCGGAAGTAATCCCAGTTGAGTTTTTCCTGTTCACGGATGGGCGGCTGCGGAGCCATGTTGATGGCTTTGCGGCCCACCTGCGATTTGTCCTTGGCCGGGCAGATTTCCACGCACAGGCCGCAGCCGGTGCAGTCTTCAGGGGCTACGACCAGGCTGTACTTCATGCCGGGGAATTCTTTCCAGCGCGCTTCGGTAGACTTCCAGGCTGCCGGGGCGTTCGCCAGGTGCGCCGGGTCGTACACTTTCTCGCGGATCGTAGCGTGCGGGCAGACAAATGAGCATTTGCCGCACTGGATGCACAAATCAGGCTCCCAAACCGGAATTTCCAGGGCGATGTTGCGCTTCTCGTATTGGGTCGTGCCGGTGGGGTAGGTGCCGTCGGCGGGGAAGGCGCTCACGGGCAGGTTGTCGCCGCGCCCGGCGATCATCTCGCCCAGCACGTTGCGCACGAACTCGGGGCTTTCCGCAGGCACAGACGCGCGCTGGCTCAGGGCACTGGTGGCCTGCGCCGGCACCTTCATCTCGATCAGGTGGGCCAGGGTGTGGTCCACGGCCTCGAAGTTGCGCTGCACCACGGCCTCGCCGCGCTTGCCGTAGGTCTTTTCGATGGCGTGTTTGATCTCGGCGATGGCCTGTTCGCGGGGCAGCACGCCGCTGATGGCGAAGAAGCAGGTCTGCATAATGGTGTTGATGCGCCCACCCATGCCGGTCTTCTGGGCCACTTCGTAGGCGTCGATGATGTAGAAGCGCAGCTTCTTCTCGATGATGCCCTTTTGAATCTCAACTGGCAGGTGCTCCCAGACTTCGTCTGGGCCGTAGATGCTGTTGAGCAGGAACACGCCGCCGGGCATGCAGTACTTCAGCACGTCCAGCCGCTCGAGGAACGAGAACTGGTGGCAGGCTACGAACTGGGCCTTGTTGATCAGATACGGGGCGCGGATCGGCTTAGGCCCGAAGCGCAGGAAGGAGGTGGTCACCGAGCCAGACTTCTTCGAGTCGTAAACGAAGTAGCCCTGCGCGCCGTATTCGGTTTCCTCGCCGATGATCTTGATCGAGTTCTTGTTCGCGCCTACGGTGCCATCGGCGCCCAGGCCCCAGAACACGCAGCGCACTGTCTCCGGCGATTCGATGTCGAATTCGGGGTCGAAGTCCAGGCTGGTGTGCGAAACGTCGTCGACGATGCCCACGGTGAAGTGGTTCTTCGGCTGGGGCTTGTGCATTTCATCAAAGATGGCCTTGACCATAGCCGGGGTGAATTCTTTGGACGACAGGCCGTAGCGCCCGCCGACGACCTGCGGCTTGGGGCCGTTGCCTTCGCTGATGGCGGTCACCACATCCTGGTACATCGGCTCGCCGGCCGAGCCAGGTTCTTTGCAGCGATCCAGCACAGCCACCATCTTGACTGTGGCGGGCAGGGCGGCGATGAAGTGCTTAACCGAGAAGGGCCGGTACAGGTGAACCTTGACCACGCCCACCTTTTCGCCCCGCGCTTGAAGATATTCGGCCGTTTCGCCGGCGGTTTCGGCGCCGGAGCCCATGATTACAATCACGCGCTCGGCGTCGGGCGCGCCGACGTAATCATACAGATGATACGTGCGGCCCACCAGGGCAGCCAGCTTATCCATATATTTCTGCACGATTTCGGGGCAGGCGTCGTAGTAGGGGTTGACGGTTTCGCGGCCCTGGAAGTATACGTCGGGGTTCTGGGCGGTGCCGCGCATGAACGGGCGGTCGGGCGAAAGGCCGCGCTGGCGGTGGGCCTGGATCTTGGCCTCATCGACCATGGCGCGCAGATCATCCTCGGTCACCTGTTCCATCTTGTTGACCTCGGACGAGGTGCGGAAGCCATCGAAGAAGTGCAGGAACGGGACCCGCGCTTCCAGGGTGGCGGCGTGGGCCACCAGGGCCATATCCTGGGCTTCCTGAACGGAGTTAGAAGCCAGCATGGCAAAGCCGGTCGAGCGGCAGGCCATCACGTCCGAGTGGTCGCCGAAGATCGACAGGCCCTGGGCGGCCAGGGCGCGGGCGGCGATGTGGAACACAGTTGAGGTCAGCTCGCCGGCGATCTTGAACATGTTGGGGATCATCAGCAGCAAGCCTTGCGAGGCCGTGAAAGTGGTAGTCAGCGCGCCGGTTTGCAGCGCCCCATGCACCGCGCCGGCTGCCCCACCCTCAGATTGCATTTCCACCACCAGGGGAACCGTTCCCCAGATGTTGGCGCGCTTGCGGGCCGACCACTCATCGGCCAGCTCGCCCATCGTCGAGGAGGGCGTGATCGGGTAAATGGCGATCACTTCGCTGAGCTTGTGGGCAACGTAAGCGGTGGCTTCGTTGCCGTCTACAGTAACCATTTGACGTTTCATTTTCGTTTGCTCCGTTTTCCTTCGTTCAGGTTACCCGCATGTATGGCGCTTATCACATGAGGGACAGCTAAAATTAGGCTGGGTCTGTTCAATCCTTAAGTTTAGCTCATTTTCGTCGTTTGGCGAAGTGATTTATGTATCAAAAAAAAGAGTTAATTGTCATATTTCGGATAGACATGATCGACAATATTTTGCGGCTCTCCCGACCAGGCTGCCAGATTCTATTTTGTAAAGTTTGCCTGAATTTTTTGCCAAAGATTCCATATTAATTTGATTTGTGCTATACTTTAACCATGAATCAGGACCGGCACATCTGGCGGGTCTGGGTGAGCTTCTTGCAACGCTGGGGGGTCGAGGACTGGACAGCGACCATGTTAGAGACGGTTGGTCCGCTCTCTATCTTGGGAGCGCAAGTCCTTCATCTATCTCGGCCCCTGCTTGGACAGGCGCTCTGTCCCACCCACCTGGATGCGCTGGCCCGTCTGCTAGAAGAACCCACTCAAACACAGGCTTTTGTCCATTATCTTCGGGAGGCGAATCGAACGTGAGCTTTGCCAACCTGCTTGGGTTCATCCTGGTGGTCGGCTTTGCCGGGGCGATGGCTTTCTTTACGTTTTGGGGGAAACGTGAGGCGCGGCCTAATTTGCGCGAGATTGCCGCGTTTACTCGCTTGCGGCGCGGGTTGGGCCTGGCCGTCGAGGCCGGGCAGCGCTTACACATTTCATTAGGCCATGGCGGCATCTCTGGCCCGCGCGGGGCGGCCAGCCTGGTGGGCTTGAGCCTGCTTCACCGCATCGCCCGCACCGCTTCGGTCAGCGACTACCCTCCCACCGCCACCAGCGGCGAAGCCGCGCAGGCTATCCTCTCGCAAGATGTAATGCGCAGCGCCTACCAGGCCGTGGGCGCAGAGAGCTCCTACGACCCGCAGGCCGCCCAACTGACCGGCCTGACGCCGTTCTCGTACGCTGCCGGCGCGCTGCCGGTTGTCTATGACCAGCAGGTCGCAGTGAACGTGCTGACCGGCTCCTTTGGCCCCGAAGTGGCCCTGCTGGCCGACGCCGCCGAGCGCACCAACAGCGCCAGCCTGGGCGGCAGCGAAAACCTGACCGCTCAGGCCGTGTTATATGCCGCAGTCCAGGATCCGCTGATCGGCGAAGAATTATTCCTGGCCGGGGCCTATTTGCAGGCCGGGCCAATGCACCTGGCGAGCGTACGCGTTCAGGATGGGCTGCGTTGGGCATTGATTGGCCTGATCCTGCTGGGAGCGATCCTCAAGCTGGTGGGTATCCTATGAAGATCAACCTGTGGACCCCCATCCTGGCGGCGATTGCCGTCATCAGCGGCCTGGCGGTGCTGCTTGGCTATTTCTTTGCCATCGAGCCGCTTACCAGCATCCGCACGCTGCTGCTGGATTGGGCTACGATTGTGACCGCTGCGGCCCTGCTGGTGGGCGTATTGAATCTTGTCCGCGTCCATGTGGGCAAACTGCGCTCCCGCCAGCCAGGGGCGGGCTACAGCCTGGTGACGCTGATCTCGCTGATCCTGACGGTGATCGTTTTGATTGTCTTTGGCGGTCCAGGCAGCGCCCCCTCGATTTGGGTGTACGAATACCTGCTTCTGCCGGTCGAAACCAGCCTGATGGCGCTCCTGGCGGTGGTGCTGATCTTCGCCGTAGGGCGCCTGGTTTACCGGCGCTTAAACGTCTTTAGCCTGATCTTTGTCGGAACCGTCCTGTTCCTGGTGTTGAGCGTCTTTCTGTCCAATGCTGTCCAGATTCCCGGCCTGGCCCCGTTGCGAGATTGGTTTATGCAATCTATGGCTGTGGCTGGGGCGCGGGGTATTTTGCTTGGCGTTGTTCTGGGAACCATCGCCGCCGGGCTGCGGGTTTTGATGGCGGCGGATCGCCCCTATGGTGGTTGAGCATGGCTGATATGCGATGTCCTCAGTGCGGCAAGCCCAACCCGGCTGATCGGGAAACCTGTCAGTACTGCCAGGCGCGCCTGACCCCAGCCCCGGCGGCCCCTCAGGATAACGATCTGCCCGATTGGCTGCGCGCCTCGCAGCCCGGTGGAGCGGCGGGCGGCGACCTGTTCACCCCAGGCGGCGCGTCGGATGAAGCCCTGCCCGATTGGCTGGCCGGTTTGGGCTTTCCCGCCGCTGGCGAGCCGACGCCTGCCTCGGCGGTGCCGTCCGGCGGGGCGGAATCTCCCGATTGGCTGGGCGGGCTGATGGGGGCGGCCGCCCCTGCAGGCGCGGAAAGCGAAGGGCCGGCCGCCGAAACGCCGGATTTTGACCGCCTGGACTCGTCCGACTGGCTGGCGCGCCTGGGCGGAAGCGAAACGCCGCCGGCTGCCGAAGCCTCTTCTTCCGAAACGCCGGCAGAATTGGATTGGCTGAACCTGGAGGCGCCGGCCGCGCCAGCCGGCCAGCCGGCTGGCCAAGTCGAATTGCCCGACTGGCTGACCGGCGCAGCCGAAACCCCGGCGACCGAAAATCGGACCGCGCCCGGCCCGGCTGAAACCCTCGACTGGAGCAGCCCCGAAACGGCGATCCCCGATTGGTTAATGAGCGACCAGCCGGCGGCCGGTCAGGAGTCCGCTCAACCTCAGGCAGGCCTCCCCGCGGCCCAGTCAGCAGCCGGAGAGGCCGACCTGGACGATTGGCTGGCGAGCCTGGGCGACCTGCAAGGGAAAGGCCCCACCGAAGCGTTTGCCGCCTCGCCAGACCAGCCCGGCGCATCTGCCCCACAGGCGCAGCCGGCGGGCGAATTTCCAGATTGGTTCATGTCGGCTGAGGAGTCTTCACCGGCAGGCCAGGCAGTCGAATCGGCCGCCGGGCCTGCCGCCTCTGCCGGCGAAACCGGCCTGCCCGATTGGATGTTAACCCTGGACGCGGCGGAAGCAGACGCCGCTGCGCCTGCCGGCGAGCCGTCGACCGGCAGCGAAGCCCCGGAATGGCTGTCCGACGCTTCGTTAGATTGGCTGGCGGCTGAACGCCAGTCGAGCGAGACGGGCGCACCCTCTGCCAACACGGCGCCGCCCTTTGGGGCGGCCCTGGAGGGCGATCTAAGTTGGTTGACCGACCTGGAAGCGGGCGCTAAGACCGCCCGGACGGATTTTGGGGCTCAGCCCACTGAAGAAGAAGGGGCCGCCGGCGCAGCGGGCCTGATGGCCGAGGGCGCTTTCCCGGCCTGGATGACCTCCGAGCCGCCGCCAGAAGCCGCCCCGTCCCAGCCCCTGGCTGGCGAGAGTGGTGAAGCTGGGCTGCGCCCGGCTGAACTGCCCGAATGGCTGCAAGCCATGCGCCCGGTAGGGGTGGCGGGGGTAGCCGCGCCTGAGGAAGAAGGCCCGGTTCCCGGGGCCGGGCCGCTGGCCGGGCTGCGCAACGTTTTGCCGGCCGAGCCGGATATTTCCCAGACCCAAAAGCCGCCGGTCTATTCCGTTCGTATGGAAGTATCTGACCTGCACCAGGCCCATACCGATCTGCTGCAAAGCCTGCTGGCGGCCGAAGGTCAGCCCCGGCCCATCCCTGGCCGCCCGGCCATCAGTTCCCTGGCGGTGCTGCGGACCGCGATTGCGGTCTTACTGATGCTGACCATCCTGGCTGCCCTGGTGACTGGCATCCCGGCGGCCCGCGCCCCGCTGGCCCCGCCGGAAGTGGTTGCATTGGTCAGGTTGGTAGATAACCTGCCGCAGGGCGCGCCGGTCTTGTTGGCTGTCGATTACGAACCCGGTTTTTCTGGCGAGATGGACGCTCTGACCGGCTCGGTGGCGGCCCACCTGGCCCGCAAAGGCGCTTTCATCACCCTGGTTTCCACCGTTCCCACCGGGCCGGTGCAGGCCGAACACCTGCTGGCGCAGGTTGCCCGCGTTACGGCCGCTGAGCCGCAATCGGCCAACCTGGGCTATATCGCCGGCGGGCCAACTGGCCTATCGGGCTTTGCCCAGGCCCCGCGCCAGGTCTTGCCGCAGGCCATGAACGGCGAACGGGTGTGGATCGCCCCCCCGCTGCAAAGCGTCAATCGCCTGGCCGATTTTCGCCTGGTGCTGTTTGCCACCGAAAACCCCGAAACCGCTCGCGCCTGGATCGAGCAGGCGCGCCCGGCTTTGAACAGCCGCGTCCCCCTGGTAGCCCTGGTGAGCGCCCAGGCCGAGCCGCTGGTGCGGCCCTATTATGCCGCCCACCCGGCTCAACTGGAAGCCCTGGTGGGTGGGCTGGCAGGCGGGGCGGCTTATGATAGCGCCACTCGCCAGGCCGGCCCCGCCAGCCAGTTCTGGGGGCCGTTCAACCTGGGCATGCTGGTGGCGGGCCTGCTGATGTTTGCGGCGATTGTATTCAATCTGATTACAGCGCGTTTGGCCGGGCGGAGTGAAAACCCCCGGAGCGAGGGCAAGCGATGAACCCGGCTGATCTTGGTGGTTTCCTGGGCGGCGTCGTGGGCTTTTTGCTCACCCTGATGGTCTTTAGCTATGTGCTGAGCGATAACTTTATGTTCCGCCTGGCGATCCATATCTTCGTTGGGGTAGCCGCGGGATATATGTTCGTTGTCGCTCTGTTCACGGTGATTGTTCCGAGGCTAATTACGCCGCTGCTGTATGGCGGGCCGGAGCAGGCTCTGCTGGCGCTGGTACCATTGGCCGCCAGCCTGCTGCTGCTGGGCAAGGCCACCCAACGCCTGTCGGTTTTGGGTCGGCCGGTGATGGCTTTTCTAGTGGGCGTGGGCGCGGCGGTGGCCGTGGGTGGGGCGGTGGTTGGCACCCTGCTGCCCCAGGTCTCGGCCTCGATGAATTTGCTTAACCTGGGCGCGATCCAGCAAAGCGGCCAGCCTGTGGCGCTCGAGCTGCTCAACGGCCTGATTATTCTGGTCGGTTCGTTGGCTACCCTGGCTTATTTTCAGTTTGGCGTGCGGGCCAGGGCCGGCCAGCCTCAGCGGCCGGGCTGGCTGCAGGCCGTGGCGGCGGTGGGGCAGGGGTTTATCGCGGTTGCCCTGGGGGCCGTGTTTGCCGGGATCTACGCCGCCGCTCTGACAGCCCTGGTAGAGCGTTGGAGCGCCATCCTCAACTTGATCCGACAGTTCATTTCCCCGGTCGTTTAGTATGCCTGCTTTGATCGATTCAGATTCACTCTTGGTAGTAGACGTCGGGTCGGTCTCGACCCGGGCGATTTTATTTGACGTGGTGGATGGCCGCTACCGGTTTGTGGCCCTGGGCGCAGCGCCCACCACCGCCCGCGCGCCCTACCGCAACATCAGTGAAGGCGTGCGCATGGCGCTCGACCGCATCCAAAACATCACCGGGCGCACGCTGATTGGCCCGGACGAGCAGCTTATCATGCCGGCGGCCGCCAATGGTTCGGGCGTGGATCGTTTTGCGGCCACCCTGTCGGCCGGCGAACCGCTCAAGGTGGTGGTGATGGGGCTGCTGGACGACATCTCGCTTGAAAGCGCCCGCCGCCTGGCGGCCACTACCTACAGTAACATCATTGGTACGTTTGGCCTGAACGACCGGCGCAAAACCGAAGCCCGCATCAACGCGCTGCTCAGCCTGCGACCCGACCTGGTGGTGGCGGCCGGCGGCACGGATGGCGGCGCGTCCCAATCGGTGTTGAAGCTGCTGGAGGCGGTGGGGCTGGCGAATTACCTCCAATCGCCAGAACAGCGCCCGGAGGTTTTGTTCGCCGGCAACCAGGCGTTGAAGGACGAGATCGAATCCAGCCTGGGCGGGGTGACGAACCTGCATTTTTCCCCCAACCTGCGTCCCACCCTGGACGCAGAGCAGATCGAAGGCCCACAGGCCGACCTGGCGCAACTGGCGCTGCACATCCGCTCGCGACAGTTCCAGGGGGTAGATGAGTTGGGACGCTGGGCCAAGGGCGCACTGCTGCCTACCGCCTCGGCTTTTGGACGCATTATGCGCTTCATGAGCAAAGTGCATGCCACCCGTAAAGCGGTGCTGGGCCTGGACCTGGGCGCTTCGGCGGCCACCGTGGCGGCCGCCTACGACGGCGACCTGGCATTGAGCGTTTTCCCGCAGTTTGGCCTGGGCAACAGCCTGCTCAATGGTCTTGACCCGGCCGCCCTGCGCGCTATTGCCCGCTGGCTGACCCTGGAAATATCTGAAGACGACCTGCGCGATTACCTGTATTACAAGGCTATTTACCCCACCAACCTGCCGGCCAGCGCCGAAGACATGGCAATCGAGCAGGCGCTGGCCTGCTACGCTATGCAGGGCGCGCTGAAACAGGCTGCCCGCAGCTTCCCGGTCAGCGCTGCGCCGCTGGCCGAAGGGCTGCTGCCGGCTTTTGAGCCGATTATCGCCACTGGCAGCGTGCTGACCCAGGCCCCAAACCTGGCCCAAAGCGCCCTGCTGCTGCTTAACGGCATCCAGCCAATTGGAATAACCACCATGGTGCTGGATCAGAACCAGATCATGGCCTCTTTGGGGGTGGCGGCGGCGGTCAATCCCACCCTGGTGGTGCAGGTGTTGGACTCAAATTCGCTGGCCCACCTGGGAACGGTCATCGCGCCGGTGGGCAACGCCAAGTTTGGCACGCCCATTCTGCGCCTGAAGATCACTTATGAGAATAATCAGGAGGCCAGCCTGGAGGTCAAGCAGGGCAGCCTGGAAATGCTGCCCCTGCCGCTTGGACAGATGGCGAAGCTCCAGCTTCAACCACTGCACCGCTATGATATTGGCATGGGCGCGCCAGGGCGGGGCGGCGGGCTGCGGGTGATGGGCGGGGCCCTGGGCCTCATCATCGACGCCCGCGGCCGCCCCTTGCAGATGCCCGAAGACCTGGCGCGGCGGCAGGACCTGTTCAAGAAATGGCTGTGGAATTTGGGAGGCCAGTGAGCCTATGTTTGCCCCGGTGACGCACATTTTGCCGCTAACCTTGATCTGCCGAGAGCGGGTTTTGCCTGCTCCGGGCAAGGTGTTGGTGCGGGCGCAGCAGAAGGTTGGGCCGACCGATACGATTGCCGAAGCCAACCTCAACTCGGAGTACCTGCTGCTGGATATTGGCCGCGGCCTGGGGCTGCCGGCCGACAGGGCCGACACCCACATCCATTGCCAGCCGGGCGACCAGGTGACGGAAAAAGATATCCTGGCCGGGCCGGTGGGGCTAACTCGCCGGGTGATCCGCTGCCCGCGGGATGGACGGGTGATTTTGGCCGGCAGCGGGCAAATTTTGCTGGAAGCGGCCGGCAAGCCGTTCCAGCTCAAGGCTGGCCTGCCCGGCGATGTGGTTGATCTGATCCCCGACCGCGGCGCGATCATCGAAACGACCGGCGCGCTGATCCAGGGGGTGTGGGGCAACGGCAAAAGCGATTACGGTGTGCTGACCGCCCTCGCCCGTACGCCCGATCACGAAATAAAGCCGGGCGATCTGGACGTAAGTATGCGCGGTTCTATTGCCCTGGTGGGGCGCTGCGCCAGCGAAGAGGTTCTGCGGGTGGCTGAAGAACTGCCCCTGCGGGGGCTGATCCTGTCCAGCGCGCCCTCGGCGCTGATTCCGGCCTTGAACCAGACACAGATCCCGGCGTTTATCCTGGAGGGGTTCGGAGAGCAGAGCTTCAATATGCTGGCCTTCAAACTGCTGGCAAGCAGCGACCGGCGCGAGGTGGCAATCGACGCCGCGCCCTGGGATGCCTACAAAGGGGTGCGCCCAGAGCTGGTAATCCCCATGCCGGCGCCCGGCGTGGTAGCGCCGCCGCCAGAATCGGCCCAGTTTGAAGTCGGCCAGACTGTGCGCGTCCGGGGCGCAGCTTTGGCCGGCGCAGTGGGCGTGATTATCGGCTTGAAAGGCCCGGTCGCTTTCCCTGGCGGGCTGCGCGCTCGCGCCGCCGATGTGCGCCTGGAAAGCGGGGCCAACACAATTGCGCCCCTGGCGAATCTGGAAGTCATCGCGTGAAGCGGAGGAGAATCGTATGCAATTCGAAGACCTGGAACCCAATCAGGAACCCAACGAAGAAGAACAGCCCATCGCCGAAGAGTCCAGCAATCGTACGTTCTTTATCATTGCTGGAATCTTGGGGGCGGTCGCTCTGCTGGCCTTGATCTGTATCGCTGTGTATGTGGCGGTGCTGCTGCCCAATTCCAAGCGCTCCGAGCTGGCGCGCGTCGAGACGCTGCAGGCGCAGGATACGGAAACGGGAATGATCGTAGCTGGTACGGCCACCTCGGCCGCCCAGACGGCCATCGTGGCCGCCTACACGGCCACCCCGACCAATACGCCCATCCCACCCACGGCTACGCCTACCCTCACCCCGACCCCGGTGGTGGCTGTGCCAACCACGCCGGCCGCCGTTGCGCTGGACGCTACCAAGATCGCTGAAGGCGCTACCGCCACTGCCCGCTATGTCACACTGGAGGCGATTGTAACCGCTAACGCCAGCACCACTACCGCCCGACCGCCCCAGTCTACGCAGCAGACCAACAACAACATGCCAAGCAGCGGTTTCGCTGAGGACGTGGGTCTGCCGGCGATGCTGGGCCTGGCGGTTTTGCTGATCGTCGTTATCTTCCTGGCCCGCCGCCTGCGCACCGCCTCCTGAGGCGGTAGCTGCCTGCGTCCGGTCGTGTACGGCCAAAGAGCCTGAACTGCGAACATGCCGGTAGAACGAGCCCGTGTCTTGCCGTTATTCAAAGACATCCATCTTTTCGCCGGGATGGATGATGCGCAGCTTTCCAAAGTTGCGCGCTATTTTTCGGAAAAGACCTATCTTCCTGACGAGGTCATTATCCGCGAAGGCTCGCCGGGCGACAACTTCTATGTTATCGAGCAGGGTCAGGTAGCGATCAGTCGTAAAATCAATAATGTTGAACAACAAACCGATATCCTGACCGCTGGCGATTACTTCGGCGAGGAGGCCCTGCTTACCCGCCGCCCGCGCGCAGCCACGGTGCGGGCTATGGATCAGGCTACTCTGCTCACTTCCGACAAAACCCAGTTCCACCGCCTGCTGGTCGAGTTCCCCCATCTGAAGCGCAACCTGCTGCAAATTGCCAGCAGCCGCCGTTTTGTGCGCCAGCATCCTTTTACCTGGCTCAACGACGACGAAGTGGTTTATCAGGTGCAGCGTAAGCACATCGCCGTATTGTTCTTGATGCTGGTTGCGCCGGCGTTTGTTTTGCTGCTGGGGCTGACGTTGTTGGCGATCAGCCTGTTTGCCTTAGGGTTGGCAACCCCGGTGGGAATTGGCCTGCTGGTTCTTGCCAGCGTGATCAGCCTGTTCGGCCTGGGATGGGTGGTGTGGAGCATTATTGACTGGAGCAACGACTACTACATCGTCACCAACCAGCGCGTCGTGTGGATCGAGCAGGTGGTCTGGCTGTACCGCAGCCAGGTCGAAGCTCCGTTGGATGCGGTACGCGGCGTCAACCTGAAGACCTCGTTTGGGGGGCGTCTTCTAGGCTATGGCGATGTGATCGTCAGCACCTATACCGGTGAAGTAGTCTTGCGCACGGTGAACGACCCGGCCCAGATGGACGCGGTAATTCGCGAATTTTTGCGCCGCGTCCAGCGCCTGAGCGTAAAAGCCCGCCAGGCCGAGACTGAGCGCGAAGTGCTGAAGATCATCGGCCGTGAGCCGTCCGAAACTACCGCCCCAGCTTCGCCCCAGAAGAAGACCCCCCAGCGCTTGCAGAAAGAGGTTGCTCCGGGCGAAGTGCGCGAGCTGACCTTTAGCGAGCGCTACCTGGGCAACCTGTTCCGCCTGCGCCTGGAAGATGGGGAGACGATAACTTATCGCAAGCACTGGCTTAAGCTGCTGCTCAAAACCTGGAAACCGGGGCTGCTGTTTCTGCTGCTGCTGGCGGCCTTGATTGTGAGCCTGATTTTCCTGGCCCAGGGACGCTTCCCCGGCAGCCTGATGGGGATCATCATTGTGCTTATCATCGTTTTGTGGATACCGACTTTTGCCTGGTGGGCGTATAATTATGCCGATTGGGCGAACGATATCTATCAGATCACAAAAGACAGCCTGTACGATATTGAGCGCCGGCCCTTTGGCACCGAAACCCGCACGTCCACCTCGCTGGACAAAATCATCAGCCTGACGCACCAGCGCAGCGGGTTTATCGGCTACCTCTTTAACATGGGGAACGTAATTGTCAACGTGGGCGATACCAAGCTGACCTTTAATGGGGTGTACCAGCCGGCCCGCGTCCAACAGGATGTGTTCCAACACATGCAGAAATTGCAGGCGAAGAAGCAGAGCGAGGAAGTCGCCCGCGAGCGCGACCGCATCTTGACTCTGCTGCAGGTGTATCACCAACAGGTTAATAAGACCGAGGAGTAGGATTTCAGATGGCGTTGCGAGAGATTGTGACAGTTCCAGCCCCCGTGTTGCGTAAGAAAGCCCGCAAGGTGACGGATTTTGGCCCAGAACTGCAAACGTTAATTGACGATATGGTAGAAACGATGCGCCAGGCCCCCGGGGTGGGGCTGGCGGCCCCGCAGATTGACGTGCCGCTGCGCCTGATCGTAGTGGAGTTCGGCGCTGAGGATGACGACGACGCGCCCCAGAAGCTGTATGCCCTGGTGAACCCGGAGATTGTGCGCGCCAGTGAAGCCCAGGTCGTGGGGACTGAAGGCTGCCTGTCGATCCCCGGTTTTGTGGGCGAGGTGGAACGGATGGAAGAAGTGACGGTGCGGGGTCAGAACCGCCTGGGCAAGCCGGTGCGGATCAAAGCCAGCGGTTGGCTGGCGCGCATCTTCCAGCATGAGATCGACCACCTGGATGGGGTGCTGTTCACCGACCGGGCCACCAGCGTCTGGCGCCCGGCGGAGGGAGAAGACGTGCCGCGGGATTAGTTCCGCCCTGCGGGCGTCGCCCGCAGGGCGACGCCTGAACCGGCTGCGACCGGCCTGTTCCATGCTGCTCACCCACCTTTCGCTGACGAATTTTCGTAGTTTTGCCCGCCTGGATGCTGCTGTTCCGGGCGGGCCGCTTCTGTTGGTGGGCGGCAATGCCCAGGGCAAAACCACCCTGTTGGAAGCGGTCTACTACCTGGCGACGTTTACCTCCTTCCACGCCACCAACGACCGCCAGCTCATCAGCTTCCAGGCCGAACATGAGCCGCTGGCCGTAGCGCGCATCGAGGCCGAGTTCAGCCGGCCTCCGCTGGGCGGCGCGCCAGGGGCGGCCCCCAGCCTGCACCGCATGGAAGTGCGCCTGATCCGGGAGATGGTCAACGGCCAGCCGCGCCTGCGCAAAGAAGTGCTGTTAGACAGCCTGCCGCGCAAGGTGGGCGAGGCCATGGGCGCTTTCAACGCAGTGCTGTTCCTGCCCCACATGCTGCGTATTGTCGAAGGCGCGCCCGATGAGCGCCGGCGGTATCTGAACCTGACCTTGGGCCAGGCCTGGCCGGGTTATTCAACCGGCCTGGGCGAATATCAGCGCATCCTGACCCAGCGCAACGCCCTGCTCAAGACCCTGGGCGA
>CAYQDU010000068.1:0-19734 GCA_964416275.1 uncultured Anaerolinea sp. | reverse complement strand
CAAAAAGAGTTGTTCCGTGGATTTTGTCGCCCGAAGTGCGACAAAATCCACGATTAATCCTCTTTCCAGGCGAGCTTTGCTCGCCAAGCGAAGCTCGCCAGTCACCTCCACCCCGGTTAAGTGGGGAGCTACCAGCCGCACATTTTCCCCAAAATATAGAAAAATTCCCGCCTTTGACGGAAGAACCAAAAATTCCCCGCGCTGCGGTACAATCATAGGCGCTTATGCACTCACTGGCCTGGAGGCGATGGGCTTCGTCCCGCGCCGCCCGTTTCAAACAGGAGAATTGCGCCGATGCAAACCAAACTGGAACAGTTGAAGACCCGCCTGGGGGAAGTGTTTGATCTGAACAGCGCCGCAGCCCTGCTGGGCTGGGATCAGCAGACCTATATGCCCGCCGGCGGAGCCGAAGGCCGCGGCTGCGCCCTCAGCACCCTTGAAACCCTGGCCCACCAGAAGTTCACCGACCCCGAGTTGGGTCGCCTGCTGGACGAATTGGCAGTGGAGGTTGAAGCCCTCGACCCCGACTCGAACGAGGCCCGCCTGGTGCGGGTGACGCAGCGCCAGTTTCAGAAACAGGTGCGCGTTCCGGCTCGCCTGGTGTCTGAGATGGCCCAGGCCGGGGCGCTGGGCTTTCAAGCCTGGGCCGCGGCGCGAGCGGAAAATAACTTTGCCAGATTCCAGCCCCACCTGGAAAAGCTGGTCGATCTACGCCGCCAGTATGGCGAGCTGTTTGCCCCCTACGATCACATCTACGACCCTCTGCTGGACGACTTTGAGCCGGGCATGAAGACCGCCGATGTGCGGGCGATCTTCGCCGCCCTGCGTCCGCAGCAGGTAGCCCTGGTCAAAGCCATCGCCGAAAAAACACCCGTAGACGCCTCCTTCCTGCGCCAGCCGTTCGACGAGCAAAAGCAGTGGGACTTTGGCGTGCAGGTCATCAGCCGCTTTGGCTACGACTGGCAGCGCGGCCGGCAGGATAAATCCGCCCATCCCTTCACCCAGGGCTTCAATATCGACGATGTGCGCATCACTACCCGGGTCTACCCCGACTTTATCAATACGGCCCTGTTTGGAACCATGCACGAGGCCGGTCACGCCCTGTACGAGCAGGGCGTGGATCACGCCCTGGAGCGCACACCCCTGGCGGGTGGGGCCTCGCTGGCGGTGCATGAATCACAATCCCGCATGTGGGAGAACCTGGTAGGCCGCTCGCTGCCCTTCTGGGAACATTTCTACCCCCGCTTGCAGCAAACCTTCCCTGGTCAGCTTGGCAAAGTCGATTTGCAGGCCTTCTACAAGGGCATCAATAAGGTGCAGCCCTCGCTCATCCGGGTGGAGGCTGACGAGGCCACCTACAATCTGCACATCATGCTGCGCCTGGAGATCGAGATCGGCCTGATGGAAGGCGCTCTGGCGGTCAAAGACCTGCCCCACATCTGGAATGAACGCATGCACGACTATCTGGGCGTGGTTCCCCCCACCGACGCCCAGGGTGTACTGCAAGACGTTCACTGGTCAAGCGGCATGATTGGCTACTTCTCCACCTACGCCCTGGGCAACCTGATTTCGGCCCAGTTGTGGGAGCGGATCAACGCCGACATCCCCGACCTGGCCGGGCAGATCCGCCAGGGCGAGTTTGGGGCCTTGCTGGGCTGGCTGCGCCAGCATGTGCATTGCCACGGGGCCAAGTTCGAGCCGCAGGAACTGGTGCAGCGCATCACCGGCTCGAAGATCGACCCGGCCCCCTATCTGCGCTATCTGCAGACCAAGTTTGGCGAGCTTTACGGGCTGTGAGGCCGGGGCGCATCCGCCTCTGGCAAGATTAGTCGTTTGAATGGCAGAAAAATTACTCAACCGTTTCATGGCTCTGCCGGTTTCGCCGGGAAAGGAACCCTATCGGGGAGGCGCTGCGCGGTGCAGCGGCGCAACGTCTCCCCGCTCTAGAAAAACTTCCACCTTTGGCGGAACAACCCGTTTGCTTCAACTGGCGCTGGTAGGAATATTCGCGCTTGTAGGCTGTTCGGCCCTGCCGCTGCCGCAGGCCGCTGAGCCGCTGCCGCCCGGCGGCCCGGCGACCGCCGCCGCCCTCACCCTGGCCGCAGCCGGGATTTTCCCCGCTGCGCCGGTTTCACAGACCGCAGACCCCGGCCCTCGAACGACCGATACGCCGACCAGCCCATTAACGAGTACACTGACGCTGACGGGTACGCTGACTACGCCGACCCGCACGCGGCGGGTGACGCCCACCCGTACGCCGCGCCCATCGGCCACGCCGACCCGCACCCGTACCCCCACGCCCACCCCGACCGATACGGCTATGCCAACGGCCACGCCTACCCCCACGCCCAGCTTTACCCCCACCCCCACAAACACCATCGACCCGATCGCACTGGCGACCGAACTGGCCGCCACCGCCCAGGCCACCTTCGCTGCTCTCACCCCTACCCCGGCCCCGGCCATCCCCGATGCCCCGGCGCAAATCTACCGCCTGGGCGAGCGGTCGAAGATCACCTCGCCGTTCGACGTGAATACGTACATCACCTCGCCGGGGGCGCGGGTGGTGCGGATCGAGCTGTTTGGCGAAGACGGCCGCCTGATGGCCCGCTATCTGCGCACGGCCTACACACCTACTGCCAGCGAGTTGATCCGTATTGGCATTACCCTGCAATTCGAGACCCCCGCCGCAGCCGAGATGGGCCGCCTGGTGGTCAGCGTCGAAGACGCTTATGGCCGCCTGGTGGATGTGAATTCGGTCAACCTGGTGCTGCTTTCGGCCGGCGTGACCCAGATCAACCCGGCTACCGGGCTGCGCCAGCGCATTATCATTCAAGAGCCGCAGCCGCAGGGGCTGATTGTGGGTGGGCGGCTGGTGGTTTCGGGCCGGGCGCTGGCAAACGACCCCACCAAGCCGCTGCACGTTCTGTTGATCGGGCAGGATGGCAAAGTGCTGGGCCAGCGCCTGGCCGGCGTCGAAGAGATCGTGCCGGGTGATTATGGGCTGTTCGCCGCCGAAGTGACCTATAGTGTGGGCGACCTGACCCCCGCCCTGCTGGTGGTATACGAAGAAGGTGGGCTGATCTCTGAGATCGCCCACCTTGCCAGCATTCCGGTAATCTTAGCTCCTTGAACGTCAGTCGGCGGCGGCGACCGGGGCGCGCTTCTCGACCGGTTTGGCGACCGTCGCCAGGCTGAACCCAACGTACATCAACGACGCGCCCAGGAATTCGCTCACGTACAGCCAATCGACCAGCCCGGCCTTGACGAGCGCCCCGGCCATTGCCGGCATCAGCGCACCCCCGGCGATGAGCAGGTTGCCCAGCATGCGGTTTGCCAGGATGCTCTTGCGCCAGAACAGGAAGGCCGAATACACCGCCCCGCCCACCAGGGTCAGCGTGCCATAGATATTGAGCAGGATGGTCAGGAACGTCATCCACCCGCTGCGCGCCAGGATGTCTTTATACTGCATTGAAACCGGGCGGGCCGGGTCGTAGGTTGCAGCGGCCGGGCCGATGGGGGCCAGCACGACCAGAATCAGCGCCGCCAGCGATAAGACCCCCAGCCCGGCGGCCAGGATGTCGGCCAGCCCGCGCCGGCGCACCAGCAGATAGACCGTCCCCTGGCCCAGCCAGGCGGCGGTGAGCATGGCCCCGCTCAGGTACCACAGCTTCAGCACCGGCCCGTTGAAGGTGAACGCCAGAATGACTTCCGAAAGCGTCCCCAGGCCGTACAGGATCAGCCCCAGGCCCCAAAACAACAGGTGGCGCGGCTTCTTGTAGCGCCAGCGGTTCAGCACCGCGGCGGCAAAGGCGAATGTGACCAGGGTAGATAGGATGGGCAGATAGTGCATGGAATCTCCTAAAACGAAGGGGTCAGCCCCAGGGCAGCCAGCACGGTCACGATCAGCGTGGCGGCCAGGCCCAGGACGATCAGAGCCAGGATCAGCGGCACAAGCCGCTGGCTGAAGCGGGTGGGAGTGAAGCGTTTGGATGGACGGTTCATGCTCGGCTCAGCGGGCGCTGCGCTGGTAGGCCTCGTAGGTTTCCAGCAGGGTGGTCAGAATCAGATCGGTGAATTCGTTGATCTTGCGAAACATGCCGCTCCAGGCGTGGGCCGACTGGACCGCGGCCGACTCATAGACCGAGAGCATCGATTCGATCAGCATATTGCGGAAGAATAAAAAAGCGCGTACCGCCTCCACGCTGTCCAGCCCATAGCGCCGGCCGCGCGAGGCGTACTCGTAGCCCAGGGCTTCGGCCTCGGCCAGGGCCTGCTGCGGGTCGCCGTGCAGGGCGTGGGCCAGCCCCTGCATCAGCGCCCGCCCGCTGACCCGGTACTGCTCGCGGGCTTCATCGTCCAGGCGCAGATACCAGGCCTCCTGGGCCAGCCGGCCTTCGCTGATCTGGAAACGGGTGGCGCGCAGCGCATTCTGAATCACCAGGTTCGCTTCGCTGGCGCCCTGGTTGCGCTGGGCCAACAGCCACAGATCAACCTCGCTGCGCAGATAACGCCGGTGTCCCCCCTGGGTGCGATGCACCGGCAGCACGCCCTGGTCGGACCAACTGCGCACCGTGCTGGGGTGCACCCCCAGAATTTCAGCTACATCGCCTAACGACAGCCAATTCATCGACATAGTGAGCGCCTCAACCTGCATCGCTGGCAAGGGCAGCCCGCTCGACCAGCGAGGGCGAGGCGGCCGTCTGGCGGCGGAAGACCGCCGGGTCGATGCTGCGCAGCATCCACAGCGAGACAGATAGAATCAGGGCCATCACGCCAAACACGGCCATGTACCCGGCCAGCGGGTTGCCGGTCAGGCGGGCGATCAGGTCGCGTCCGGCCCCACCCAACACCGAGCCGAGCAGGCGCGAGATTGCGTTTGCCATGCCCCAGGCCCCGATATACAGGCCCATCTGGGCCGGGGTGGTCATGTCGAGCATCAGCGACAGGTTGGCGACCGTGGACAGCCCCGTGCCGATCCCCAGCAGGGTTACGCCGCTGTAGAACAGGCTGCGGCTGACCAGCCCGCCGCTCACGGCGATCAGCACAAAGCCGAACAGCGCCCCCCAACCGCCCAGGCGGGCCACTGTGCGCTTATTCGTCCGGCTCTCAAGCAGCCCGGCAACCAGCAGGGCCGCCAGGACGCACACGCCCCAGATCGAGGTGATGCGGGTAGTTTGCTTGACGCTCAGTCCAAAGGCTTCGGCCCCAAATGGCTCCAGCAGAATGTCCTGCCCCAACAGGGCTGCCAGCAGGATGACCAGATAGACGAAGAAAAATAGGACGGCCCGGTTTGCAAGGGTGAAGCGGATCAGCTCGCCCCAGGAATGTTCGCCAGAGCGGGCCGGATGGGCGGCCGAGCGCCGCTCCAGGCCCAGCAGGCCCAATAGCCCCAGCAGCAATGCGGCCCCGCCCACCGTCCAGAAGGCCCGCACCAGGGCCTGCGGGGTGTACGGATCGACCATCTGCCCCAGGCCGATGGCGGTGATGATGATGCTGGTAATCATCATGAACCACATGATCGCCACGGTGCGGCCGCGCCCGTTCTCGCCCGAAAGCTCAGAGGCCAGCGAGAGGTAGGCCACGGTCGAGAAATTGTAGCCCATCCCCCAGGCGCCAAAGGCCAGCCCGCCCAACAGCATCCCCACAGGGGGGTTATCGGCCAGGGCAAAGGCCGCCTGAGGGGCCAGCGCCAGCCCACCTACGCACAGCCCCAATCCTAATAGAATATAAGGACTGCGCCGGTAGCCGCCCAACGGATGCCGGTCGGAAAACGCGCCAATGGCGACCTGGACGGGCGAGAACAGGTAGGGCAGCGAAGCCAGGATGGCAACCAGGGTAGCCGAGATCGCCAGTTCTTTAATCATGACTCGGTTGAGGGTGCTGTTGATGGGAACCAGGGTTATGGCAATGGCGACGTGGATCAATCCGAGCTGCAAACGTTTCAGGGTCATCGACTCTCCTCACCGACAGATATGATTAACAGCCCACATTTCTCCCCCTGCCTCCCCTATTCCTTGCAAAGCGCCTGGGCTTTCCCGCTGGTACTGCTCCGCTTCGAGCGCCGAAATCCCCGCTGGATTGATTTTAGGCGGGCGGCGCAACGCAGCAGCAGACACAACCACCTTGCGCCGCCCGCGGCCCCACAGGGGCTAATCAATTCCCGCCTGCGGCGACAAGCCGCCCCTTTTCAAGCAACCCGGCGCAACTGCGCCAGCTCGTTGATAATCCAGGTAGCGCAAATTTACCAGAGATTCTAGCCCCGATCAATGTAGATTTCTATAGATTTTCAATAGAAACAGATGAGTTACGGATGAAGATTGGCGAGAAGCTGGCGGAAATCTTGCGGGGTTGCGGCGATCATCAGGCTGCGGCGCTGTTCGTCGCTGAGGCCGAGCGGCGAAAGGTAGCGGCTGGCGTATTTGCGGAACAGCACCAGCCCACGCGGGCTGCCGTAGAAATCGAGCATCGAGTCTAACTGGCGCAGCATGGTTTGCTCCACCTGTTCGAACAGCACCTGATCCCGATTCAGGCGGGCGAAGATCCACGGGTTGCTCACCGCCGCCCGGCCGATCATCACCGCCGCGCAGCCGGTGTGGGCCTGGATGCGCTGGATGTCGGCTACCGTGCGTACGTCGCCGTTGGCGATGACCGGGATGCACACCGCCTGGCGCACCTCGGCGATGGCGTCCCAATCGGCCTCGCCGTGATAGCCCTGCTGTTTGGTGCGCCCGTGGACGGCAATGAGGGCCGCGCCGTTGTCCTCTAAAATGTGGGCTATGTCCAGATAGTTGCGGCTGTCGGCGTCCCAACCCAGGCGGATTTTGCCGGTGACGGGCAAATCCAGCTCGCGGGTCAGCAGGGCGAAGATGCGGGCGATCTTTTCGGGCTGGCGCAGCAGCCCTGCCCCGGCTCCCCGCCCGGAGACGGATTTATCCGAGCAGCCCATGTTCACGTCGAGGATGTCGGGGTTGCGCGGGCGCAGCTTGCGGGCAGCGGCCAGCAGCCGGTCGGGATCGTTGTCGAAAAGCTGGTAGACCAGGGGGCGTTCCTCCTCCCGGTAGGCCAGCTTTTGCTCCAGGTGAGGGTGTTTACCGGTCACGTCGATGGCATTGATGAACTCGGTGTAGCTCATGGCTGAGCCTAGCTGGCGGCACAACCAGCGGAAGGGCAGGTCGGAGTAGCCATCCATGGGGGCCAGCACCAGGTCGCCATACACCGGCACGCGGCCAACGTGGAAGGTGGGGGAAGATGGCGTGGACACGGGTTTACGCCGGTTCCGGCTCGCCGGCCGGCGGGCCAATCAAGGCCTGGTCGAGAGCCTGGCGCAGCGAGCGGGCCTCGATGATCTGAATATCGTTCGGCCAGGGTTCGCCTTTGCGCATCCGACGCGGCACGATAGCCGCCCGAAAGCCCAGGCTGGCGGCTTCGCGCAGCCGGGCGGGCATCTGGCCCACCGCCCGCAGTTCGCCCGAAAGACCCACCTCGCCGATCAGCACCGTGTCGGCCCGCACCGGCGCGCCGCGCAGCGATGAGGCGATGGCGGCTGCCACCGCCAGATCGGCGGCCGGCTCGTCAATGGTCAACCCGCTGACCACGTTGACGAACACGTCTTGCTCGCCCAGGCGCAAGCCCACCCGGCGGGTCAGCACAGCGGTAGTCAGCAGCAGGCGATTAAAGTCTACCCCGTTGGGGGTGCGGCGCGGGTTGCCGAAAGCGGTGGGGCTGGTCAGGCCCTGCACCTCCACCAGCAGCGGGCGGGTGCCTTCCATCATCACCGCGATGGCCGAGCCTGGGGCGTTGACCATCCGTTCGGCCAGGAAGGCTTCGGACGGGTTGGGTACTTCCACCAGGCCGCGCTCGCGCATCTCGAACACGCCCACCTCAGACGTGGCCCCGAAGCGGTTCTTTACCGAGCGCAGCAGGCGGTAGGATTGGAAGCGGTCGCCTTCCAGGTACAGCACCGTATCGACGATATGCTCCAAGATGCGCGGCCCGGCGATGGCGCCTTCTTTGGTCACATGGCCGATCAGGAACACGGCAATGCCGGAGGACTTCGCCAGCTCGCGCAGGCGCGAGGCGGTTTCACGCACCTGGGTCACCGAGCCGGCCGAGGTGTCCAATTCGGGCAGATAGGTAGTCTGGACCGAGTCCAGCACCAGCAGGCCGGGCTTGACCTGCTGCACGTGTTCGAGGATCACCGGCAGGCTGGTTTCAGTCACCAGCAGCAGGTTATCCGGCGGCTCCTGGCTGTTCTCGCCTTCGGCGCGCAGAATGCGTAGGGCCCGCATCTTGATCTGGCGCTCCGATTCTTCGCCCGATACGTACAGCACCGTGTTCTTGTGGGCCATTTCCAGGGCCACTTGCAGCAGCAGGGTCGATTTGCCGATCCCCGGATCGCCGCCAATCAGCACTACCGACCCTGGCACGACCCCACCGCCCAGCACGCGGGCAAACTCGCCCAGGCGCATGGGCATCCGCTCTTCTACATCGCCGGTGATTTCGACCAGGCGGCGCGGGGCAGAGTGCGAGCCAGTGACCCGCCCGGCATGGGCGGCAGCCGGGGCCGGAGCAGACGCCACCACCTGCTCTTCCTGGGTGTTCCAGGCCCCACACTGCGGGCAGCGGCCCATCTGCCGGGCGCTCACCCGCCCGCATTGGGTGCAAACGTATTGGGTATGTGTCTTTGCCATACAGGCTATTATAAATGAAAATAGAACGTTTGGGCGATTGGTAGTCTCCACTCAACCGTGGTGGAGGTGACTGGCAAGCTTCGCTCGCCTGGAAAGAGGATTAATCGTGGGTTTTGTCGCACGAAGTGCGACAACACCCACGTAACATCTCTCTTTGGTCGAATGGGGTGGTACCGGGCGATTTACCCCGAACGCCCATTCTGATAAATTTCGATCCAAAAAGCCCCCTGGCGGAAGAATTCAACCGCGCTGTTAATGGTGCCGATGGTGGGGCGCTGGCGCAAAACCGGGTCTTCCGGCTCGAACAGGTAGAACGAGGCGGTGACGTGGGTTGGCTCGTAATCTAAAAAGGCCTCGTCCAGGGCATCGGCCAGCGAGAGGGCATCTTCGATGATGACATAGCGGCAATCCCGGCAGTCATCCTCGTCGCGCCGGTGGGCGATTCCCAGCGGGGCAAAGCCATTTAATTCCAACTCCAACCAGTCCCACTCGCCCGGCAGCACCGTGCCGATGGGATGCCAGCCGTAGGCCTCCGCCAGGTCAAGCAGGGCATACCAGGCCTGGTGGGTCAGGCTGAGGGTTTGCTGGGGGTCTTTTTCATTCGTCAAGCGAACCGCCACCGTCTATGTCTCCTTTGCCAGAAGAACCCCATTTTATCATAAAACCAGATAGGGATTAGCCGGGCGGCGCGCCGCCCGGCTAATCCCTATCTGGTTTTGTACTTTTTATAGAAGTGCGGGCGGCGCAGCCGCCCGCACTTCTATAAAAAAAGCTGGCTTACTGGCTGGACCCTTGCAGGATCGACGGGCTGCCAGCGGCCTGGACGGCCATCAACTGCGCCTGGCGGGCCAGGTCGGTGGCTTTGGCCAGGATGCGCAGGGCTTCGGTGGGATTATGGAAGCCCATACTGTTTTCGGCGGCGATGAAGTCCCACATCATTTGCGACTGGCGGTGCAGGGTGCGGGCCTCGGCCAACTTGGCCTGATCTACCTGAGGCTGCTTGCTGGCGGCTTCGATGGCGCTGATGGCCGCCACCAGGGCATCTTCGGTCTTTTCCATCGTGGCCCAGGTGCCGTCCTGGATGATCTTGACCCGGTTCACCACGTAGTCCACATCGGTGTGGCATTGACCGCAGGCGGCCTGTGGGTTGAGCAGCGGGCTTTTTACGTCGTGGGTCGAGAACTTGGCCGCGCCATCGCGGGTGTAGGGCATGTGGCAGTCGGCGCAGGCCACCCCGGCTTTATAGTGGGTGCTGTCGGCGGTAAACAGCTCGAAATCGGGGTGCTGGGCCTTGAGCATGGCCGTGCCGGTCTGCGGATGATCCCAATCTTTGAAGCCCTCTTCCTCGTAATAGGCCACGATGTCTTCGATCTTGCGGCCCTTCTCCCACGGGAAGGTCAGGTATTTACCGTCGCCCTTGAAGTAGTATTCAACGTGACAATTGGCGCACACCACGGTGCGCATCTCCTGGCGGGTGAATTTATGCCAGTCTAGCCCCTGGGCCTTGAGGGCTTCTTCCAGGGCCGGGTTGGTCACGATCAGCTTCATCGTGTTGGCTTCGTGGCAGTTGGCGCAGCCGATGGGCTGGGTGATCTGTTTGCCCAATTCAGCAAAGGGCATATGATCGAATTCGGCCATGCCCATCTTCTTCCACAGTTCTGGGTTGTTGGTTGATTTGCACGAATAGCATGTGCCGGGGGTCTTTTCGTTCAGGCGCTTGGTGGCCCGCACATCGGTCAGGGCGTTCATGTGGCCCCGGTCGTCGTTGTATTCCAGGGCGAAGGTGTAGCCGGCGAACAGGGTCATCAAGCGCGGGTCGCGCTCCAGGTGCGAGTATTTGTCTGAACCGCCGTAGGTGGTGGGGGCGTTGTTGGTCTCGGTCTTGAGCAGGGTCGAATACTGGTTGGGGAAATTCAGCCCCCAGTTGGCCGAGTTGGGGTCCATATCGGCGATATTGGTAATCGGGGCCACGCCGCGGGGCGGTTCGGGCTGGTTTTTCATGAAGATCAGGATGGCAATAATTGCCAGCGCCAGGACCACCACCAGGCCAGTCAAAACCCAGACCAGGGTTGGCGTCTTTTGCGATTTCGGTTTTGGTTCGCCCAGGGTTGTGTCGGTCATTTGTTTTCCTCCGTGTGTCGGTATGGCAAAATCGAGTAGCCGCGCTCGCCATGCGCTACGCTGCGGTGGCACTCGAAGCAGTAGCGCTGGCCCTCTCCGGCGTAAGACATTTGCCAATCCAAATTATCAATAGTTTGTTCGTGACAGCGAATGCAGTTTTCTTGTACGATCTTTCGAGATGATTCTTTGGCCCGAATGGCGGTGGGAATATTCCCAAAGGTAAAGGCGGATACGTGATGGTATCCCGATAGGGCCTTGATGTAATACTTGGGGATCAAGGCGTGCGGCGTGTGGCAGTCGTTGCAGGTCGTCCACTCTTTATGCCCGGCGTGATACCAGCTTTCATAGACGTTATCCATCACATGGCAATTATTGCAGGTGGACGGGTCATTGCCCAGGTAGGCGGTAAAGTTGGTCACATACATGCCCGTAACTATTGCCGCCAGGACCGCAACACCGCTGATAAGGAGAGCAAGTTTACTGTTCACACCGGTTGGCTCCTGGTAGATAGACCACAGACGTCGGACGGCAGGCCGCCGCGTCAGCAACCTTAAATATACCTCAGTATATTTTTATCTGGGACTAATCTTATCACGAAAAAAAGGGCCACTATGTGACTTAAGTCACATTCTCACAAATCATGCCGTGCTGAGGGCATCATCCACACCGCTGGCAGGGTAAGCAGCGAAAGCAGGGCGGCCACGTAGAACGTGGTTTGCAGGCCCAGCCGGTCGCCCAGGAAGCCGACCATCAACGTGCCAAGCGGGCGCAGCAGGAACAGGATCATCATATACAGCCCATTGGCGACCGCCCGGTTCTTGGGGAACTGCTCCTGTACAATCACCAGCAGCAGCGGCAGCACCGAGAAGGCGGTCAGGCCCAACGAAAGCAGCAAGGGGATTGCCAGCCAGCCCTGCCCAAAGCGCAAAAAAGCCAGCATCAGCAGGGCCGCCAGCAGTTGGGTGGTCATCAGCACCCGCTTGCGTCCGAAGCGGTCGCTGATGCCGCCGATGAGCAGCACGCCCACCACACCCGCTACCTGCACAATCGACAGGCTGGCCCCGGCAAAGGTGAGCGCAGCGCCCCGCCCGCTCAGGTAGGTGGGCAGGTAAGTGCTGAGGCTTTCGATCAGCGGGTTGCGGAACAGGTTGAACAGGGCAATCGGCAGGAACAGGCTCCACAAGGCGGGGATGACCGCGCGCAGGCTGCCGGGTTTTTCCGGGTGGGCGGCTTCCGCCTGGCGCAGCCGCAGGAACAGCAGCAGCGAGGCCGCCCAACCCAGGAACATCAGCCGCCAGAAGCCATCCAGGGTCCAGGTAGACACGGCCCACACCGCCAGCAGCGGGCCAACGGTGTAGCCCAGCTCGCCGCCCACCATGAACAGGCTCATCCCCAAGCCCACTCGCCGCCCGGAAACGCGGGCCACCAGGGCCGGGGCTGGGGCGTGAAAGATCGAGTTGCTCAACCCCACTGCCAACAGGAGAATCGCCAGGGCGGCATAGCTGGGGGCAAAGCCCATGAGGCTGATGAGCGTGCCGGTGATGGCCGGGGCCAGAATGATGAAATAGCGCACGTTCACCCGGTCGGCCAGGTAGCCGATAAACGGGTTGAGCAGGGCCGGAAGCTGCATCATGGCGCTCAACGAACCGGCGGCCGTCAGGCTAAGCGAGAGCTTTTCGATCAGCACCGGCAGGAGCGGGGCCACGCAAGAAGTGTAAATATCGTGGGCGAAATGCCCCGCCAGGATGGGCAGGGCCTGGGCAGTCTGAAACGGCGCTTCGTCCTGGGCCGGCGCCAGCGGCAGGTCGGAAGTGGTCATTGGAAGGGGTCTGGAACCTTTCTCTATGGGTTCCAGATATTATAACCTGCCTCAGGAATAGATCAGGCAGCCGCGCTGTTCCAGCCGTTCCAGCCAGGCCGGTCGATCCAATTCGTGGTTCCAGCGCAAATCGAGCTTTTCCAGGTGTTCCAGATCGCCCAGGCCGGGCGGCAGGCGAGTCAGCCGGTTGGCGCGCAGATCGAGAAAGCGCAGGCTGTGCAAGCCGGCTATGGACTGCGGTAGGGCTTCCAGGCAGTTGTTGCGCAAATCCAGGTCGGTTAGGCTGGCCAGGTCGCAGAGCGATTCGGGCAGGGCCGCCAGCTGGTTATTTGATAGGATGAGCTTGCGCAGGCTGCGCATCTGGCCCAACGTCTCTGGCAGACGCCCCAGCCGGTTTTCCATACCATGCAGTTCGACCAGGCGGTGCAGCTGGCCGAAGACTGCCGGAAGCTCCGTCAGTTGATTGTTGTAAATCCGCAGTTCTACCAGGCCAGTCAGGCCGCCCAGCCAGTCGGGCAACCCGGTAAAGCGGTTATGAGTCAGGTTAAGATAGCGCAGGCTGCGCAGGTTGCTCAGCGTTTCAGGCAGGCTTGCCAGGCGATTGTTGCTGAGATACAGAAATTCCAGCCGGGTCAGGCATCCCAATGACTCAGGAATGGCAGGCAGAGCGTTGTGGCCCAGGTCCAGAACCGTCAGGCCGTCCAGCCCGTCCATCTCGGCTGGCAGCCGGGTCAATTCCAGTTCGTGCAGATACAGCCTGCCGGTCTGGCGGGCCGCCTGGATGCGGCGCAGGATTTCATCCGTCGCTGGGGGCGTTGGGGGGTGATGAGAGTTCATTTGGTTTTCGATGCGGCCATTCCATCATTTTAGGGGAAATGTGCGGCCGCGCCGCACATTTCCCCTAAAATAGATACCTCAGTAGATCGGCTGTGAAGGATCGACCTGGGTGGCCCAGGCATTGATCCCGCCTTGCAGGTTTTTGACTTTGCGGAAGCCGGCCGCGGTGAGCAGTTCCAGCGCCCGCGCCGAGCGCGTCCCGGCTTTGCAGAACACCACCATCTCCTCGGCGCTGTCCAGCTCCGATAGGCGTTGGGCCAGCTGGCCGAGCGGGATCAGGGTCGCGCCCGCGATGTGCGAGATTTGCAGTTCGTGCGGCTCGCGCACGTCCAACAGGCGCAGGTGATTGTGCTTCAGGCGTTCGGCCAGTTCGGGGGCGGTGATGTCCCACCCGCCGCCCACCGCCCCGCTGTCGTGGTCGTGGCCCGGCACACCGCAGAAGGCTTCGTAGTCGATCAGCTCGGTCACTTCGGGGTCTGGCCCACACACCTTGCAGCGCGGGTTCTTCTTCAGCCTGACGAACTCGAACGACATATCCAGGGCGTTGTACAGCAGCAGCCGCCCGATCAGCGGGTCGCCAATTTCCAGCAGCAGCTTGAGGGCCTCGGTGGCTTGCAGCGTGCCGATCGTGCCGGGCAGGATGCCCAGCACTCCGCCCTCGGCGCACGACGGCACCAGCCCCGGCGGCGGCGGTTCGGGGAACAGGCAGCGATAGCATGGGCCACGCCGGGCGTCGAACACGCTCACCTGCCCGTCGAAACGGTAGATCGAGCCATAGACGTTGGGCTTGCCGGTCAGCACGCACAGGTCGTTGGTCAGGTAGCGGGTGGGGAAGTTATCCGTGCCGTCCAGGATCAGGTCATACGGTTCGGCAATCTGCATGGCGTTGGCCGAGGTGAAGGGTTCGTTGTACACATCCACCTGGATGGCGGGGTTCAGGTCAAGCATCCGGGCGCGGGCCGATTCCACCTTGAGCTGGCCCAGGGTGGACGTGCCGTGAATCACCTGGCGCTGAAGGTTGGACGAATCAACCACATCGTAATCGACCAGGCCAATCCGCCCGATGCCGGCCGCCGCCAGGTATAGGGCGGCCGGCGACCCCAGCCCACCCGTGCCGATCATCAAGATCGAGGCGGCCTTGAGCTTGCGCTGCCCGTCCAACCCCACTTCGGGGATCAGCAGGTGGCGCGAATAACGCAATATTTCTTCCCGCGTCAGTTCAGGCAGCATGGAGGCCCCATCCTCCGGCGATGCTGGGGATCAGCAGCAGCCGGTCGCTTTCCTGTAAGGGCGTGTCGAGGCCCTGCAGGTCTTTGACGTTGTTTTCGCCCACGAACAGGTTGACGAATGGGCGCAAGCCGCCTTCGTCGTTATACAGGTGGGGCCGGAGGGCAGGGTACTGGCCGATCAGGTCTTGCATGACCGCATTCACCGTCGGCCCCTGGACGGGGATTTCGCTTTGCCCGGCGGTGTAGGCGCGCAAGGGGGTTGGAATACGCAAAACCGGCATCAGGAACTCCTTTCGGGCGGCAGGGCCTCGCTCACCTGGCGCAGCAGCTTGTCTTGTGGGGTCACGCCGTGGTTGACGTGGCGCGGGCGGCCCTGAGCGTCGAGAATAAAAGTGGTGGGAACGCTCATCACCCCCCACTGGCTGGCAATTTCCGGCTGGGCGGCGGCGTCGATCTCAACCACCTGCAGGCGCTCGCCCAACTGGGCCTGCAGGCGCTGGATGGCCGGGCGCTGCACCGTTTTGCACGGGGCGCAGGTGGGCGTGGTGAAGTATAGCAGAACCGGCGTTTCCCGGCGAGGGCCGGACAGGCCGGGCAGGTGACCCCAGGCGCGGGCGGCGCGGGCCAGAATCCAGCGGTTTGCCAGCCGGTAGGCCAGCAGCCCGCCGGCCAGGATGCCCAGCGCCCAGGCCAGGCGGGTCAGCAGGATCGAGTCTGGCATGGCTCACTCTCCCCCTGGGCGGGTGTGCGGGCGCAGGCCAGGCAGGCCGCCGTCCGGCGGCGCCTGGGTGAAGCCAGGCAGCCCTGCTCGCGCCAGCCAGTAATAAACCATGCAGCCCACGCAGAACCCGCCAAAGGCATTCAAGGCGGCCAGCCCGGCCACCAGCCAGACCAGCCCCCAGCCCACCGCCGGCGCGCCGGCCAGCAGGGCCAGCGCGCCGGCGGCCATGAACCCGCCGCCCAACCCCTGGGCAAAGCGGTGCGGCTGGGGATGGTCGAGCAGCACATCGGGCTTTACCAGCCCGGCCGGTTTCAGTCCATAGCGGTAAACCCAGCCAAAGGCCGGCCGGCCCAGGAGACACCCGGTGAGCATGGCCGCCGCCACGAAGCCCGGCAGCCAGACGGTGTTCAATACAAAGCCCAGCCCATTCAACAAGATGATGACCACCTGGTTGACCCGCAGGGCGGTATGATCGACTTTCTGAAGGTTTTGCATACCTCTCCTCTCTTACCGATTCAACCCCTAAATATAGAAATTTTCCCGGCGAAGCCGGAAGAACCAAATTTCTCTATGGGTGGAGGTTGGGCGGTTTCACCGCCCAACTTCCACCCATAGAAATCAAATCCTGTCTTTGGCGCAATACCCGGCCAAGACTACTCGATTATTAAATTCTCCTCGTCAAACCGCTCCCGGTCTTCGGCCAGCAGCCAGGAGCGGCTTTCGACGGCCTGACCAGCCTGCACGCTGGTAATGACGTAGGACAGGAACGGCATAGCCCACTCGCGGTCAAACTCGGACGGGCGGTTGGGGTGGTCGGGGTGCGAATGGAACACGCCGATCACATCCAGGCCGCGCCGGGCGGCTTCCAGCTCGCCAAGCAGGTAATCCTGCGGGGTGAGCAGGTAGCGGTTATGCCGGGCGGCAGGTTCGCGGGCGTTGTCGAAGGTCAGCAGGTCGATCACCCGCCGCTGATCGCCTTCGATCTGGCCCAGCAGCAGCCCGGCCCCTTCTTCGGGGTAGGCCGCCTGGCCGTGAGCATGGATGCGCTGGAGCAAGCCGGCGGAAAGGGCCAGCATCTAGGCGCCTCCCCACAGGGCTTTGTCGCTCAAGTATTTATATCCGGCGTCGGGAAACACGGTCACGATCACCCCGTTCTGGCCGCGCTCCACCAGGCCGTCGGCCAGGCGCCGGGCGGCAGCCGCCGCCGCCCCGGCTGAGATGCCCACAAACAGCCCCTCCTCCCGCGCCAGGCGGCGCACCATGTCATAGGCGGCTTCGGTCGAAACTTCGACGATCTCATCCGGCAAGCCGGGGTCGTAGATGCCGGGCTGGAGGGCGGTGGGCATGTGCTTGAGGCCTTCCAGGCCGTGGAACGGCGCGTCGGGCTGGACGGCCGCCAGCCGAATGGCCGAGTTATATTGGCGCAGATAGCGCCCGACCCCGGTGAGCGTGCCAGACGTACCCAGCCCGGCTACGAAATGGGTCACCTGCCCGGCCGTCTGGTGGACGATCTCCGGGCCGGTGGTTTCGTAATGGGCCTCCCAGTTAGCCGGGTTGTCATACTGATTAGCGTAGAAATAGCGCTCTGGCTGCTCGGCCGCCATGCGCCGCACGGTGCGGATGGCTCCATCTGAGCCTTCCAGCGGGTCGGTCAAGATCAGCTCGGCCCCCAGGGCGCGCAGGATGGCAATCCGCTCTGGGCTGGCGTTAGCGGGTAGGGCCAGCGTTACCGGGATGCCCAGGGTGGCCCCAAAGGTGGCGTAGGCGATGCCCATGTTGCCGGAGGTCGAGTCGAGCAGGCGTCGGCCGTCTTCAAAGGCTCCTTCGCACAGGGCGGCGCGCAGAATGTTCAGGGCCGGGCGGTCTTTGACTGAACCGCCGGGGTTGAACCACTCGGCCTTGGCGAATATCTGCACATCCGGCGGCAGCCCGGCTCCAATCCGGCGCAAAGGCAGCAAGGGCGTGTTGCCCACCGCGGCTTCCAGCCCGGTGGTGGGCAGGGTCGGGCCCGCCATCTGGCGAGCAGTTTGGACTTCGGGAAAATGATAGAGGGTCATCGAGACTCCTGGCTTTAAATTCAAACGGCCAACACACGGCAGCGGCAAGCGCTTAAAACAAAACGAGCGCTGGTAACAGCCCCAAGCTATCGCTTTGCGGAGCTGGCAGCCACCCGTCGCCGGTGTGTTGACCGTTGAAGCGGCGGTTTTGCCCGCCGGTCACTTCACAGGATATTCTTCGACGAGGCGGCGGCTACCTGCCCCGCCTCGGACACATGCACGTGAACATCATCGAATCCTTCATCTTGAGTTTTTATGACAATCTTGATATAAATTATAGTCGAAAGACTCCATTTGTCAAGCCCGATTTAGCCCTGGCCTGGCGACAAAACAGCCGTTGTGATCCTGATGCTCTCCCGGCGTACCGCCCCATTAAAGTATAGATGTTACGCGGAAATTTTTCTATCTTTGGGGGTTGTTGCGTGGCGTAGCCACGCAACAACCCCAAAGATAACTTCTTCCCCGGTGAAGCCGAAAGAGCCAACAATAGATGTTACGTGGAGCGCGGCCCTTCCGGCGAAGCCGGAAGAACCGATCCTGATTTTCATCTCGAACAGAGGTTAATTTGATAAAATGGGTGAATTATGCAAACCTCAGATCGCAACCTCCTGCTTACCTGTCTTGCCGTTGGCGGCGCAATCGTCCTCGTCGTCTGCTGCCTGTGTGTATTCTTTGGACTTGGCAGCCTGCTCATTCTCCGTTCGGCTGATAGCAGCGGCGTTTTTTCCACCCTGGCAGCCTCCCAAGTTACCGTCGAGCCTTTTCCTACCCTCGATTTGCCGACCTTTAAAATCACCCCGGCTCCCCCGCTGGCGACCCCTGAATACTTCGACCCGGCCAAAGCCTTCACCCCGGCTGCGCCTGACCCGACTGCCGTTGTCCAGCAGACCGCAGCTGCCAACACGCGCCAGATTTTGGAGCAGGCTGTGGTGCCAGTCAACGACCCCATCGACCTGGCCGCCCGCTTGAATGGTCTGCCTAACGCCGCCAAGAGTCTGGATGCGCCCATCAAAAGCTACGCCGTGGGTGATCGGGAAAAATTCTGGATCACCAACTCGGACGATAATAGCAATAACCAGATCGAGGCCAAGCTGGCCTATATCTCGGAGCATGTCTATTTCTGGGTTGAGGACGGGGTTAGCTACAACCCGCGCGATCTGGAAAAGCTGGTCGATACGTTCGATCAGGAAATCTACCCGCGTGACCGCGAGTTCTTCGGCGAAGAATGGCTGCCCGGCGTAGACGCCGACCCGCGCCTGTATATTCTGTATGCTCGCAATATCGGCAGTACGGTGGCCGGATATTATTCCTCGGCTGATGAGTACCTGCCCCAGGTGCGCGAATATTCTAACGCCCACGAGATGTTCATGCTCAGCGCCGACCACGTAGACCTGGCCGAAGAATTCGCCTATGGCGTGCTGGCTCACGAATTCCAGCACATGATCCACTGGTATCGCGACCGCAACGAAGAGACCTGGATGAACGAAGGTTTCTCGGACCTGGCAATGTTCTTGAATGGCTACAGCATCGGTGGGGCCGACCGGGCTTTTGTGGCCGATCCCGATCTGCAGCTCAACGATTGGCCCACCACCTCCGATAACCGCACGGCCCATTATGGGGCGGCCTTCCTATATGTGGCCTATTTTCTTGACCGCTTTGGCGAGCAGGCCACCCAATCGCTGGTTTCCCTGCCTGAAAACGGCATGGTCAGCATCGACAAGGCGCTGGCCGACCTGAAGGCGACCGATGCAGACACGGGCGCGCCGATTGGCGCAGACGATGTATTCACCGATTGGACCCTGGCCTCGTATCTGCAAGACGGCGACATCGGCGATGGGCGCTATACGTACCACAACTACCCCTCGGCTCCCAATCCCAACGACACCGAGACGATTGCTGATTGCCCTCAAGACCCGCTTGACCGGGACGTGCATCAGTACGGCGTCGATTACATCAAGATCACCTGCAAGGGCGATTACACCCTGCGTTTCGTGGCCCCCACCCTGGTCGACGCCCTGCCGGCTGATCCGCACTCCGGCCAGTACGCTTTTTACTCCAACCGGGGCGACGAATCGGATATGACCCTGACCCGCAGCTTCGACTTCACCAACCAGTCTGGGCCGCTTACTTTCACCTACTGGACCTGGTACGACCTGGAAGAAGACTACGACTACCTGTACTTAATGGCCTCAGAAGATGGAAAAACCTGGGACTTCCTGACTACCCCCTCCGGCACGGCCGACGACCCGGTGGGGAACAG
>CAYQDU010000067.1:0-19750 GCA_964416275.1 uncultured Anaerolinea sp. | reverse complement strand
AGCCAGGACTTTTGGGAAGTTTGCAGATGGCAGTACCACCCCATTAAACCGTGGATCAGGCATAGCGCTCTTCGAGCGCCTTCAAAAAGAGTTGTTACATGGATTTTGTCGCACTTTGTGCGACAAAATCCGCGATTAAGCCTCTTTCCAGGCGAGCGAAGCTCGCCAGTCACCTCCACCCCGGTTAAGTGGGAAGCTACCCAGATGGCTATGCCATCTGCAAACCCCCAAAATATAATCTTTCCCGGCGAAGCCGGAAGAGCTACAATTCCCCGCCTTCGGCGGGAGAATCAAACGCTTGCAGCAGCGCCCAGGCTGCCTGGATCGAATTTGCCAGGTCGGCCGGGTCGAGATTTTCCAGCGTGTCTGACATCTGGTGCCAGTGCGATTTGGCTGCCGCGCCCGGCTCTGGCACGGCGCATAGGGTCAGGGCCATCAGCCCACGCCGGGTGACGGCCAGGGCGTCGGTATAGGCCAGGCCGGGGCCTTCAAGCAGGCGCAGGCCCGGGTTGGAGGCTTTCACCCTGCGTGCCAGGCCTAAGGCGCGCGGGTGGGTGGCGCGCTTGCGCAGCAGACCGTCGCGGGTCAGGTATTTGGCGCTCCCCAGGCCAATCTCATCCAGAATGATGTAGAGCGTATCCGGGCCTAAATCGGCGGCGTGAGCGTCCAGATAGGCGGCGATGCCCCAATCGCCCACCTCCTCGCAGCCGGTGATCGCCAGGTGGATTTCGGTGCGGGTCAGCGGCTCGGCGCGCAGGCGCTGGGCCAGGGCCAGGGCCGCCCCCACCCCAGAGGCGTTATCGTTGGCCCCTGGCGTGTAGGGGGTCAGGTCGGCCTGGATGCACAGCGTGGCGGCAAAAGCCTGCGCCAGCAGGATCAGCGCCGCCGCCAGCCGCACCCAGCCCCAGCCCTGCCAGGCCGCCAGCCCGTACAGGATGCTCCCGCCCAACATACTCAAAAACCCCAGGGCCACCAGCAGGGTAAACAGGGCATACCAGGCGTTGGAAGAATAGAACAGCGGCGTGCGGTGCGTATCGACATGGGCGCACAGCACCACCCGGCGCTCGACCGGGCCGCTGGGGGCCAGCCGCCCGCTGGCGTTCTGGCTGGCAGCGCGGGGCAGAAACCAGCGCGTCCAGCTGGGGGCAAATTCGGTCTCGGCCAGCATGCCCCATACGCCCAGCAAGTTCAAGATAGCAGCCAGGATCAGCACATCCTGCCCACCCAGCCCCACGATCAGGGCCGACCCCAGGCAGGCGGTTGCAAACGACAGGCCGTAGGGCCAGTAGGTGGATGGTACGGCCTGAAATGGCTCGCTTTTGACCGCTTGCAGCCCCAGGCCGTTCATCTGGTTGATGACGTAATCGCTGGCCTCGCGCTCCTGGCGCGTGCAGCTTCCACGCCCGCCGATTTGCTGCGACAGGTAGCGGATGTGGCACAGCGCCTCCTGGGTGCAGGGGTCGAGGTCTTGCAGGGCAGGTTGGGCGGCGCCTGGGGCGGCGCCTGGGGCGGCGTCTGGAACAGTGTCTGGCATGGCGGCCTCAGCGGGGGGCTAACTGGGCCACCAACACGGCCATATCGTCGTATTGGGTGGCCCCGGCTTGAAATTCGTCCAGGCGAGCGAAGATATAGTCGCACAGGGCCTGCGGGCCGGCGGCGTGCGTCTGGCATACCACATCTTGCAGGCGTTGGGCGCTGAAGAACTCGCCGGCCGGCGAGTTGGCGTCGGTCACACCGTCGGTGTACAGCACCAGCCGGTCGCCCGACTCGAGGGTATCCTGGGCTTCTTCCAGGTCGATGTCTTCCAACATGCCCAGCATGATGCCCTTGGCCTGCAAGAAACGGCATTCGCCGGTGCGGGTGCAGTAGACCAGCGGGCGGTCGTGCCCGGCGCGGGCGTAGCGCAGGCGGCCCTGATCCAAATCCAGTACGCCGTAAAAGACGGTCACGAACATATCGGCCTGGCTCATCTCTTGCAGCAGACGGTTGACGGTAAGCAGTACCTGGCGCGGAGAAGGGTCGCGGCGGGCCTCGGCCCGGATCAGGCTGCGCGATAGGGCCATGAACAGGGCCGCTGGGATGCCCTTGTCGGACACGTCGGCCATCACCAGCCCCACCCGGCGCGGGCCGAGCGGGATCACGTCGTAGAAATCGCCGCCCACCTGGCGGGCCGGGCGGCTGCGGGCGGCGCAGATGAAGCCTGCCAGGTGGGGAAACTCGGTCTGCAGAAAGTTGGCCTGGATCTCACGCGCCAGTTCCAGCTCGCGTTCCAGGCGCTCTTTTACGATCAGGGCGGCCTGGGCCTGTTTTAGCTCTTCATAGGCGCGCTGCAGTTCCTGATTTTTGCGCTGCAGGTCGGCGATCATCTGCTGTTGGGCGGCCCGCAGGCGGGCGCTGACGATCTGGGTGGTGTGGAAGAGCAGTTCCGGCTGTTCGGCCAGGGCGGCGCGCAGCCCATCTTCTGAGATTTCGAGGATACGTACCGGCTCGATGGCCCGTACGGTGGCAAAGCGGGGCTGGGCCTCGAAGAAGGCCATTTCACCAAACACCTCGCCGGGGCCGCGCTCGCTCAGCTTCATTGCATCCGCCCCGCTGCCTTTGATCACCTCTACCTGGCCGTCCATGATGACCAGGATGGTGCGCCCCAGGTCGCCTTCCTGCAAGATCGCCTCGCCAGGCGCAAAACGCCGCTCGATGGCCGCCTGCGCCAATCGGCTCAATACCTCCGGCCGGACGCCCGATAGGAACGGAGAACGGGATAGGATTTCGACTTCAGCGTTGGTTGCCATAGATAGGCCTCCTGAGGTTAGGGCCGGGCGCTTTGCCGCCGCCAGACCAGGGCCAGGATGACCCCAGCCAGGAGCAGCGAGCCGCAGGGCGGTAGGATGCGGTCGGGTGGGGCGGTCGGCGTGGCCGATGGCGCAGCCGGCGCGCGGGTGTCGGTCGATTGGGCTTGCACAGAGTTGGGCGGAGCGCTGGCCGGAGGGTGGGCCGTCGCCGAACCTTGATCTGGAGCAAGGGTTGTTCTGGAGATGGGCAGGGGAGTCATCGTCGCTGGCGGCGGCACAGGCGGCGTGGCGGCGAGCGGCGCCAAAGTGGGCAAGGGCGGCCGGGTGGCAATATTGACCGGGCTGGAAGGATCGTAGGGTTTGCCGGTCAGGTTAAGCCACAGGTCCAGCGCCGGTTGATAGGACGGGTCGAGCGCCAGCGATACAGCCAGCTCGTTCTGCGCCCAGGCCAGTTCGTTTTGGGCGGCGGTCTTTTCAGGCTCTTCGCCCCACTCGGCGTCCAGCCCGGCGTGTTCCCACAGCAGGCCGGCAAAGCCGAAATGCCACAGGGCGTCTTTCGGTTTGAGGCGCACGGCCTGGGTGTATGCGTTCAGGGCCTCATTGAACAGCGTCCGGCCGCCGGCGTCGCGGCGCGCCCCCCGGCGCACGCGAATGGCTTCTTTGCAGGCTTTGCCCAGGCGGCCCCAGGCTTCGCCGTCGTTGGGGCTGCGAGTGGTGTTGTCGCGCTCAGCCAAGACCCGGGTCCAGATTTCAGGCTTCACCAGGGTGAAGAGCAGGTTGCTCTCGCGGCTGGGTTCCAAGTTGGTATACTGCCAGCGCAGCTCATTCCCGGCCAGGGCCGGGGCGGGCCGGGCGCCGCCATAGACTGCGGAAGCGTCGGGCGTATTCTGCGCGTTGGCTGGGTAGGGCAGCCGGACGATGATGTCGGCCTGGCCGATGGCGTCTTTCCAGCCCGCCCCGGTTTCCAGGATGTAGTTGAAGATTATGAACGAGCCGTCCTGGTCGCCGGTGGCTTCGGCGGTGTAGTCCACTTGGATGACCACGTCTTGGCCGGGTGGAAACACCGCTTCGAACGCCGCCCAGGCGATGGGTGGGGCGTTCTGATCCCAGGTGCTGGGGTTAGGGGTAGTGACGCGCTGGGCAGCGACGGTGCGCCCATCTACCCGGGCGCGCAAGTCGGCGATCTCTGGGTAACTGCCGAACCCATCGCCTATGCCGCTGGGGTCCATCAATGGGAAGCGGGCGGCCATGCGCTCCTCGGCCTGGCCCAGGTTGCGCAGGGTGAAGACCGCCCTCACATCTGCCTGGCCCAAATGCCCAGGGTCTGGCTGGGGGCGCAGGCTGAAAATCACCGTTTCGGCCAGCATTGCCACCTGGGTGGTCTCATCGCCGGGGGCCAGGTTGGCGCCGGGTGGAGTTTGGGGCGGGGCCACGTCGGCCCGGCCCGGCTGGGCCGGGGGCAGGAGCGCCGCCAGCAGGCACAGGGCGCCCAGGCCGTGAAAGAGATGGCGGGAAAAAATGTTCACGTTAGCATTATAATACGGCGACATTCGGAAGGAGGCCATCTTGTTCGAATCGGGCGTTATTCAACGCTATCGCGCCTATCTGGACGTTCCAACCCATTTGCGGCCGGTCACGCTGCTGGAGGGCGATACCCCGCTGATCCCCATGCCGCGCCTGGCAAACGACCTGGGCGGCGGGTTTGAGCTGTGGGTCAAATTCGAGGGGCTGAACCCCACTGGCTCTTTCAAAGACCGGGGCATGACCGTCGCCATCAGCGAGGCGGCCGGGCGGGGCGTGCGGACGGTGATCTGCGCTTCCACCGGCAACACCGCCGCCTCGGCGGCGGCCTATGCCAGCCGGGCGGGGATGCGCTCGGTGGTGCTGATCCCGCAGGGCAAAGTGGCGGCTGGCAAGCTGGCCGGGGCGGTGGCCTATGGGGCGCAGGTGGCCCAGGTGGACGGTTCGTTCGACGCCGCCCTGGCCCTGGTGGTGCAGATCAGCCAGCAGAACCCGCTCATTGCCCTGGTCAATTCGCTCAACCCGTTCCGCCTGGAGGGCCAGAAGACGGCCGCCTTCGAGATTTGCGATACCCTGGGCGCAGCCCCCGACTGGCTGTGCCTGCCGGTGGGCAACGCCGGGAACATCAGCGCCTATTGGATGGGCTTCCGGCAGTATGAACTGCTTAAACAGGCCGGGCTGCCGCACCTGCTGGGTGTCCAGGCTGCCGGGGCCGCCCCGCTGGTGCTGGGCTATCCGGTGGAGCAGCCCGAAACGGTGGCTACAGCCATCCGGATTGGCCGCCCGGCGCGCGGCGAACAGGCCCTGCAGGCGGCCGAAGAATCGGGCGGGCGGATTATTGCGGTGAGCGACGACGAACTGCTGGCAATGCAGCGCCGCCTGGCCGCCGAAGGGGTATGGGTGGAACCGGCCTCAGCCGCCGGGTTGGCCGGGCTGGCTGCCCAACTGCGCCAGGGGCAGATCCACCTGCGCGGTAAGCGGGTGGTGGCCGTTTGCACCGGGCATGGCCTGAAAGACCCGGAGATCATCGCCAAAACCATGCCCACCCCGGCCCGCCTGGCGGCCGAACTGGGCGCTGTTGAAGCCTTTTTGGATGCCTCGAGGTAAAACGTCTTATCTCGAGGGTTTTTCTATTTAGATTCTTCCGACTTTGCCGGGAAAATTTCTATGTTTGGGGGTTTGCGGGTGGCGTAGCCACCCGCAAACCCCCAAATAGAAGTCAAACCCTGCCTTCGGCGGAAGCGCCTCTATTTAGTGCGGCGCACTACCAGCAGGGTCACGTCATCGAAGCGAGAAGCCTCGCCAGTGAAGGCGGTCAGGTCGGCCAGGATGGCCTCCAGAATTTCCTGGGCCGAGCCATTCGCGCGGCGGATCACGTTTTGCAGCCGGCCCTCGTCGTAGAAATGGCCGTGCGGGTTGCGGGCGTCTGTCAGGCCGTCGGTGTACATCACCAGTACGTCGCCCGGCAGGACGCGCACCACCTTCTGCTTCCAGAGCATATCGCCCATCACCCCCAGGGCCATGCCGGTGGCGCGCAGCCGGTCGGTCTGTTTGCCAGCGCGCCCGGCGCTGATGAGCAGGGGCGGGTTATGCCCGGCGTTGACGTAGCGCAGCCGCCCGCTGACCGGCTCCAGCACGGCGTAGAAAGCGGTCACAAACATGCCGCTGCGCGAGTCGTTCAAGATGCGTTCGTTGACGGTGCTGATGGAGAGAGCCGGCAGGGTAGGGTACTGGATGGCGTAGGTGCGGATCAGGGTGCTGCTGAGGGCCATGAACAGGGCCGCCCCCATGCCTTTATCTGATACGTCGGCGATGACCAGGCCCCAATGGTTATTTGCCAGGGGGATGATGTCGTAAAAGTCGCCGGAGGTCTCCAGGGCTGGCTCGAGGCGAGCGGCAAAATCCCAGCCAGGCAGGTGGGGCATCTTCGCTGGGAGCAGTTCGGCCTGGATTTTGGCCGCCGCGGCCAGTTCTTGGGCCAAATCCTGGCGGGTAGAGCGGGCCGGTTGGGTCAGCAGAGGCGGGAAGGCCAGCGCCAGCGGCTCGACGGCGGCTTCGATCATCGGCAGCAGGCAGCCCAGGTCTTCGCCGGTGTCTTCCGGCCAGACTGCCAGCCCTCCGGCGGCGTGGCCGCCGGGCGTGCCCAGCACCGGCGCCAGGATCAGGTCGCGGCTGCACGGGCTTTCATCGTTCCAGGGATAGTAGGTATCGACATGCACCACCCGCAGGCTGGATTGGCCCTGCAGCCAGCGCCAGCCTTCGGAGGGCAGCTCTTCGCTGTTCTCGGCCGGGTAAGCCAGAAGCTGACGGTCGGGGAACAGGCGCACCTCGATCTGGCAGCCCGGCAGGATGGTCGGCAGGTGCTTGCGCAGCAGGTTGGAAAGCTGACTGGCGTCGACCGCCTGGTTTTGCAGGGTTTTCATCAACTGGTCGAGGCTGTCTTGTTTATCGGCGTTGGTGATCGCGCGGGGGGTGATGAACTGGCGGTCGTGGTAGATTTTGTTCACCGCCGCAGCCAGCTCTTCGGCGGTTACGTCTTTAAGCAGGTACCCACTGGCTCCGGCTTCCAGGGCTTCTTTTGCCAGCCCTTTTTCGACCAGGTTGGTCAGCCCCAAGATAAGAATCTTGGGCCAGCGTTCGTGGATCTGGCGGGTGGCTTCGATCCCGCTTACCACGGGCAGCTTGACATCCAACAGCAGCACGTCCGGCTGGACGATCTCGCAGAGCTGAATGGCCTCTTCGCCGGTGGCGGCTTCGCCCACCAGGATCAGGTCTTGGGTCGATAGGATAAAGGCGCTCAATCCGCTGCGGATGAGCGGCTGGTCGTCGGCTATGGCTACGCGGATGGGCATTCGATTACCTCTGTTCTCTAGAGTATTTTACCAATAAAGGCTCTTCGGCGTAGGCGAGAATTTTTCTGGCTCTTCTGCCGGAGGTGGGCAAATTTCTATTTGTGGGGGAAATTGTAGATGGGGGGCTCCCCACGCAACCGTGGTGAGTGTGACTGGCGAGCTTCGCTCGCCTGGAAAGATGAGTAATAGGGAATTTTGTCGCACTTTGTGCGACAAAATCCCCGGAATACCTCTTTCCAGGCGTTCGCAGAGCGCCCTGCCTGTTCCACGGTTTCATGGGGCGGCGCCGCAGATGGCGCAGCCATCTGCAATTTTCCGAATAGGTTTTTTCCGGCAAAGCCGGAAGAGGCTATGCTTCCCCCAGCCCAGTCTGCCTCTTGACGCTGCCTGGTAAGGCTGTTATAACCCTTCCGAATTTCCAGTATGGGAGGCGAATGGATGGGGTCGGAACGCACGTTGGTGATGAAATTTGGCGGCACATCGGTGGGTACGGCCGCGGCTATGGCCCAGGCGGCGGCGATTGTATGCCAGAGCCGGGCCGATTGGCTGCGCCTGGTGGTGGTGACCTCGGCCCTTTCGGGCGTGACAAATTTGCTTTTGGCAGCGCTATCCAGTCGGCGGGTGGGCAGGCCCAGGGGGTATTCCCGGCCGAGGCGCGCCTGCGCCAGGCCCATTGCGACATTGCCGACGCCCTGGTGAGCGACCCGGCCCGCCGGGCGCAGGTCAAGCGGGAGATCAGCCGCCTGGTGGGCGAGTTCGTTCAGTTATGTCAGGCGATGGGCGTGCTGGGCGAGGCCACCCCGCGCGCCCTGGACGCAGTAGCTTCGCTGGGCGAGCGCCTGAGCGTGCGCCTGCTGGCCGCCGTCCTGGAAAACGCCGGCGTGGCGGCCCAATTTGTGGAGGCCACCCACCTGATTGTCACCGACAGCTGTTTTCAGAACGCCCACCCCGATCTGGAACAGACCCGCCTGGCCGTTCGCCAGACGTTGGAGCCGCTCCTGGCCCAGGGGCGCGTGCCGGTGGTGACGGGCTTTATCGGCGCAACCCCGCAGGGCGTCACTACCACCCTGGGGCGCGGCGGCAGCGACTATTCCGCCGGCATCCTGGGGGCCGCGCTGCCGGCGGATGATGTCTGGATTTGGACCGATGTGGACGGGGTGATGAGCGCCGACCCGCGCGCCGTGCCAACCGCCCGCACCATTCCACTGCTGACCTACCGCGAGGTGGCCGAGCTGGCCTATTACGGGGCCAATGTGCTGCACCCTAAGACTATCCGCCCGATGGTGGAGGCCGGGGTAGGGCTGCGCATCTGCAATACCTTCAATCCCGCTCACCCAGGCACACGCCTGGTGGCCGATAACGGCTCGTCCAATGGGCAGGTCAAGGCGGTGACGGCGGTGCGCGGCCAACGCCTGATTACCGTCGAAGGGCGGGGAATGTTGGGCGTGCCGGGCGTGGCGGCGCGGGCTTTTGGGGCGGTGGCCTCCACCGGGGCCAGTGTGACCCTCATCAGCCAGGCTTCCTCCGAGCAGTCGATCTGCTTTACGGTGGCTTCCAGCGCTGCTGAAGGAGTGCTGGCGGCGCTGCAGGCCGGTTTTGCCAACGAGCTGGCCCGGCGCGATATCGACCGCATCTGGGCTATGCCCGAAGTGACCATCATTACGGTCGTGGGGGCCGGGATGATCCATACCCCCGGCATCGCCGGGCGGGTCTTCGGCGCCTTGGGCGAGGTCAACGTGAACGTCATTGCCATTGCTCAGGGGTCGTCGGAGGTCAGCATCAGCCTGGTGGTTGATGCGGCCGACGCCAGCCCGGCCATCGCCGCGCTGCATACCTTGATCGTCAGCGCGGGTTGAAAGCAGGAGGCGCAATGCAGAATTATGGTCGAGCGCGGTTGAGCGAGTTTTTGGACGACCGGGTGATCTACCGCAACCTGGTTCCGTATGACGCCAGCCTGCCGGGGCTGGAGGCGCTGCGCGGCCCGGCGGGTGTGCCGGCTGGGACGACGCCGCGCAAGCATGAGCCAGGCTACGCCCGCGTGGTCAGCCGGATTTTACAGTTTGCCGCCCGGCGGAAGCGTTCCGGCCGTGCGATTGAACGGCTGATTTTCGTGGGCGATACCCGCCTGCTGGATGCCACGGCCTTTGCTAATCTGTGCCAGGCGGGCGGATGGCCGGGGGCGGCCTTTATCGGCTCGGAAACTTCCGCCCCGCCGGATATACAACTCGACCAGACCCCGACCGGGCAGTCTTTATATCTGTCCAACCGTTGGGCGGCCCTGGCCGACTTTGATCGCTACTGCCAGGCGGCCGGCCTGCCTGTCGATGAGCATACAGCGGTCTTGATCGACCTGGATAAGACCGCCCTGGGGGCGCGCGGCCGCAACGCCGGGGTGATCGACGCCGCCCGCGTGCAGGCCGTGCAGGATACTCTGGCCGGGCTGCTGGGTGCAGGCTTCGACCCGCCTCAGTTTCGGGCGGTCTACGACCCGCTCAACCAGCCGGAGTTCCATACTTTCACCGCCGATAATCAAGATTACCTGGCCTATATCTGCCTGATTTTGGGCAGCGGGTTGTGGGCGTTTCCCGCCCTGGCGGAGCAGGTGCGCTCCGGGCAGATGGCTGCCTTCGAGCAGTTCATCGCTCAGGTCGATGCTCGCCGGGCCGCCCTGCCGCTCGCCCTGGCCGCGATCCACGCCGAAATTTACGCCAACGTACAGCGCGGCGACCCCACTCCCTTCAAAGCCTTTCGGCGCAGCGAATATCGGGCTACCCTGGGCCGCTTTGCCCGCCTCGACGATACCGCTCCATTGGAACAGCGCCTGAAGGAGGAGATTCTCATCACCCAGGAAGTGCGGGCGATGGCCCTGGAATGGCGACAGCGCGGCGCGCTGCTGTTCGGCCTATCGGATAAGCCCGATGAGGCCGCTCTTCCTACGCCGGAACTGGCCGCCCAGGGCTGGCCGCCCCTCCACCGGGCTGAAACCCACGCTGTAGGAATATAATTCTGGGGTTACTGCACGGGGGAGCTCCCCATTAAACCGTGGTGGAGTGCTACCAGTTTTATACCAGGGCAACTTTTCGATTAAAATGGACGTATTCACTGTTAGTGAGGAAACGACGATGAGCAAGGATAAAGACAAAAAAGATCGAAAAAAAGAGCAGGAAGATGATCTGCCGCTGCCCTGGGCGCAGGTTCAGTCGGCCATCTGGCTGGTCGGCCTGGCGATCTTGTTCTGGCAGGATTGGTTCTGGCCAGGCATCCTGGTGCTGGCGGCCATCAGCGGGTTGTTCCAGGCTGGGGTGCAGCTTTATCTGAGCCGCCAGCAGGAGCGCCTGGCGGCCGCTCAACAGCAGGTAAGCGCCGAACAGCAATTAACCCAAGAGCGGACCAACTGGCTGCCTTCTACCTGCCCCAAGTGCGGCGCACCCATCAGCGTGGACACGGTGAACTGGACCGGCGCGAATACCGCCGACTGCCCCTACTGCAAGGCCAATCTGCGCCCGGCTTGAAGATAAACGTCGCTGGCTGCGGGCGGCTGGTGCAGCCAGCGACGGATCTGTTGGAGAAGTTCGGCTCTCCCAGCTTCGCCGGGAAAGAGGCGCTATTTTGGGGAAATGGGTGGCGTAGCCACCCATTTCCCCAAAAATAGAAAAATCCCCGCCTTCGGCGGAAGAGCCAGAAATGATGCGGCGCAGCCCTGCAGCGTCCCCGGCAAAGCCGGGAGAACCGCTTTTAATTTTTGAGGGGGAACAGAATGCGGGTCTGCAGGTCCTGCGGAGCGGTTGTGTCGGGGTCGTTCAGATAGAACTCATAGGCCACGCCGGTCGGCTCGCAGCCGTTCTGCGCCATCCATTCGTTCAGAGCATTATAGGCTGCTTCGCACTGGTCGTATGGGCCTACATACAGGGCGGTTGCATACCGGCCAGCCGGGATTTCGCAGCATGCAATATCGCCTTGCCCAGGCACAGGCTTTGCGATCGGGAAGCCGATCTCTATATCCAAATCCTGCATGTCGAAGTTGTAGTAGGCCACAAAGGGCGGCCCGGCCGGCTGCTCGCCGGCTGCCCCCAGATATTGAATGACGCGCATATACGTCTGCCCCAGCAAAGCGGGCAGATTTTCGACCGCGCCCCGCGTGCGGACGGACAGCACCGGTTGGGCGGCCAGGGTTTGGGCTTCACATTCGTAAGACATTGGATCGCTCCTTTGATTTGAACAGGCAGGGAATACCGATGGCTAAGTTTATCACGAACATCTGTTCTACACAAGAGGCCCTGCCGAATCTTTCACCGGGCTGGAAAGCCAATGATGGTAAACTATTTGCATCCCTTCCTCTTCCAGCGCAGTGAGCCCGGGGCTTGCCTTCATCCCCCTGGCCCAAGGAAATTATTATGGCGATTGAGAACATCTCTCCCGTTTGGAGCCGCACCTTCCCGTTGACGGTCAGCCATGGCGAGGGTTGTTATATCTACGATACGGAGGGCAACCGCTACCTGGACTTTACATCTGGGATCGGAGTGGTCAATACCGGCCATTGCCATCCTAAGGTGGTGGCGGCCGCCCGCGAGCAGGTGGGTAAGATCATCCACGCCCAGGTGAATAATTACTACCACCTGCCGCTGATCCAGCTTACTGACGCAATGCTGACCGTTGTCCTCGACCCGGCATTCAACAGCTTTTTCTTCGTCAATTCGGGAGCCGAAGCGGTGGAGAGCGCCATCAAGCTGGCCCGCCATGCGACCAAGAGGCCCAACCTGATTACCTTCCAGGGAGCATTCCACGGGCGCACCAATCTGACCATGGCAACCGATAGCGGTCATACCGTTTACCGGGCGGGGTATGCGCCGCTGGCCTCGGGGGTCTACGTGGCCCCCTTCCCCTACGCCTACCGCTACGGCTGGGAGCCAGAAGCTGCCAGCCGCTGGTGCCTCAAGGAAGTGCGCCACATGCTGCACAGCCAGACCGCCCCCTTCGAGACGGCCGCCATCCTGGTGGAGCCGGTGCTGGGCGAAGGCGGATATGTTGTGCCGCCGGTTTCCTTTCTGCACGGGCTGCGCAAGATTTGCGATGAGTTTGGCCTGCTGCTGATCTTCGACGAAGTGCAGACCGGCTTCGGACGCACCGGCAAGTTCTTTGCCCAAGAGCATTTTGGGGTCATCCCTGACATCTTTGTGGTGGCGAAGGGCATTGCCTCCGGCTTCCCACTTTCGGGCATCGTTTCGCGGCGCGATCTGATGGAGAAATGGATCCCAGGCAGCCACGGCGGCACGTTTGGGGCCAATCCGGTCTCCTGCGCGGCGGCTGTGGCGACCATCGAAGTGCTAAAACAGGGGCTGGTGGAGAACGCCGCCCGCATGGGGCGGGTGCTGATCGATGGGCTGAAGCAAATCCAGGCGCGCTATGCCCCTATTGGCGATGTGCGCGGCCTGGGGCTGATGGTCGGTGTGGAGTTCAGCCTGCCCGATGGCAGCCCGGCCTCGGCTTTGAGCAACGCGGTTAAGCGGCGCTGTATGGAAAATCGCCTGCTGCTGCTGCAATGCGGCACGTACCACCAGGTTATCCGCTGGATTCCGCCCCTGATTGTAGACGAAGCCCAAATTCGGGCTGCCCTGCAAATCTTCGAGCAGGCGGTGGCCGAGTCGATCTAAAGCGCTTTGAATAAGAAAAGCTCTTCCGCCGAAAGCGGGATTTGATTGATATTCGGGGGTTTGCAGGGGACGTAGTCACCCGCAAACTCCCAAATATAGAAATTTTCCCGGCGAAGCCGGAAGAACCATAAGAAAACTGGGCCGCCGGCGGCCCAGTTTTCTTATTCGAATAGATCGATCCCTTGCAGGGCGATGACGTATTCCTCATCGGTGGGGATCGACAGGACGGCGATGCGCGATGCTGACGCGCTGAGCCGGGCAATCTGATCGACCGGGGCGGCCTGGTTGGCTTCCAGGTCAAGCTCCAGCCCGCACCATTCCATGCCTGAACAGGCCAGCTCGCGGATTTGCCAGCCGCACACGCCGATGTCGTCGGTGAAAACCAGGGCGTGAGCCCCGCCCAGCAGGGCCAGGTAAGCGCCGATGTAGCTTTTCAAGCGATGGACGTACAGGTCAATCGCCAGCCCGGCGCGCGGGTTGCGGCCCTGGGCCAGCAGCTCGAACAGATCGCTGCTGATTTCCGATACGCCCACCAGCCCGCTGTCTTTGTTAAGCAGGCGGTTCACCTGGGCCGGGGTATAGCCGTGCTCCTCGATTAGCTCCAGCACGATGGCGGGGTCCAGGTCGCCGGAGCGGGTGCTCATCACCAGACCGGGCAGGGGCGAGTAGCCCATCGAGGTATCCAGGCTTTCGCCGTCTCGCACGGCCACCGCGCTCGACCCGCCGGTGCCTAGATGACAGATCACCAGCCTGAGGTCGCTCAGGGGGCGGTCCAGGTAGCGCGCCGCCTGCAGGCAGCAGTACTGATACGACAGGCCGTGAAAACCATACTTGCGGAAGCCGTACTGGTCGGCCAGGGCGGTGGGCAGCGCGTAGCGGTAGGCGTGTTCGGGCAGGCTGCTGTGGAAAGCCGTGTCGAACGAAGCGTACTGAAGCGCTGCCGGGCGCAGCTCCTGGCACAGGTGGATCACGCTGAGCGAGTTGGGGTTATGGATCGGGGCCAGGCGGCTGCACGCTTCCAGCCGGGGCAGGGTTTCGGCGTTGATTGGCGTGGCCGATTGGAACGTCACGCCGCCATGCACAAAGCGATGCCCAATGACGGGCGTCTCCAGCCCGGCCTGGGCCAGGTATTCTAACACGGCCTGGGCCGCCGCCCGGTGGCTGGGCAGGGGCGTTTCCTGGCGCACGGCGCTTCCATTGTGGTGATGGAGCAGGTAGCTTGGCTCCTGGCTCTTGGTCGCCACGTGATACGCCTTGCCATGGGCGACCACCGCCAGGGTATTTGAATCGTACAGCTTATAACTTAACGAGCTGCTTCCGCAGTTGAAAATCAACAGATGGGTCATAACGCAATCATCAATCCTCGGTTTTCATTCCTTTGCGGGCGATCATCTCGATCTCCACTTTGGCCCCCAGGGGCAGGGCGGCCACGCCGATGGTGGTGCGGGCCGGGTAGGGCTGGTTGAACTGCAGCGCGTAGACCTTATTCATGGCGGCAAAATCGGCCATATCGGCCAGGTAGACGTTAACCTTGATTACGTCGTCAGGGGTAAGCCCGGCGGCGGCCAGCACGCCGAACAGGTTTTTGAAGCACTGCTCGGTCTGGATGGCAATGTCGTCGCTGATGAGCTGGCTGGTCTGGGGGTCGATGGGCGTCTGCCCGGAGAGGTAGACGAACTTACCGGCTTCTACGCCATGCGAATACGGGCCGATGGCCGAAGCGTTGGGGGCGGTGACGGCGGTACGGGGCATAATCGAATCTCCTTCTGAAATTTATAGTAGGGTAGATAAGCAGATTGGCCGCTCATCTACCCTACTATAACCGAATTTCTGCGTTTCGCGGCCGGATCAAAGGCCGAATCAGCCAGATGGTTGACTTCTCTTCAGGCGGGTAACCGCTCTGCGTTCGAGAAATCAGTCGATTGGATCGACGGTAAACAGCAGCAGTCCTTCCGCCGGTTGGGCGGTGAAGCGCTCGATGTGGGCTACGTAGTTGGGCATCTGGCGCTGGTAGGCGGGCGAGCTGATGAGCGGAGACGAGATGAGATAATCGGCGGTGGCCCGGTCGCAGGCCACCGGCAGATTCCATACCACCGAGATCCGCAGTAAAGCCTTGATGTCTGGATCATGGGGCTGCTGTTCAAGCGGGTCCCAAAAGAAAATCAGCAGATCGAGCTTGCCCTCCGCGATCATGGCCCCGATTTGCTGGTCGCCGCCCAGCGGGCCGCTGAGCAGGCAGTTTACTGGGGTTTCCAGGGTTTGAGCCAGCAGGCGCCCGGTGGTTCCAGTCGCGTACAGTTCATGTTGGATCAGCAAACCGCGATTATACAGCGCCCATTCGAGCAGGTCTTGCTTCTTGTTATCATGGGCCACCAGGGCGATGCGCTTGCGCGCTTCCGGGGCTTCGGTTTGGAATGGGTCAAATATTAAGTTGTCAGTCATGATATACCTCCTTAGCAACTCCACACCCCATAGGCAACAGGCGCCGCCAGCCGGTAAACCAGCCAGCAACAACCGTCGCAGGTTGAAAGGGAAGGGGGGACTGGGGCGCGCATATGGCCCCAATGTGGAGAAGGGTAGGAGCATTATACTACTAAAATATCGGGTTGTGATTTGTCCATATCCTGGGCGCTGATCGCCAGGGTCTTCAACCAGGCTCTTTGGTTCTTCCGGCTGCGCCGGGAAAATTCTATATTGGGGGGGGTGCGGGTGACTACGTCACCCGCACCCCCCCAATATAAATGGCTCTTTCACTGAAGGTGGGGATTTTTTTCAGTATCGTACCTCTTTCCCGGCAAGGTACCACCCCGTTAAACTGTGGAACAGGCAAGGCGCTCGAAGAGCGCCTTCAAAAAGATCTGTTACGTGGATTTTGTCGCACGAAGTGCGACAAAATCCACGATTAATCCTCTTCCCAGGCGAGCGAAGCTCGCCAGTCACCTCTACCCTGGTTAAGTGGGGAGCTACCGCCGGCGAAGCCGGGAGAACCATATAAATCAAATCCCGCTTTCGGCGGAAGAGCCTAATTATTTTGTCCACGAAATAGCAAACTTGTGGTATACTGCTGCGTCCGGCCCGATTGGTGGCCGTCAGTTTTCAGGGAATTGTTTTGATCCTTCCGGTCAATCGCCCGACGTAAGCTGGTCGGGTTTTTTGTTGCCCGCGGGGCTTTGCTCCCCAGGGATGCGGGCGCAGCCAATGGGCGGAGTCGTCAAAACGTTTCAGGGAATGCAGAGCGGTTGGCGCAGCCCGCCGGCCGCAGAAGGAAGTTTTGATGACGACCGAATTTACCCAGTTAGACCTGCACCCCGATCTGGTGCAGGCCGTGTTCGACCTCGGCTATGTGGAGCCAACCCCCATTCAGGCCGAGATTATCCCCCTGCTGCTGCAAGGTCAAGATGTGATCGGCCAGGCCCAAACCGGCACCGGTAAGACGGCCGCCTACGCTTTACCGATTCTGCACAACCTGGAGCCCGAGCGGCCCGGCGTGCAGTGCCTGGTGCTGGCCCCCACCCGCGAACTGGCCTTACAGGTAGCCGGGGCGATCACCCAGCTCGGCCGCCCGCTGCACGCCCGCGTGGCGGTTGTGTACGGCGGCGCGCCCTACGGCCCGCAGATCAGCCAGATCCGGCGCGGGGCGCAGGTGGTGGTCGGCACACCCGGCCGCCTGCTGGATATGATCCGCAAAGGCATTCTCGACCTGGGCGCAGTGCATACCGTGGTGCTGGACGAAGCCGACGAGATGCTCAGCATGGGTTTTATCGAAGACATGCAGGCTATCCTGGCTGAGACCCCGGCCGAGCGGCAAACGGCCCTGTTTTCGGCCACCCTGCCGCCGGCTATTCGCCGCCTGGCCGACAGCTACATGCACCAGCCGCGCTCTGTTACGATCCAGAAAGAGCAGGTGACGGTGGCGGCTATTGAGCAGCGCTATTACCTGGTCAACGCCGAAGACAAGCTGGCCGCCCTGGCCCGCCTGTTTGAGGTGGAGGAGATGACCCAGGCCCTGGTCTTTGCCGGGACGCGGGCCGACACGGCTGAGCTTGCCGGCGAGCTGGCAAACCGGGGCTTTTCGGCCGAGCTGCTCAACGGCGACCTGAGCCAGGAGGCCCGCGAGCGCACGCTCAACAATTTCCGCAAGAACCGCATTCAAGTATTGGTTGCCACCGATGTGGCCGCGCGCGGCCTGGATATCGACGGCATTTCGCATGTAATCAACGTTCACCTGCCGTATGACCCGGAGGTCTACGTCCACCGTATCGGGCGCACCGGGCGGGCTGGCAAGACCGGCGTCGCCATCAGCCTGGTGGCCCCCAACGAGAAGCGCCTGCTGCGCCAGGTGGAAGCCTTTACCCACCAGAAGGTACCGCGAGCCAGCATTCCCAGTGAGGACGAGATCGTCGCCCGGCGCGAAGAGCGCCTGACCGGCCAGCTTCGTATCTGGCTGCAGCGCAGCCGCTTCAAACGCGAGCGCGAGCTGGTGGAAGCCCTGGTTCAAGAAGGCTTCGATCCTATCGAGATCGCTGCCGCAGCGGTGAAGGTGGCCCGGGGCGAGGAGAAACAGCGCCCGATTGCCCCCATTGCCGAGGTACAGGAGACTCGCCCGGCCAGCCGGGAGCGCGGGCTGCACGCCGAGCGCCCCATTCGTGAAGGACGCGAGGCCCGCCAGCCGCTCGACCTCAGCCCAGAGCGCCTGGCCCGGCGGCGCGGCAACATCTCGCACGAGCCGGGCATGGTGCGCATGCGCCTCAGCCTGGGCAAGCAGCACGGCATTCGCCCCAACGAGATTGTGGGGCTGATCGCCGGACAGGCCAACATCCCCGGTACGGTCATCGGCAAGATCAACATCCAGCAGAACTATACCCTGGTGGATGTGCCGGAAGAACACGTGGGCCTGGTGCTGGATAAGACCCGCGATGCCCACATCCGCCGCCAGGCGCTGGAACTGCGGGTAGCCGGATAACCGGCGGTACCCCGCCATTAAACCCTGGGGCAGGCATGGCGCTCGAAGAGCTTGTGAATTAATTGCCATCAAGTGGCCCGCACCGCCACCGCTGCGGGATCAAGCATTGCAATACCCCCGGCAGTGGGGGATCGCCGGGTTGCAAAGTGATTAATTCACAAGCTCGAAGTGCGCCTTCAAATAAGGGATGTTGCAACCCTCTTGCCAGGCGAGCGAAGCTCGCCGGTCGCCCCCCACGGTTTCTTGGAGCGCAACCTAACCGGCCCGGTCGGGCGATTTTGGCTCCATCAATGAGCGGGCGGCGCACCCCCTGTTGCGCCGCCCGCTCATGGGTTAACGCCGCGCGTCAGGGTCGAGCGGTATCCAGGTTGCTCACGATGAAATCATCAAAATAGGCTTCGATGAGGGCGCCGTTTGGAACGTCGTCGCTGTGCGGGTTGACCGTCAGCCCCACCTGGCCGTAATTGGCGGCGGCCGACTTGCCATGCCAGATTTCGACGCCATTGATCCAGGCCGTGACCACATCCCCATCCCGGCTGATTTTGAGCTGGTTGGCCTCGGCCCCAAAATGGATGTTTTTCTTATCCAGGCCCGACTGGACTACGTCCCAGCGGTTTTGGGCGGGGTTCCACTTTTCGATCCACCAGTTGCGGGTGGTGTGGCTGTCCAACGGGGCGGAATAAACCAGAAAACGATGCAGGTTGGTCGGGCTAAACCAATCAAAGACCAGCCCCACCTCGGTCAGCGGGGAAGACTGTGAGGTCCATTGGGCCACAACTTCCACCGCGTAGCGTTTGGGCATGTTGGCCGAGGCTAACGGCGCTATGGCGTAGGCGGTGCGAGTTGTACCGCTGGAAAAATAAAACTGCCCGGCGTAGGCTGTGCCGAGGGTGTTGTTGGGGGCCACCAGCGTCCAACCCAGGTTGACGTCAAAGCGGTCGGCAAAGACAGCGCCGGGCGGCAGGGGGATGATCTGGGGGGTCTGAACGGCGGGTAGATACAGGGTCGGCCCGGCCAGGGTCTGGGTAAAGGCAGCCATAGCGGTCAATGGAGAGCTGGCCGGCGCGCTGGCGCTGACTTCCGCCTGGGCGGTGAGCGGGGCCAAGGGCTGCTGCGCCTGGCCAGCAAACAGCCAGGAACCCGCACTCAACAGAAACGCGCAAATAAAAAACGGTTTGTACATGCAAGTCTCCTTCTGGAATATGGGTCTTTCCGGCTTTGCCGGGAAATTTTTATGTTTTGGAGTAGCTGCAATCCTTCACGCCGGGCCTCCAGGCAGGGTGAAGTAGAAGATGGCCCCCTGGTTTACCTTACCCTCCGCCCAGATTTTTCCGCCATGCCGTTGAATGATCCGCAGGACGGTTGCCAGGCCCACGCCGTTGCCTTCAAATTCATCCGCCCGGTGCAGGCGCTGGAAAGGGGCGAACAGGCGGTCGGCATAGCGCATGTCGAACCCGGCTCCGTTATCGCGCACAAAAAACAGGCGCCCGCTTTCGTCTTCGGTGACGCCAAATTCGATCCTGGCCGACTGAACGCGGCTGGTAAATTTCCAGGCGTTGCCCAACAGGTTTTCCAATACCACCTGGATCAGATTGGGATCGCAGATAGCCGACAGGCCAGGACTGACCTGCGCGGCAACCAGGCGGCCCGGCTCGCGCTCGCCCAACTGGTCCAGGGCTTTGTGCGCCAGGGCGCTCAGGTCTACCCATTGGCGCTGTAATTCCTGGCGGCTCAAGCGTGATAGCCGCAGCAGGTCGTCGATGAGCTGGTTCATGCGTTGGGCGGTATCGCTCACCCGGTTGAGCAGTTCCTGGCCTTCCGGGTTGAGGCTCTGGGTGTGATCAAGCTGTAACAGCCGGGTATAACCGCTGATGGCGCGCAGCGGAGCGCGCAGATCGTGCGAAACCGAGTAGGAGAAGGCTTCCAGCTCTTTGTTAGCGGCCTCAAGCTGGGCGGTGCGCTCGGCGATGCGCT
>CAYQDU010000066.1:0-19796 GCA_964416275.1 uncultured Anaerolinea sp. | reverse complement strand
GAAGGCGTCGATGGATTCCTGGCGCAGATAGGCCAGGCGCCGGCCGCGGGTCAGGTTCACCCGCCCGGCGGTAGGTTGGTTCAGCCCGGCCAGGATCATCAGCAAAGAGGTCTTGCCGACCCCATTGGGGCCGATCAGCCCGATCTTGCTGTTGTTGGCGATACTCACGCTGATGCCGCGAAACAGGTCGAAGTCGCCAAACGAAAGGCCCAGGTTTTCGGTGGTTAAGATAGACATACTGCCTCCAAATCAACTTGCGGTGCGCGCGCCTGGGGCAACGCGCTCAGAAAAAGTAAAAGGCCACGGGTAGCGCCCACGGCCTTTTGCTTTTTCATCCACCGGGAAAACGCAGCGGCGCTTTCCACCTGGAGGAAAACAAAAACGGCCACGGGCGGAGAGAGCGCCGTGACCGTTGGCAAATTCGATTTCCGATTCGGAAACGATCAACAGGCGCACTCCGACAAGGCAACCCCCACACCCCCAGCGAGAGGAGACATCAGCCAGAAGCCTTGTACGGAAATGCGGTTCATACGAGATCGTTAACCTTCATCCTCGTTCTCAAATCTGTAAACCACTTCCTGGTCTACTATTTTGAGTTTATCACAGGCGGATTAGAACTGTCAAGTTTTTTGGACCTGGCCTTAAGGATAGGCTCGCTCGCCGCGCCTGACCCTGGCGCGATGCCCAGGCTTCGTTCCCGGTCAACGGCGCTTCAAGCCCAGGATGCTGAGGAAAAAGGCCGAGAACATAGCCTGGAGGCCCAGAGACAGCAGTGTTCCGCCCGGAATAACCAGGCGCAGCGATTGGGCGGGGTCGAGCGGGCCAAAACCGCGCGCCTCCCAATCGGCCAGCGCCAGGAGCGACATGCCCAACCCCAACGCAATCATCAGCGCCCCCAGCAGCAGGCCGCGCTCCAAGCGCGCCCAGCCCAGGGCCTTCTCCAGGGCCGGGTCGGGCGGCAGGAGTTTTTCGCTGATGCCAAAGACCTTGGTAAAGACGGCAAAATTGACCGCCTGGAAGCCCAGGATAATCATCAGCGCGGCGTAGAACAGGGTATTGATATCGAGCTTCAGGCCCAGAAAGACCCGCGTGCCGGGCAGCAGCCACAGCCCCAGGATCAGGCCCAGCAGCATCAACAGCAGGCCGGGGTACAGGAACAGCCAACGCGGGCTGTAGAGCAACAAAAAGCGCAGGTGCCGCCAGCCATCGCTCCAGGTGCGCAGGTGGGGCGGGCGGCTGCGCCCGTCGGGGTGCAGGACGGTCGGCACTTCGGCGATCCGCAGGCGGCCCAACGAAGCCTTGACCACCATCTCGCTGGCAAATTCCATGCCAGTAGTGCGCAGGTCGAGGTCAAGGATGGCCTGGCGGCGATACCCACGCAGCCCGCAGTGAAAGTCGCCAATCGAAGCCCGGAAGAACAAGCGCCCAATGGCGCTCAGCACCGGGTTGCCCAGGTAGCGGTGCAGAAAGGGCATTGCCCCGGGGCGAATGCCGCCCTGGAAGCGGTTGCCCATCACCAGGTCGTGACCCTGGCGCAGTTTTTCGACGAACGGATCGAGGGCGTTGAAATCGTAGCTGTCGTCGGCGTCACCCATGATGATGTAGCGGCCCCGGGCAGCGTGCGTGCCGCCCAACAGGGCCGCCCCATAGCCGCGCGTCTCCACCGGCACAACCCGCGCCCCCAACCCGGCAGCGATCTGGCGCGAGCCGTCGCTGCTGCCGTTATCGGCAATCACCACTTCGCCGCAGATATGGCTCTTTTCCAGATAGGATTGGGCTTTGCGAATGCAGGTCTCTAAGGTTTCCGCTTCGTTCAGGCAGGGCATTAAGATGGTCAATTCGTAAGCGTCTTGAGTCATAAGAATTTCCGAAGCTTTTCCGCCGAAGGCGGATTTTTTCTATACTGGGGGTTGCTGCGTGGGGCCGCCACGCAGCAACCCCCAGTATAATTTATGGGGAAATGGGTGGCTACGCCACCCATTTCCCCATAAATAGAAAAATCCCCGCCTTCGGCGGAAGAGCCAAAAATGAATACCGCAACCCGACCGGTAGGGGCGCGGCTGCACGAATCGGCGGTAGGACAGTTTGCGTGGCCCACGGTAGTGCGAGTAGTTTTTTTCCAAATCCTACGGTTTTTGGAAAACATACAGGTAATTCAGGCCAAGCTGGAAAGGCCGGGCGCGAACCAGGCGCAGGCCGGGGGCGCAGAAGATGGCCGGGGTATCCTTTGGACGATAGCCGTGATGCTGCTCAAGCGCCATACCATCCACGATCCGCAGGCGCACCAGCAGGTCGACCACCCGATCCACTTTCACGTCTGGAACAGTGATGACCACTCGCCCGCTGGGGCGCAGCACGCGATAGCATTCGCTCGCCAGACCAGCCGGGTCCTGGATGTGTTCCAGGGTCGCCAGCATCACTACCGCATCCAGGGAATTGCCGGCCAGCGGCAGACGGCCCTGGAACAGGGTGCGCAGCAACACATAGCGGGGGGCGGCGCGGGGGAGCGTCAGCGGGTCGATGCCAACGCCAAACCCCAGGCGATCTTGCAGCGAATCGAATAGCTCGCCCTGATGGCAGCCAATATCCAGAACCCGCCCGCCCGGCGGCAGGTAAGGCACGGCCATGTGAATCCGCCAGCTTTGCAGCCGGCGATCAAACCACTTCATAAAGCCCATTGCTCCGTCGGATTATTTGTGCTGGCTATTATCCCATAAATCGAGGCCCCGGCAGCTTGTATTTCTCCCTCTGCAATTGGCTCTCCAGGCGCATCTGCGGCGAAGTTCTTCACGGCTTTTCCCGCTTCGCCAGAATAAAAAAATCCCCCGCCTTCGGCGGAAAAGCCAAAATTATATGGAGAGCGTTTATAGATGGCTGCGCCATCTGTAAACGCTCTCCATAAAACTGTGCTTTCCCGGTACTCCCCATTAAACCATGGAGCAGGCATGGTACTCTTTGAGCGCTATCAAAAAGAGATATTGCGTGGATTTTGTTGCACTTCGTGCGACGAAATCCACGATGAACCCCTTTTCGGCAAAGCTCGCCAGTCACATCCACCACGGTTGAGTGGGAGGGCTTGCGCTTTCCCGGCTTCGCCGGGAGAGCCATCTTTACAAGATGGGCGAGGTCAGGCGGTAGGCTGAATCGAGCAGGCGGCTGTAGAAAGGCATACGCTCGTAGTCCTCCAGCCGCCATTCCAAGCTATTCTTCTGATCTTCCAAAAAGTCGGCTTCCAGTTCGCGGGTCTTTTCTTCATCGTAGATCACGGCCATAGTCTCATAATTAAGATAGAAGCTGCGCACATCCATGTTGGCGGTGCCGACGGCGCAGATGGCCGAGTCGATCATGATCGTCTTGGCATGGAAATAGCCATCCTGGTACAGGTAGACTTTAGCCCCGGCCCGCACCACGTCGGCGTAATAGGTGTAGGCTGCCCGGTAGGGAATCTGGTACGAACCACCGCGCGGCTGGCAGATGATGCGCACGTCTACCCCGGCCAGGGCCGCCGCCCGGATAGCGTCGAGAATGCTTTGATCGGGGATGAAGAAGGGCGATTGGATATAAACGCTGTCGCGGGCGTCCATAATCATAAAGAAATACAACTGCTGCATGGCTTTCCATTCTGCATCCGGGCCGCCCTGGGTGATCTGGATCGGCGTAAACGGGCGCGAATCGGGCGGGATGGCAGGGTAGTAAGTCGGGTCGACGATTTTTTCGCCGGTGGTGTTGAACCAGCTAACGATAAAGCTGGCCTGCAGCACCAGGGCGGCTTCGCCATCTACCCGCAGGTGGGTGTCGCGCCAGCTTCCTACCGGGTGCTGGCCGGGGAGCTGTTCTTTATCCAGGTTGAGCCCACCCATGTAGCCAATATGCCCATCGATAACGGCCAGCTTGCGGTGGCTGCGGTAGTTGACCGTGTGCAGCCGGTCAAGGCGCATGTAGACCCGGTAGGGCCGCAGATCGACGCCCGCGGCGTGCAGATCGGCCAGATAAGCGCTGCTGAATTTGAAGTTCGATTGATCGACCAGTGCCCGCACCTTGACCCCCGCCCTGGCCCGCTCGATCAGGGCGTCTTTCAGTTCGCTGGTAAAGTCGTCTTCAGTCCAGATGAAGTATTCCAGGTGGATGGAGTGTTGAGCGTGGCGGATGTCGTACAGCAGGCTGGGGTATTTTTCGGCCGCGTTCTGCAAAATTTCGACCTCGTTATACCCGGTCAGGCTGGAGGCCGAGTTGCGGAAGATCATATGCAGCAGGCGGCGCCGGTAGGCCTGGGGCCGTTCCTGCTGGATGCGCGAGACGTAATCGTACTCGTGATCCATTAGCGACTTCAACGCCAGGGTTAACTGCCCGGCCAGCTCCAGGTGAGCCAGTTTGCGCTCCTGGCTGAAGACCTTGTGACTGCGGCCAAAGAACCAGTAGACGACGATCCCGATGATCGGGAACAGCAGCATAAAGAAAATCCAGGCAAAGGTCGCCTGGGGCAGCCGATTGTCCGAAAGGATCATCGCCGCCATGACCAGAGCGTAGAAGGCAAATAACAGCCAGACCAGAGGATCGCCAGAACGGATGGTCAGGTAGAGCAGCATGAAAGAGTCTCCGCAGTGCTACGCCAATTAATGTGGTTCTTCCGGCTTCGCCGGGAAAGAAGTACTATTGATAGGTTGCTGCGTGGCTACGCCACGCAGCAACCTATCAATGGCGAGGGCCGGACCCCCAGATGGGGGTAGTGCAAAAAGGTCGCCTTACAGAGCCATCCACTATTTTCGCATGGTCTGGGTTGCAGACAGGCAAAGCCCGTATATCCCAGGGTCGCATTGCTCAAAACCGGACATCTCGAATCCACGTTAATTATAAAGGGTCCATCCCAAAATGCCCGCCTCAATCGTGAGGCAATCAAGAGGGCCTCTCAGGTAGCATCAAGCGGTAAACTTCCGGCTCTTCCGCCGAAGGCGGGGGGTTTTTCTATTTTGGGAAAATGGGTCGCTACGCCACCCATTTCCCCAAAATAGTACATCTTTCCCGGCGAAGCCGGGAGAGCCAAACTTCAATTAGCCCGATATAAGCCGCGGCTTATATCGGGCATAATGGATTGCAGAGTGGCAAGATCAGAGGAAGCTGGCTACAATCCAAAGGAAATAAAAAACCAAAAAAACGCCGTGACGCTGTGAATGCCGGGCGTCTGGACCGGGAGAGATGAAGTGCGCTTGAACAGAAAGATGGCCTCTGCAGCCAGGAAAATTGTACAGATCGGCAATCAATCTTTGATTCGGTTGGGGGCGCTTTCTTCCGGCAGCCCGGCTGAAAGCGAAATTTAGATATGGCGCAGTTTGCCCTCTATCTACTGCTGGGGTTCTCCATCGGCATATCGTTGGGTCTGCTGGGTGGAGGCGGTTCGATCTTAACCGTCCCGGCGCTGGTCTACCTGGTAGGCCAATCACCCCAGGCGGCGGTGACCACGTCGTTAGCTATCGTGGGGGCCAACAGTCTGGTCGGTGCGTACTTCCACAATTTGAAAGGTTCCTGCAACTGGAGCGCAGCGCTGGTCTTTGGCGGGGCCGGGATGTGTGTAACCTACTTCGCTGCCGGGTTATCGAAGTTCTTTTCGCCGGCGCTGCTGATGATCGCTTTCGCAGCGCTGATGCTGATCATCGGGGCGGCCATGTTGGGCCAGAAGAACCGGCCAAACGGATCAGAACAGCACAGACAGCCTAACTGGCCGGTGGTGGCGGCGGCCGGCTCGGCCGTAGGGTTGCTTACCGGGGTATTAGGGGTGGGCGGTGGTTTCTTGATCGTGCCAGCGCTGGTTTTGTTGGTCGATCTGCCGATGTCGCAAGCAGTTGGAACTTCGCTGGTCGTCATTGCCGCGAACAGCTTTGCCGGCCTGGCCGGCCACCTGGATGCCTCCGGTTTTGACCTGCCGGTGACTTTGATCTTCGTAACTACCGGCCTGGCAGGTGTATTCGCCGGGTCACGGCTGGGTCACCGGCTGCCAGCGCAAAAGCTGCGCCAAACGTTTGGCATCTTCGTCATTCTGCTGGCAATTTTTCTACTGGTGGATAATCTACCGGTGTAAGGGTTTGACCAATGGTGGAAATCAGACAGAGGAGAAAAAGATGAGTGAAAGGCTTGATACTGGATTAGGCATTCATGTTCGGCTGCAGACGGATTTCGAAACCGCTCTCGAACGCACCACGGCTGCTCTGAAAGCCGAGGGGTTTGGCGTATTGACAGAGATCGATGTTCGCGAAACGCTCAAGAAGAAGCTGGACGTAGACTTCCGGCCCTATAAAATCCTGGGCGCCTGCAACCCGCCGCTGGCCTACCGGGCGCTCAACGCTGCGTCGGAGGCTGGGCTGCTGCTGCCATGCAATGTGACGGTATCGCAGGTAGAAAACGACCAGATTGAGGTTGCTCTGATCGATCCACTGTCGATGCTCAATATGATCGATCATCCTGAACTGCAAGCAGTCGCCGAAGACGCCCAGGCGCGGTTGAGGCGGGTGGCGGAGAGCCTAAGAGCCTGAGAGCTTTCGCCTGCAAGAGATCGTGACCATCCCGGCATAGCCGGTATAGAAGTACCGGAGGGCTTTCCGTTACGTCGCCGCGCAAAGCCATCCCATAGAGACAAATTCCCACGTTCAACGGCAAAGCCAGGACAGCGAAATGAAAGGCGGCCAATTACGGCCGCCTTTTATTTCGCTGTAGCCTCTCACTCAACCGTAGATGTTCAGGGGATTTTGTCGCACTCCGTGCGACAAAATCCCCTGAACATCGCTTTTTGATGGCGCTCGGAAGGGCGCCATACCTGCTCCACAGGTGGAACCCGTTTCGCTGCAACTTCCACTTATCTCAAGAAATACGAAACAACTGGGCGAGTCTTGGCGAAAGCGCCTGCCAGATAGGGCAGCGGTCATAAATGGCGCTAAACAGCAAAACGGCGCCGCCGAAGTAGAGAAGCGGAGTAACCTGGAAGTTCCAGGTTAGCCAGATCACTGCCAATCCCAGACTTATCCGCAACAGCCGGTCGAACATAGACAGGCCGGTCGGCGCGCTGGGCCTCTCGCCGTTCAAGCCGGCCTCAAATAGCTGCCTCAGGCCGGCCTGAGACTGGACCCCGGTTGCGCGCGTGATCTCCTGGCCGCCTCGAAAGACCAGCAGCGTTGGGATTGCATAAACCCCTAAGGCGCTGATTACATCGCGACTTTCATCGGCGTTGATATTGATCAACTCGACCCGCCCATCGTACTCCACCTTTACCCGATCCAGGACAGGCGCCAACATCTTACATGGCCCACACCATGGAGCCCAAACATCAATAACCACCGGGTGATCCAGTTGATCCAATTTTTGTTGAAAAGTTTGCAAATCCATCTGTAAAAACCGTGTCGAACTACTGAAATACGGCTCTTCCGGCTTTGACGGAAGGGCCTGAAATACCCTGTCCAGACCATCGCTGCTGGTGGATGGGACAGTTACGAACCAACCTCTACAATGACTTCTTGAGGCAGGATTTCAAACGCCGTGGTGATTGCGGCCGTTGCCCGCACCGTACTGGCTACAGAGCAATACTTTTCTTCCGAGAGCTGAATGGCCTGCGTTACCGCCTGCTCGGTAAGATTCCGACCGGCAACTTTATAGTGCAGGTGAATTTTCCGGAACGTCCAGGGGGGATCTTCGTCTTGCTCACCACTGACGCTGATTTCCAGCAGCGACAACGGCATCCGTTTTTTAGCCAGAATTTCGACCACATCCACCGCTGTGCAAGAAGCGACCGCCAGCAAGAGCAGGTCCGAAGGTTTGATCCCTACCCCATCTGAGGGCGTCGAGAGGACAACCGAGTGATTGGTTGAATCAATGCCTACAAATTGTTTCCCGGTGATCCACTTTACGGTAGCTGTACCCATGTTCTGATCCTTTTCAACCTTTCTATGGCGTCTTATCCAGCATCGCGATCATATCCTGTATGATCTGCTCGCGTTGTTTCTGGCGATCTCCACCTGCGCTATCGGGTTGCGCATCGTCCAGCTTCGCCAGGCAGGTCGAGGCATATTCCTGCAAAAAGACCCGGCTGGCGCCCTGTACAGCGGAATGTATGGCGGTCAGCTGCTGCATAATATCCCGGCAATCGCGCTCTGCTTCCAGCATACTTTGCACCCCGCGAAGCTGACCCTCGATGCGGCGCAGCCGGGCAACCAAGTTGGCTTTAGTTTCCTGGTTTTGAATCTTCATCGGTGGGCATTCGACCATTGTTTAGCCAGCGTCCGGGACGCCTCGGGTTGAAACCTTCGGCCAATACGGTCAAGCCTGCTGAAGCCAGCGGGCCGAGGGCGGCGGATGGCCGGGCAAGGCCAAACTCTCCAAATCAGCCGGCGCACGGCCGGCATCCAGTTAGCCAGCTCAGCGAAAACGCCCAGATGATCCGCAGCTGCTCGAAGAAGCCGACCCGCCAGCATTGGGCTGGCTGAAGGATGCGACCTTGGAGATTCGCTTGTGGGTCTGTTTGCTTTGGCAAGCCGGGCAGATGGGGCTTTGATTCGCTTCGGAAAAGCTCACAAGCTTTTCAAAGTCTTTCTGGCATTCCTCACAGTGATACTCGTATAGCGGCATACATATATGCTCCATCCTTCACAATATACTATACTCCAGTATAGCATATGAACAGACCTGCGTCAATGATATTAGAGCTTCCAAAATAACAGCATGCCTGCCAGCAGGGTGATGAAGCTAATCAACGTCAATCGCCAGCCAATATAGAAGAAATCTCGAAAGTTGTAATTGGCTGGAGCAATCATCAGGATGTTGACCGGGTGCGCCATGGGCGTCAGAAAAGACGCCGAGCAGCCAATGGCGGTAGCCACCGCTACAGCCTGCGGGCTGGCGCCCATGCTAATGGCGGCGCTGATGGCAACCGGGCCGCTGACCAGGGCCGTAACCTGGCCGCCCATAATTTGTGTAAGCAGAGAAGACAGGATATAGGCCCCGGCGGCCAGCCCCAAGGGGCCGAACGGTTCGGCCAGGTGGATCAGCCCGCTGCCCAGCCGGTTGGCTAACCCGGTCTGGATCATCGCCAGGCTGACGGTGTACATTCCGGCGATCAGGAATACGGCCTGCCATTCGACCGAGCGATAAGCTTCCTCGGTGGTGATGATCCCGGTCAATAGAACTACCAGGGCCGCAAACAACATGGACAGGTAAACGGGTATTCCCAGAATAGAGGCAGCGATGCCGCCCAGTACGGCGCTAACGACAATCCCAACCTGGCGCCGATCCATGGGCTGATCGCTCAAATCGGGCTGCAGCGCGACAAAATTCGGGCTGCCTTGCATGCTTTTGACGCGCTCGCGTGGGCCAATTACCAACAGCGAGTCGCCGTGCTGAAGGGTGAAATCGCCCACATTCGTGCGGTAGCTGCGATCCAAACGGCGCAGCGCCACGGCCGTGAAACCGTAATGCCGGCGGAAATCTAGCTCCTTTAACGTATGCCCGAGGGCATGAGAACGCGGCGCGGGCAAAATCTCCAGCAATGCCACCCCGTACGGGCTGATGTGCCCATTATGGTTATCACGCCCAATCGATACCCCTTCATCTCGCAAGGACGACACCCGATCCTCGCGCCCCACCAACAGCAGAATATCTTTTGGATAGATCACCATGCCTGGCTGCGGCGAGAAGATAGCCTGCCGTTCATGCCAGATGGCAGCCACTTCCACCCCCAGGCGGCGGCCAATCCCGGCCTGGGCCAGGGTCTTACCAACCAGTTCCGAGCCATCTTTCACCCTGGCTTCCCACAGCCGGTCTCGAATGCCGTAGATATCTTCCAGCTCTGTCCCGGTCAGGCGCGTCATTTCCTGTTCTTGCGAACGAGGATGGTCGGGCAGCAGACGGTTGCCAAAATAGGCCAGGAAAGCCAGGCCTGCGGCTGCAATCAATCCGCCCGTGGGGGTAAAGTCGAACACGCGCAGCGGAGCCTGCGCCGGGGTAGCAATGCGCAGCAGATCGCTGGTAATGATATTGGCCGTGGTGAAGTAAGTGGCCACGCCGCCCAACAGGCTGCCATACGCCACCGGGATGAGCAGCTTGCTGGGCCTGACCCCGGTGCGGCGGGCCACTTCCATGGCGCTGGGCAGGATCAGCGCGCCGGCGGCCAGATTATTCATAAATAGCGATAGAACGGCCGTCGTGGCGGCAAACAATCCAATCAAGCGGTTGGGCGAAGTTCCGCCCACCCGAATTAACTTGTGTGCAATCCAATAGGTGACTCCGCTTTTTTCCAGGGCGCGAGTGAGGATAAAAAGGCTGATCAGGGTGACCACGACCGGCTGACCAAAACCGCTGATTGCCTTGACCGCGTCTTGGGAGGAGTTGGCCGGGCCTAACATTCCATAGCCGAGGAATTGGATCAGGCCCAGGGTCGCAGCTATGCCCAACGCAGCCAGGTCCAATCGCAGACGATTACCCAATACAACTAGAAGAGGGATGGTTACAATCAGGATCAGGGAAAACTGCAGCATACTTAATGTAAACACAAGCAACTTCTCCAGAAAACGGGTGATTTAATCATAGGCCAGCCCCATCTTCCGAGGAATGATCCTGGCGGAATCATTTACGGCCTCTTTCAGAACAAGCTCCAGAGATGCAATCGCCGGTTGTGGGATGGGTTTATCGCCTGCGCCGGTTCGCAATATCAGCTTCGTCGCCCCACTTTCAAGCAAAATCAGCCGAATCTGGTAAGCTTCGCAGCGGTATAGATCAAAGGGAGGAATATCTCGCTCGATCCACCAAACGTATTGGCTGCCGTCCATTTCTTCGCGCAGGCGGAACCACGGCCTCAGATGCAAACGATGCCGGCCGGAGCGCCCCCATTTGACTCGCCCAAAATCTCTAAGGCTGCGCCGGATCAATGGCCCCCACTGCCTGGCAGCCTTCCGCAATGGATAGGTTTGGTAGTCGACGCCAGTTGGACCTGGCCCACCCATCTGTCTCATCCTCTCACTTCCCTTACGGCAGCACAAACAAATAGCCAATGCACAGGGCAATGCTCATCACAGCCAGCAAGCTAAACAACAGGAGGACCTGCTGCGTGTGATCTACGGGCTGTAGCTCTTGTACAGGCGGGCGTTTTCTTGGACAGCGGAATAAACGGTATGAAAATATAGCGCCCCCGATGATTATCGGAAAAAGCGCCGCCACAACAGCTTTCTCAAACATGCAGTTATCCTACCCCTGCATGCCTTTTAGCGTCTCTATGGATGTCTTATTGATTTCTTATGGAATTCTTAAGGCCTGGCCTGGCGAGGTCAGCGGCAGCCAGACCGTAAAGACGCTGCCAGCTCCTGGATGGCTGTCTACCTGGATCGTTCCGCCGTGCGCTTCCACCAGGTTTTTCGCAATCGACAGCCCCAGACCCATTCCTGCATCCCCCCGGGTACCGGCCTGTCCCCGATAGAAAGGCTCAAATATCTTGTTTAACTCGTCCGGCTGAATCCCTGGCCCGGTATCGGCCACTTTGATCCATAGCTTACCGGCCTCCCCCGCCGCCGAGATGGAAATTTTACCGCCGGCCGGGGTCATTTTAATGGCGTTGCTCACCAGGTTGCCGATCACCTGCGCCAGGCGGACTGGATCTCCATCCAGTTGAGGTAAGGTGGGAGGAACCGCCAGCTCCCACTGAATATCCTTTCCGCGCGCCATGCCCTGCCAGGGCCGGAGAGCAGCGACCAGCCAGGTTGCAGGATCAATCACCTTTCTTTCCAGCTCAAAAGCTCCAATATCGCTATCATACAAATGGGTCAAATCTTCCAGCAAGCGTTGTAACTCGCCCAACTCTTGATCCATACCGCTTACCAGTTCAGTCAACTGGACCGGGTCATCTCTTGAACCCTGGATGATGACCTGAACGGCCATGCGCAGCGCCCCCAGGGGCCGCCCCAGCTCGTGAACCAGGTTTGCCAGCAGCTTTTGCCGGGAATTCTCCAGACTCTGTAAGCGGGCCGCCAGGGTGTTGACCGTGCCTGCCAGAAGCCTGATTTCATAAGGGCCGACGGCGGTAATGCGGCTGCGGAAGCTTCCGCCGGTTAACTCGGAGAGAGATTGGGTAGCCTGATGGATCGGGCCGGCAATCGTAACTGCCAGCGCCGCCCCCAGGATGACCCCAAGGAGTGTGCCAAACAACAGGACGATGCCGATCCATATTCGCAGCCGATACAGCTCATCGACGACCGAAGCGTAGCGCGAGGTTGCTCGAACAGTCCCCAGGAAATGCCCGTTGCTGGCAACGATTGGCGCAAAAACATCAATTACATCGCTTTGCAGGCGCTGATTGTAATTCGTCAGGGTGACCACCTGCCCATTTTTCGTTTTTGCCAGGCCATCCAGGGATAGCACCTGGTTTATCCGGCTCTGATCGGCCGGATCACTCGAAGCCAGCAAACGATTGTCGGAATCGACGAGCATGACGCGCTTGGTCAGGCGGGTGGACGCATCCATAAGCACCTGCCTGGCAAGGGCCGGGGTTTCGATCATCTGCGGTTGAGACTGGATTATCCCGGCCATCAATACCGCATCTCCGGTAAGCTGCTGCGATAAACTGGGCAGCAAAAGCTGCGTTTCCAACACGTAGATCAGAATGATGCCCATGATAGGCAAAACGATCAGCATGGGCAGGGCGTGGCTGAGGATCAAGCGATTGCGCAGGCTGTCGAACATTATGCCTCCTGGGGTACCAGCTTATAGCCCACGCCATGCACCGTCACGATGCGGCGCGGGTTTTCTGGATCAGCCTCGATCTTCTTGCGCAGCCAGCGGATATGTACGTAGACCACCTGCGGTTGCCCGGTAAATTCGGCGCCCCATACGCCGGCAAGAAGCTGCTCATTGGAAAGCACTTCACCAGGGTGGATCGCGAACAGGTGCAGCAAATCGAATTCGCGCCGCGTCAGCATAACCGGACTGCCGCCGACCGTTACGCTATGAGAAACCGGGGCAATGACCAGATCGCCAACCACCCGTTTCTCGGTGCTCCCAGATAAGCCACGAGGCCCTTCAAAGCGCCGCAGCATGGCCTTGACCCGCGCCAACAGCACATCCAGGTTAACCGGCTTGGTAATGTAATCGTCGGCGCCCAGCTCCAGCCCCAAGATCTCATCCACATCCCGCCGCCGGGCGGTTAGAAAGATGACCGGAATTCCGAACTGCTCTTTGAAGTGCACCAGCGCCTTAAGCCCATCCATGCCGGGCAAGCCGATGTCTAAAAGCACCAGGTCTGGCGGGTCGATCTGTGCGATTTCCAGGCCAGCTTCAGCCTTTTCCGCGCTGCTCACCCGGTAGCCGGCGCGCTCCAGCCCAAAGCCCAGGCTGCGGCGCATCAACAGGTCATCCTCGACGATCAAAACATGTTCTGGCATCGTTTAAGACTTGTCCCATCCGATCCGTACTCGCCCTGTCTCGCCTTGGGGATAGCTCCCCACGCAACCATGGTAGAGATGACTGGCGAGGGAAGCTCGCCTGGGAAGAAGGGGTAATCGGGGGATTTTGTCGCACTTCGGGCGACAAAATCCCCCGATAGATTTATCTTCAGGCGGGCGGCGCAACGCAGGAGCGCGGGCAACAACCGTGCGCCGCCCGCTATTCATTACCCCTCACGGTTTCGTGGGATGACGCGCCGCCGGTGAAACCTAAATATAGGAAATCTTTCCGGCCAGGTCGGAAGAGCCTGCGGTGTCTGCCCGCTGCAATGAAAGCTTGCAGTTATCCTTTGTGCAGCATCAGCGAATCCAGATCCTCGTCCAGCGATTGCAGGTCTTCTTCGTGCTCAACTTCCTGCTGGAGGATGGTCAGCACAATGTTGTACGTCACGGGGTCTTTATCCCTTACCAGGGACAGCAGCTTCTGATAAACATCAATCGCGCACTGCTCGCCTTTGATATTCTGGGCCAGGATTTGTTTTACAAATGGATCGGTGGGGGCTTCATAACCGCAGTGAGTATTTTTCAGCCATTCCTCCGGGCTGATGAGCGGCGTGCCGCCCAATTGGATGATGCGCAGCGCCAGCATATCGGCGTGGGCCAGCTCCTCGGTAGCATGCAGAAGCAGTTCCGAGGCTACGGCATCCTTCATCGGCCCTTTGACAATCTTTGCCCCCAGCCAGTACTGGTAATAGGCCAGCCATTCATCGGCAAAAGCCTCGTTGAGCAGGCAGAGCAGCTCATCCACATCCATCCCGACAATTTGACGACCTTTGGTTCCCATGGCATGTTCCTTTCGTTGTCGATCTTTTCATCTCTATATTGAAAGCTACCCCTTCACTATAACCGTGGAGTAGTCTGCGGCGCTCTGCGAGCGCCCTCAAAAGAGATGTTGCGTGGATTTTGTCGCCCGAAGTGCGACAAAATCCACAATTAATCCTCTTTCGGCGAAGCCCGCCTGTCCGCTCCACCACGGTTGCGTGGGGCGTTACTTATTATACAGCACAGCAGCGCGCTCGCGTCGGACTTCAAAGGCGATACTCATTTTGAAAACCATTATAGTAGTACGAGTTATTGCATATAATCGACTTATGTACTATAATGTTAGTTGAAGCAACCAATTTATTATGGTTCTTCCGGCTTCACCGGGCAGCTCCCCATGCAACCAGGGGAGAACGCCTGGCGAGCTTAAGCTTTATCTACCAGTAGATTTCAATCCCTACTCAATCGCATATCGAAACGTGGGCCATGAGGCAGAACCGGTTAAGCGCTAAACAGGAGGTGCTGCATGTCAACGAAAAAAGGGCTGATTGGGTGGATGATCCTGATTACATTGACGGTCAGTTTTGTGGGGGCCGTTCCCGTGCAAGCCCAGGATCCAACGCCCAAAAACGACGAAAACTGCCTATCTTGCCACGAGAATCAATACTACCTGTACGACGCGGGGAAGTACTTCTGCCTGTGTGATGCGCCCATGCACTGCATCTACTGTCATGGGGGCCGCGCCGACTCCTACAAAAAAGAAATTGCCCATGAGGGCCTGGTGCTTTATCCAACCAGAGATCACGCTATTCGCTGCCAGGGCTGCCATACCGAAGATTATATGTCGCGGGTGGTAAAATTCGACGCTGTGGCTGGCATCCGCGCGACGCCGGTTGCCATGGTGACCGCCACACCGGTCGAAGCCGGTATTTTGGCGGTCATCGAACCGCCCGACCTGCCGCTGGGAGGCGGCAGCCGCATAGAATCCTGGCGATCAGTGAGCCTGGGTCTGTTGGGGCTTGCATTTATGGCCCTGCTTGCCTTTGCACTCCGCTGCTATCGGCAAGACTGTACCCAGCGGCAGCTTTAGAATTACGGTTCTTCCGCCGAAGGCGGGAATTTTTCTATATTGGGTGGACGTTGTGCGGCGCAGCCGCACAATGCCCACCCCGTCATACTTCTTTCCTGGCGAAACTGGAAGAGCCAGAATTACACACCCTAAACCGAACAGGAGCGTACCTACATGAAAATCGCAGCCATTACCGATGATGGAAAGACCATCAGCCAGCACTTTGGACGGGCGCAGTACTACCTTGTCTCTACTGTTGAGAATGGGCAGGTCGTTCAGCGCGAGATGCGCCCTAAGTTGGGCCACGCCCAACTTGCCGACCAGCCGCACGCCGCTGATGTTCCCGGCCAGCCGCATGGTATGGACTCTGCCTCGCACAATAAGCACCTGCAAATGGCGCAGGCGATTTCAGATTGTGAGGTTTTGCTGTGCCGGGGTATGGGCAGGGGCGCTTATGAGAGCATGAAAATAGCTGGAATCCGCCCGGTGGTTACCGATATGGCCGATATTGACCAGGCCGTAAAATCCTGTATCGATGGTCAGATTATAGATCACATCGATCTCCTGCATTAGAAGCCGTAAAAACTTTGCCCACTCTGGAGAGTTGAGCGCCTGTTTGGGCCAGGCGTTCGAGGAGAGAATTGGGGCTCTTCTGGCTTCGCCGGGAAAATTTTTATATTCGGGAGTTGGCGAGGGCTGCGTCCCCCGCCAACTCCCAAATATAGATCAGATCCCGTCCGCGGCAGGAGAGCCAGAATTGGATAAGCAAGCAGAAACCGATGATGGCAAAAGAAATCTTTGCAATGCAATCCCGGCTGTGCCAGGCTATGAGCAACCCAGCCCGGCTGGAAATCATACATCTCTTGCGCGCTGGGCCGCAAAACGCCCATAGCCTGGCTGAAGCCGCGGGGCTAAGTCCATCCACCCTTACGCGCCACCTGGCTGTCTTGCGAACCATCGGATTGGTCACTATGCAGCACCAGAGGCAGGAAAACGTTTATCAGTTGGCTAATCCCAAGCTGGCGGCTATCTGCGACCTGATGCGCCAGATACTGAGCGAGCAGCTTACCCACCAGGCCGAAGTTGCCAGCGTAATAAAATAACCCTTGTTTCCTGATCGCCCACCCCCGGCAGCTCCCCACGAAACACTGGCGGAGGCGACTGGCGAGCTTCGTTGGGCAAACTTCACCGCCTGAAAAGAGGCTAATCGTGGATTTTGCCGCACTTTGTGCGGCAAAATCCACGCAATATCTTCTTTTGAAGGCGCTCGAAAAACGCCATGCCTGCTCCACGGTTTGATGGGGTAGTACCTCACTCCCGATCCGGTCGAATAACTGCGGCTCTCCCGGCTTCGCCGAACAAAGTACAGGCCAAACCCCGCCTTCGAAGGAAGCGCCATAATTACTTCAGGCTGTTTGGCTGGAATGCACTATAATTTTGGTTGCTCAGAGCAAATGTCGTAAGGAAATCAGCCAAGGATGAAAAGCAACCCATCACCCGATCAACTGAACAGCGAAATCAACGTTGGCCGCCGATTGCGTGAACTGCGCGCCGGACACGGGCTTTCGATCCGGGCCTTAGCCGAACAAAGCGGGCTGAACGTAAATACCCTCAGCCTGATCGAAAACGGCAAAACATCACCCAGCGTCAGCACCTTGCAGCAGATCGCGGCTGCGCTCAAGGTATCGGTCACGGCCTTTTTTGAAGTTCAAGAAACCACCCAGTCGATTGTGTATCAAAAGGCCGGCAACCGCCCGGCCGCCGCCTTCGCCTGCGGCTCGTTAGCTAACCTGGCTACGGGTTTTGCCGCGCCCGGCCTGGGGCCGTTTATCGTCACCATGGAACCAAAAGCCAGCAGCGGCGACAATCCCATCGTGCATACCGGCCTGGAGCTGGTCTTTTGCCTGGAAGGGCAGCTTGAGTATGAGGTGGACGACAAGCGCTTCCCGCTCGACCCAGGCGATAGTCTGCTCTTCGAAGCCCACCGGCCGCACCGCTGGCGCAACAACAGCGCCTTGTCCTCGCGCTCGCTCCTGCTGATCTGCTCGGCCGACGAGCGCGACCGGCCAGACGAGCGGCATTTTCCCTAAGAGGCTCCAGCGCGCCGGTTCTGAGCGCGGGCCTGGATCATTTCGGCTACGATGCTGACCCCGATTTCTTCCGGGGTTTCGGACTGGATGGGCAGCCCAATGGGCGCGTGAACGCGCTGGATATCGGCTTCGGTGTATCCCTGCTGGCGCAGCTCGTCAAAGATTAACTGGCATTTGCGGCGGCTGCCGATCATCCCGATGTACCCGGCCGGAGTGTGCAGCGCCTGGGCCAACACCGTGTAGTCGTGCAGATGCCCGCGGGTTACGATCACCAGGAAGCTGTCACGATCCACCTCAATCTGGCAAAAGGCGTCTGTAAACGTTTCGACGACTATCACCTGGTCGGCGGTTGGGAAGCGAGCCGCGCTGGCGTAGTCTGCCCGATCATCCAGCACCACCGTCCAGAAACCAACCGCTTTGGTAAACTCCGCCAGGCTGCGCGAGACATGCCCCGCGCCAAAGATATACGCCGTCTCGGCGATAGCCAATGGCTCAACATAATAGGATTTCTGATCCAGAGACAGCCGACCTGGCAGGCGCATCTCGCAGATGGCTTCCACCGATAGGCCGGGCGGTAGCGCGCCGGTCTGCCTGCCATCCTGGCGCACCAGAGCGCGCACCCGGGTTTCTTCTGTGGGGGGCAGCTCCGTCACCAGCCAGACCTTCTGCCGGTCGACGATAGCCGCATTCAGGCCCGTGAATAGATCCACAAGGGCCGGATTAGCCGCATCGACCCACTCCACCAACACATCCACCTGCCCGCCGCAGATGGCGTCCATATTGGCGGCGTCTTTTCCGGAAAACTGGAAGCTCTGCACCACTGGCCGGTGATCTTGTTGCACCTGGCGGGACAACTGTTCCACCTGGGCTTCCAAGACTCCGCCGCCAACGGTGCCAAGGGTTGTACCATCCTGGCGCGCCAGCATCCTGGCGCCGGCGGCGCGCGGCGCCGAGCCGTCGCGGGAGATGACGGTTGCCAGCGCGAAAGATTCGGCCCGCGAAACCAGGGCTGCCATCTCGCTAAATAATCGTTTCATAGCTTCTCCTCATCCGCTTCACGCGCAATTCTCTTCCACAGCCTTTACAGCTTATCGACTAACATCGAAAGCTCTTTATCGCGCAAGTAATTTTTGCCGTTTTCATTGGTGACCTTCTGCCCGTCTGGAAGGATCGTATCGATCAAAATTGCCTTATCCAGGGGGCCCAGGCTGAGCGCCTGGCCGTCTTTTCTCTGCATGTCTGTGGATCGGGCGCCTCGGGCCGGGTAACCGTCCAGCTTACAATCCTTGAGGTTCGCCTGGATCAGGATAGCCGCTTCCAGGTGGGCGCGCCTCAAATCGGCGCCCTCCAGGTTGGCGTCATCCAGGCGCGCCCCATGCAGGTTGCAACCGTCCAGCACAGCTTCTCCCAAATCGGCCTGGCGCAGGCGCGCCAGGCGCAGATTGGCCCGGAAAAACCGGCCTTTTACCAGCCCGGCCCCATTCAGTTGGGCGTTAGAAAGATCGACCCCATCCAGGCAGATGCCGCCCAATTGAGCGTCGGTCAAAACCGCGCCGCGGCAATCAGCATTGTGCAGTTCAACCGGCAAGTTTTGTATATCCAACAGCTTCTGGTCAAAGAGAAAGCGCAGTACTGCTCCCTTGCCCTGCCCATCCAGCTCTTTCAGGGCCTCGCGGGCAAGCAAGGCGATCTCTATCTGGGTGCGTTCTGGAAGCCCTGCCGGGGCCTGCCCGGCGCCGGGCAGCGCAGCCTGCACGGCTTGCTGAAACCGCCCGATGATTGCCTCTCGCTGCACTGCACGCGCCAGCCCGGCCTCCTGGTGCTGGGCCAGTGCAATTCCCGTTTGCTGCTCGTGCACCTCCAACCACCCGGCAGCAAATGCCGCCAGCAGCGAAACGACCGCCAGGTCTAAAGCGGCCAGCGGCGAAAACGTCTGATAACCGCTCCAGGCCATCCACGAAACCGCGCCGAGCTGTCTTAACCCAGCCGCCGCCAGCGCCCACGTCACGATACCGGCCAGCGCCGTATAGGCGATTACCCGCATCCATCCCCATCGGTTCACCGGTTTTCCGAAAACCTTCATCGTCGGTTCCGCTCCTTGCTTGCCAGTTTCCAGGCAGCGCCGCCGTGCGCAACAACGCTGCGTCGCCCACCGTTCACATCCTTCGCGTCTCGTGGAGCGCCGCCGCCTGGATGGAAAAAAGGGAAAAATAGCGCTCAATGATTGAGCAGTTCATTCCTGATTAAGACGCCCACCACATCGACAAATTTTTCAGGCGATTTGATGCGCACCAAACCACTCCCATAGATTTTCCTAGCAGCCGGGAAATCTTCATCCAGGCCGGTATAAACGCACAGGTGTCAATATTCGGACGTAAATGTACCACTCATATTCACCAACATCGCGCCAGC
>CAYQDU010000065.1:0-20242 GCA_964416275.1 uncultured Anaerolinea sp. | reverse complement strand
AGCGGGGCGCGCACCGTCAGGCTGCCATCCCGTTCGATTAGTAAGGCGATTGTTTTTCTGTGAGAACGAACAATTTTCATGGCTATTCGTATTATAATTTACCTGGTATGAAAAACCGCCGGATGATGGTTGTTATTCTAATCGGGATGGGCCTGGTCACCCTGGGGATGGTAGGCGCGGCCGTGTATTTGATTGGCAGCCAATCGGGGCTGCTCAAGAGCGAGCCCGGCGCGCTGCACGCCTACGTACAGGCCGAGCCGGTAGTCTACCAGGGCAAGGAAACCTACCTGGTGGTGACCGTCCAGAACGACACCGGGGAATACCTTAGCGTAGACGAAATCCGCCTGTCGAATTCGCTCCTGGCCTCGGCCGATGTGGCCGCCATCGTCCCCGGCACGCTGATCCACACCGACTACGAGATGGACAGCGGCTATCAGATTGGCTTCCTGGTGGCCCCCGGCGCGCAGCAGCAGTTCACGATCACCCTGCTGCCGCGCCAGGTGGACGACCTGGTGGGCGATGTGACGGTCATCGCCGGCGAGCGCACCGCCCGCACCGGCTTCCGCCTGATTATCCAGGACGCGGTCGCGGCCCTGCCGCCTACCGCCACCCTGGCCCCGCCCACCCCCACCTGGCCGCCCACCGCCAGCATCGATCTACCCACCCCAACCCCCACCCTGGCGCCGCTGCCTTACAGCGGGGTGGTCAAGATTACGGCCAAGATCAAATATTCCAGCTATCTCAAGCCGATCTGGTCTGGTTCGGGGACGGTTATCTCGCCCGACGGGTTGATCCTGACCAACGCCCACCTGATCACCCCCGACCAGGAATACCGCCCCGATATGTGGGTGGTCAGCATTACCGACGACCCGGCCCTGCCGCCCCAAGACCTGTATTACGCCGAGCCGCTGGTGATGGACGAAGACCTGGATATCGCTGTGATGCACATCACCAGCGAGTTGAACTATAAGCCCATCCGCCCGGCCGAGCTGGGCCTGACGGTCATCCCAATTGGCGATTCCGACCAGCTGCAACTGGGCGAATCGCTTTCGATCATTGGCTATCCGGGCATTGGCGGCGAGACGATCACCCTGACCCGCGGCGACGTGGGCGGCTTTACCGCCTCCAACCAATATGGCGAGCGCTCGTTCATCAAGACCTCGGCCGCGATCTCGGGCGGCACCAGCGGCGGCACCGCCCTGGACGCGCAGGGCCGGATGGTGGCGATCCCCACCCAGTTGGGCTATGGCGGCCGGGGCGACGACCTGGTCGACTGCCGGGTGATCGTGGATACCAACGGCGACGGCAGCGTAGATAACCGGGATGCCTGCGTGCCGGTAGGTGGATTTATCAACGCCATGCGCCCGGTGAACCTGGCCCGCTCGCTGATCGACCAGGCCAAAGCGATTGTCAATTCGGTGGCCCCGCTGTTTACGGCCACCCCGGCTCCCTGAGTTTGATGACAATGGTTGGCGGCGGTTTCTCCGCCCGGCCATTGACCCGCCAGGCGCTTACGTTCGCGCCGGTTAACCTGGAAGGAATGTATGACGGAACAGAAAATTCGTGTATTGGTAGCCAAGCCCGGCCTGGATGGTCACGACCGGGGTGCCAAAGTGGTGGCGCGAGCGCTGCGCGACGCCGGGATGGAAGTCATCTATACCGGTTTGCGCCAGACCCCGGAAATGATCGCCGAAAGCGCCCTGCAAGAAGACGTGGACGCGGTGGGCCTATCGATCCTGTCGGGGGCGCACATGGCTTTAGCCCCGCGCGTCCTCGACCTGCTGCGCCAGAACGGGCAGGAACGGGTGCGGGTCTTCATCGGCGGGATCATTCCCGATGAGGACGTGCCGCGCCTGTTAGAAATGGGCGTGGCGGGCGTGTACGGCCCCGGCACTCTGACCGAGACGATTGTAGAAGACATTCGCAAGGCCGTGGGTTCATAGGCGACAACCGGCGGACCGGGTCATTCCGCTCATGCCCACCACCCTTTCCCACGATGTCCTGAACGGCAGCCGCTTGGCGCTCGCCCGCCTGCTGACCCAGGTGGAGAACGGCGCGCCCGAGGGCCGGGCGGCTCTCAGCGAGCTGTTCCCCCACACCGGGCAGGCCCACCTGATCGGCGTAACCGGCTCGCCTGGTACGGGTAAGTCGTCGCTGGTCAACCAGTTGGCCCTGTATTTTCGCCGCAGCGGCCTGGGCTGTAACGGCCAGGGCTGCAAGGTGGCCGTGATCGCGGTCGATCCGTCCAGCCCGTTCACCGGCGGCGCCATTTTGGGCGACCGGGTGCGGATGCGCGACCTGGCGGGCGACCCCGGCATCTTCATCCGCTCGATGGCGACCCGCGGCTCGATTGGCGGATTGGCCGCGGCCACTTCGGCCATGGTGCAGGTCTTCGACGCGGCCGGCTTCGACCTGATCCTGATCGAGACGGTGGGCGCAGGCCAGTCGGAAGTGGATATTGCCCGCCTGGCCCACACCACCCTGGTGATCGAGGCCCCCGGCCTGGGCGACGACATTCAGGCCATCAAAGCCGGCATTCTGGAGATCGCCGACCTGCTGGTTATCAACAAGGCCGACCGCCCCGGCCTGGAAAGCGCCGAGCGGGCCTTGAAAAGCATGCTCCAGCTGGGCCACCCGGCGGCGCACATTTTTCAGGAAAACAGCCGCAAGGCCGGGCATGGCCGGGCTTCCAGCCCGGCCGGCCCCGAGGCCGCCCCGGCGGCCCTGTGGATTCCGCCGATTCTCAAGACCGTCGCCACCGAGGGCAAGGGGATTGCCGAGCTGGCCCAGGCCATCCGCGATCACCAGGCCCACCTGCGGACCAGCGGCGAGTTGGCCCAGCGCGACCGCGCCCGACTGCGCTCGGAGTTGGATGTGCTGCTGCGCGAAGCCCTGGTGGCGCGCTGGCGGGCGCGGGTATCGCCGGAACGTTACGATCAGGCCCTTGAGCAAGTCCTGGATCGGCAAATTTCTCCGCACCAGGCGGTAAGCGGCCTGGTTGAAGGACAGGAATAAAATCATGATTCGCTACAAGCGCATTCGCTGGCGCGGCCCGGAACGGGCGGATATTCCCCTGTTCACCGCTTGGATCAACGACCCCGATGTGATCGCCGGTTTGATCATGTATCGTCCCCAATCGCTGGTTGAGGAAGAAGGCTGGTTCGAGGGAATGATAAAACGTCCCCCAGACGAGCGCCTGTTTGTGACCGAGATCGCCGATGGCGACGGCTGGCGGCCGATTGGCACCTGCGGCTATCACAACCTGGACTGGCGCAACCGCCAGGCGGAAGTGGGCATTATGTTGGGCGAGAAGTCAGTCTGGAACCAGGGCTATGGAACCGAAACGATGGAGCTGCTGGTGCATTACGGCTTCCAGACCCTCAACCTGCACCGCATCCACCTGCAAGTGCTGGCGGACAACCCGCGCGCCGTGCGCTGTTACGAGAAGGTGGGCTTTCAACTGGAAGGTCGCCAGCGCGACGACATCTACAAAAATGGCGAATACATCGACGTGCTGCGCATGAGCGTGCTGCGGCCCGAATGGCGGCCAGCCGGCGAGATGAAGTAGTCGCGTAAGGATGCCGGAACTACCTGAAGTCGAGACGATCCGCCGGAGCCTGGCCCCGGCCCTGCTGGGGGCGGTCATCCAACGCGCCGATCTGCTGTGGGAGCGCACCCTGGCCACCCCCACGCCGGGCGAGTTCCTGGCCCGCCTGCCGGGGCAGACCATCCACGAGGTGGGGCGGCGCGGCAAGCGCCTGATTTTGCACCTCGACCAGGGCGCGCTGCTGATCCACCTGCGCATGAGCGGCGACCTGTACCTGGAGGCCGGGGAGGCCGAAGCCAACCCGCATCACCGCTTGCTGCTGCATCTGCAAGACGGCCGCCGCCTGGCGTTCAACGATCCGCGCAAGTTTGGCCGGGTGTGGCTGGCCGCCTCGCCCGATGAAATCGTGGGCGGGCTGGGCCCCGAGCCGCTCGACCCTGGCTTCACCGCCGCCGATCTGTACGCCCGCCTGCAGGCTGTCCGCCGTCAGTTGAAGCCGCTGCTGCTCGATCAGGCCTTCCTGGCCGGGCTGGGCAACATCTATACCGACGAAGCCCTGCACCTGGCCCGCCTGCACCCCCTGCGGGCGGCCAACACGCTGGACGAAGCCGACGCCGCCCGGCTGTGGGCGGCGATCCGGGCGGTGTTGGAAGAAGGCATCCGCCGCAATGGGGCCAGCATCGACTGGGTGTACCGCGGCGGCGAGTTCCAAAACTATTTCCGGGCTTACCAGCGCACCGGCCAGCCCTGCCCGGAGTGCGGCGCGCCCATCGTGCGCCTGGTGGTGGGCCAGCGCAGCACCCACATCTGCCCCAACTGTCAAAAATAGAGGGGCGATGGCCGGCGAAGCCGGCCATCGCCCCCTTCTCTTCTTTGATCTTTCCATTTTCCCAACAATAGAAAAATCTCCGCCTTCGGCGGAAGAGCCAAAAATGACTGCCGTAACCCGATCGGCAGGGGCGCTGCGCCGCGGCCGCGGCGGCGCGAATCGATGGTAGGATATTTTGCGTGGCCCATGCCGGTGCGAGCAGCTTTTTGAAAGCCCTCGCAGAGCGCCATGCCTGCTCCACGGTTTAATTATGGATGGGGCAGGTTTTGCACCCATTCGTAATAGGCCACACAGCGCCGGTGCAGGTCTTCGGGATAGGCGTAGCCCAGGGCCGCGCCCACCTGGCGCGCAACTTTGGCGAACAGATCGACCGTACGCCACAGGGCGGCCCAATTGGCCTCGATCCCGGCCCCGGTGTAGGTGGCCTCCAACTCCGCCCACAGTTCGGGCGGGACGATTTTCTTCAGCCCGCGCCCGTGGGCTTTCAGGCGGGCCGACCAGCCGGCGTCGATCTCGGCCCGCCATTCCAGCATGACCTGCAAATTGCGCGCCTTCATCCCCTGGTCGAGCTGCTCTTTGGCCGGGATCAGGTCGTCGCGCCAGAGATACTTGGCCGCATACGTGCCTTCGTGGAAGAACAGCTCCACCCGCTCCAGGTATTCCTCCCGGCCGGGTGGGGTGGGGATGTACGCCCGGTGGGTGGGGGCGGCCATCCCGGCCGTCAGGCCGTCTTTGTCCAGCAGCACCCGGTAGCCCAGGTCAAGATCGGGGTTGAGCGGGGCCTGGGCGATTGCGCCCAGCAGCTCGCCCGGCATGACGGTGAAGTCGATTTTCAGCCCTTCGGCCTCGTACTGGGTGATATAGGCGAATTTACGGTCATAGGGGCGGCGGGGACAGTCCTCAAACCAGGGCAGGATCGGGTCGCGGTACAGCACCAGCACGTGGCCGAAGTCTTCCAACCAGGCCCGGCTGTCGAAAAAAGGCTGGATGCCGGGCGGGTCGCTTACCGCTACGATCAGGTCGTAATCCGACAGGCGATCAACCGCAGGCGCGCCCGGCGCGGCGCGGGTAGAGGTCAGCGCCAGAGCCCGCACCTCGGCGCGCTGCTGGCCCCACTGCACAAAGCGGTTCAGCATGTCCATTTCTTCGATTGGCATAGGTTCCCTCCAGCTTGGCGGATTAACTGTACCACGACTTTCCCCACGATTAACCCTCTTTCGGCCAGGCTCGCCAGTCACCTCCCCCTCGGTTGCGTGGGGAGCTGCCTTCCCACTGGGCGGTCGGCTGGCGCTTGCGCCAGGCGGCCTGCCAGCGCCGCCCGATGAGGTGGGCCGCCCAGGTGGCCGGGGCCAGCCCGCCCAGGAATTGCAGCGCCCGGTTCAATCCGCCGGGGATGACGATGGCCCGGCCTTTCAGGGCGGCGTCCAGGGTCTGGGAGGCCACGCGGCCAATGTCCTGGGTGGTGAGCTGTCCCATCAGCCCCTGGGCCTCGATGGCCTGCACGCATTCGGCGGTGGTGGGCATGCCTGCCGGGCATAGGGCGGTGACGGTTGCGCCCAGGGGGCGCAGCTCTTCCCGCAGGGCCAGCGAAAAGTCCAGCACAAAACGCTTGGAAGCGGCATAAGTGGCTTTGACTGGCATGGGATAGAAGGCTGCCAGGCTGGCGACGTTGATGATGCGGAAGCCGGTCAGTGGATCGCGCAGGGCCAGCATGGCGTGAGTCACGTCCAGGGTGGCCTCGACGTTCAGGCGGAGAATAGCCCGAATTTGCTCCCGGCGGCGTTTGTGGAACAAGCCTTCGTCGTCGCCCCCGGCCACGTTGACCAGCATCCAGAAGCGCAGGCGGTCGGCGCGCAAAGAATCGAACAGCGCATCTCGGGCCTGCGGGTCGGTCAGGTCGCAGGGCTGCCAGGCGACCTGCACGGCGTAGGCCTGGCGCAGCCCGGCCGCCAGAGTTTCCAGCGCTTCGGCGTGCAGGTCGGTCAGATACACATCCCAACCCCGGCTGGCGCATTCGACCGCAAAGGCTTTGCCCAACCCGCCGGCGGCCCCGCTGATGAACACATAGCTTGTCATGGATTGAACTCCTTGTGGGTGTAGTGAGCAGGCGGGCGATTGCGGTTTGCCGCTTTCACTTACCTGCCCCGGTTTTTGCTGATTCGTTGGACGATCCAAGTATAGAGCCTGCGCTGAAATTTGTCAATCGCACGTTTCAATCTAATGATTGAAACATATTGACAAAACGGTTGTTTGAAGATAAGATACGCACATAAAAGCCAGGCGACATCTCTTCTTGAAGGCGCTTGAAGAGCGGGTGGGCGCTTCTTCCGCTCAAGGCGGGGATTTTTCTATTTTTGGGAAATGGGCGGTTACGCCGCCCATTTCCCAAAAACAGTCCTTCAGAGCCAAAGTTATCTGTCAACAGGAGGTTGGCAATGGATCCCATCACTTCTCAAGCTGGAGAGCGGGCGGCGGTGGTCGTTACCGGGGCGACTTCAGGGATTGGGCTGGCGGCGGCGGAACTGCTGGCCGAACGCGGACTGCACGTGATTGGGGTGGGGCGCTCGGCCGAGCGCTGCCGCCAGGCCGAGCAGCGCCTGGCGGAGGCCTACCCCCAGGCGCGGGTCGAATACTGTGTGGCCGACCTGGCGCTGCAAAGCCAGGTGCGGGCGCTGGCGGTCGAGATTGGGGCGCGCCTGGCGGCAGCCGGCAAGACCGGCCTGGAAGGGTTGGTCAACAACGCCGGCGCGTTCACCTATTGGATGGCGCTCACCCCTGAAGGCTTTGAAACCCAGTGGGCGGTGAATCACCTGGCGCCGTTCCTGCTGACCCTGGAACTGCTGCCGCGGCTGCGGGCCGCCCCGGCCGCCCGTGTTGTCACGGTCAGCTCCGATTCGCACTACCGCACCCGCCTGAACTGGAATGACCTGCAGCTTCGCCGCCATTACAACGGCCTGCTGGCTTATAAGCAGACCAAGCTGGCAAATGTGCTCTTCAGCGCCGAGCTCAACCGCCGCCTGGGGCCAAACGCCGCCGTGCGGGCTTTTGCCGCCGACCCTGGCCTGGTGCAGACCGATATCGGTTTCAAAGCTACGCCGGGGCTGGCGCGCTGGGTGTGGAAAATTCGCCGTTCGGCGGGAATCTCGGCTCGCGAATCGGCCCAGGGTGTGGTATACCTGCTGCTAGACCCATCTGTTGCCGGGCAAGATCACCTGTACTGGAAGCACAGCCGGCCGAAGCCGGCCAGCCGGGCTGCCCTCGATCCGCAGTCGGCCGCCCGCCTGTGGGCCGTCTCGGCCCAGATGTGTGGTCTGCCCCTGGAGACCTGCCCATGACCGACGCCCCGCTCAGCCCACGCCAGCGCATCCTCGAGGCGGTTGTGACCTGCATCGAGCAAGATGGCGTCAATAATCTGACCACCCGGCGGATCGCCGAGCAGGCCGGGACGAATATTGCCGCCATCAACTATTATTTCCGTTCCAAAGACTTGCTGGTGACCGAAGCCCTGGCGATGACCCTGCGCCACATGCTGGGCGACCTGGACGCATTGAGCGCCGCCGACGTGCCTTTCCCTCAGGCTTTAGAGCAGGCGCTAAGCTATTTGATCGCCGGGGGGCAGCGCTTCCCCGGCACGATTATGGCCCATTTTTACCCCATCCTGGTGGAGCGGCGCTCCGACACGCCGGGTGCACAATCGCTGCGCCAGGCGTTCGACCTGCTGGCCGAACGGGCGGTGCATTCCTATCCGGCGTTCCCGCCCGAACAGGTGCGCCTGGCCCTGTTCCAGGTGGTGGCCTCGGTCTTCTTTGTCTTGCTGTCTCCGGGGATGCTGTCTGGGGCCGTGCCGCTCGATCTGGCCGGGGCCGACGCGCCGGCCTTTCTGGCCCGCTACCAGACGGAAGCCTTTTTGCGCATCCTGGGCGTAGGGGCAGCTCCCCGCTCAACCGCTGCGAAATGACTGGCGAGTCAAGCTGGCCTGGAAAGAGGGTCATGGTGGATTTTGTCGCACGAAGTGCGACAAAATCCACGCAACATCTCTTTTTTGAAGGCGCTCGAAGAGCGCCACGCCTGCTCCACGGTTTAATGGGGGGCGCCGCGGATGGCATAGCCACCCGCAAACCCCAAATATAGGTCAACTCCCGCATTCGGCGGAAGAGCCAAAAATATTTGCCAGGATTTCTGGTTCTGGTCGAAAAATTCCCGCCAGCCATCCCCGCCGTGATTTCAGGGGGAGTTACCGCCAAAATGAATTTTACCAGTATAATTCCGACTGTTATGAGCCTGGATTTGAACCTGCTGCCCCTGGCGCGCAGCGCCGGTCAGGATTACCCGGAGCTGCTGTGCCTGCACGTCTGCCAGCCGCCGCGCCGCCCGGCCCGCGGCCGGGAAGCCGACCGGCTGATTTTGTACCTGGCGATGACTGGCAACGCCCCCCTGCCGCCCGGAAAGCAGGATCAGGCGCTGGCCGACCTGGCGCGGGTGTACTATGCCACTCCTGGCTCGGTCACGGCCGCCCTGCGCCGGGTGGCCGAGGAGCTGAACGCCTCGCTGCTCGAGCGTAACCTGCGCCTGGCGGGCAGCAGCCGCCAGGCCTGGGGCGTGCTGGCGCAGGTCGCCCTGCGCGAGAACCAGATGTACCTGGCCCATTCCGGGCCGGTGCATACCTTCTGGATCGCCGCGGATCAGGCCAGCGAGTTCTACGACCCCGACCAGGCCGACCAGGGCCTGGGCCAGGCCAAAGTTCCTCCCATCCAGTTCTTTCAGGCGGCCTTGCAGCCCGGCGACGTGCTGGCGCTGGCCGCCCAGCCCGCCCCGGATTGGACGCTCGCCGCCTGGGGCGGCGCCTTGGGCGGGCTGCACGGCCAGGGGCCGGAAAGCCTGCGCCGCAAACTGGTCAGCCCGGCCCTGCTCGACCTGAACGCCGTGCTGATCCAGACCCGGCCCGGCAAAGGCCAGATCAACGTGCTGCGCCCTCCGCAGAGTGCGCCGGCGCGCCCGCTGGCGGCGCCCGGCGTCGCCCCTGCCCGGCCGGCCTCTCCACCGCCGGCCGCCGCGCCGCTTTTGGGGCTGCCTAACGCGGCGGCTGAGGTAGAAGCCGCCCGGCTGCAGAGCGAAGAGCCGCCGTTCGAACCGCCGCCTGCGCCTTCCGAAGCCCCAGAGCCGGAACTCCTGCCCGCGGCGGCGGTTCCTCCCGCCGAGGCACCGCCCGCTGCCCCGCCCTCCCGGCGTCCCTTGCCTCTACTGAAGGCTGCTGCCGTGACTGGAGCGGCCCTGGGGGCCGGGATGCGGGCTGCAGGCCGCTCTCTTGCCACGCTGCTGGCGCGTTTGCTGCCCGGCGAGCCGTTCGAAGCCCTGCCTTCCTCGATGATGGCTTTTGTGGCCCTGGCGTTGCCAGTTGTGCTGGCGTTGACAGGCAGCCTGGCCTATCTGCGCTTGGGCCGCGACGTGCAGAATGAGACTCTGCTGGCTCAAGCCCAGCAGATGGCTGCTCGCGGTCTGCAGCAGCAAAACGTAGCCGCCCGCCGGGCCGACCTGGATACCGCCCTGGCCCTGCTTAAAAAATACCGCGGCGATTCACCCGCCATACAAAACCTGCGCGGCCAGGTGCAGACCGGGCTGGACGAGCTGGATTTGATCCGGCGGGTCGGTTATCAACCGGCGATTATTCGTGGGCTGCCCCCGGCCGTGCGCGTGACGCGCCTGGCGGTGGTCGATGAAGTCCTGTATTTGCTGGACGGAGCCAGTGGGAATGTGCTGCGCGCCAGCCAGACCAGCAGCGGCTATCAACTGGATGAAGCCTTTCAATGCGGTCCGCTGCCCGGTAATAACCCGCCGGTCGGGCCGTTGGTAAGCATCGCCGCCTGGCCGCCGGGCTATAAACCGGCCGCCAGCCTGGTGGGCGTGGACGCTGGCGGGGCGGTCATCTACTGCCAGCCCGACCAGCCGCCCCGCGCCGAGCGCCTCAAGCCGCCGGCCGCCGACGCCTGGGGCAAGATCAACGCCTTCGCCCTCGATCTGGGCGACGCTTATGTGCTGGATCAGCCCTCCAAAGGGGTCTGGATTTACTGGCGCAGCAATTTCGAGAAAGACCCCAACCTGTTTTTCAACGAAGACATCCCCTTGCTGGAAGATGTGGTTGATCTGACGGTCAACCGGGATGATCTATACTTGCTGCACCTGGACGGCAGCCTGACGCTGTGCAACTACAGCAGCTATCCGGGCGTACCAACCCGCTGCGCCACCCCCCGCTATCTCGATTTCCGTCCCGGCCGCGAGAATATGCCTCTGATTCCCCCGGCTCCGTTCACCCAGCTGCAAAATACCCAGCCGCCCGACCCATCGCTGTTTTTGCTCGAATCATCCACCCGCGCGGTGTACCATTTCAGCCTGCGCAACCTGGCCTTTCAGGGGCAGTACGTTCCGGCCGGCAGCCTGGTTTCCGGCCCGGCCACAGCCTTTGCGGTGGATAACATTCACCACTATATCTACCTGGCGGTCGGCAACCAGGTGTATTACGCCGTATTACCCTGAAAAAGGCGGCTTTTCCGCCGAAGGCGGGGTTTGATCCGTATTTGGGGTACGTGGGCGGCCACGCCGCTCACGTACCCTGAAATACAGAAATTTTCCCGGCAAAGCCGGAAAAGCCGTTTATGCGCCGTATGGCTCCTTGAAGGGGGGCCCCCAGATGGCGCACCCGTCTGCAAACTTCCTGAGAGGCTTCAGGGCGTATTGGTCGGCCAGGGGGTGAGGGTGGGGCGAGCAGGCGTCCCCGTGGTTGGGCTGCCCGTAGCCGGGCGCGGCGTAGCCGAGGCGCTGGTCGTGGGAGATGAGCGGGCAGGCGTGGCGCTCTCCGTCCCGGCGGTCGGACGGGTGGTGGCCGGCGCGCTTGTGGCCGGCGTGGCGGCGACGGTGGGCAGTGTGGGTGTAACCTGCCCCGGCGCAATTCGGGTGACATACAGCCAATAGGCGGTCCCCAGGGCCGCCAGCACAATTACCGCCAGCGCGCTCATCGTCAGGCAGCCGGCCAGGGCCCGGCGGCGGCCAGGCGCGGCCGCCTGCTGCTGCACCCGCACCGTTACCGGCAGGGTGGGGGCCAGCTCGGCCGCCCCAGAAGGTATTTGCAGGGCAATGATGGTGATGTTGTCATGCCCGCCGCGCTCGTTCGCCAGGTCGGTCAGTTCTTTCAATGCCTGGGGCTGTTCGGCCCCCGGCCAGCTCTGCAGGCGAGCTTGAATTTCTTCAGGTTTCACCAGGTCGGTCAGGCCGTCGCTGCACAGCAAAAGCTGGTCGCCGGGGCGAAGCTGCAAGCCCTGGTTGGCCTGCATTTGTTCCGGGCTCTCGTCGGAGGCCAGGCGCAGGCGGGTATCCACTTCCACCGGCTGCGGCGCGCCCAGGTAGCGCCGGATGACGTGGGCGTTGGGGTGGTTGGCGCTCTGCTCTGGAGTGATGACCCCGGCATCCAGGGCTTCCTGGATCCAGGTGTGGTCGATGGTGATTTGCTGGATTACTCCGTCGCGCAGCAGGTAAATGCGCGAATCGCCCACGTAAGCCATGTACAGCCGGTTCTCGATTATCAACGCACAGGCGCAGGTGGCCCCCATGCCGTGTTTGCCGGCGTCGGCCTGCGCTTCGGCGTAGATATTCTGGCTGGCTTGCAGAATGGCCTGGCGCAGGGTCTCGATTGGCTGGCTGCCGTCGCTGCGCGAAACTACCCGGCTGATGGTTTCGACCGCAATCTCGGCCGCTACCTCGCCGGCGCGATGCCCGCCGATCCCATCCGACACAACCGCAAAGACTACGGAACGTGGCCGGTCGCCTTCCAGGCGCAGCGCGCTGACGCCAAAGCGGTCTTCGTTGTTCTTGCCGCTCATGCCCGGATGGGTTTGCGCGGCGACGTGCAGATGGGCCCGCTCGGCAGGGATCATAAGGCGCTCTCCTCGTCTGTAGGGTCGGTGGGTAGAAGCTGGGGCGCCATTTCCGGCTCTGGCGGCTCGTTCGCCAGAGAGAGTTCGGGGGCCTGTTCGTCCGCATCCGGGCGATGGATTGGGCTGGCAACAATCACCGGGCGGCGGGTGTGAGTGGGTGTACGCAGGCTGAAACGGAAGCCCACCCGTCCAATGTGGATCAGGTCGCCATGCTCTAAACAGACGCCTTCTTTGGATACCGGGGTGTAATTAACCCACGTCCCGGCAATCGAGCCTTCGTCGGCCAGGCGATAAGCGCCGTCTTCCTGGTGGGTGAGGGTTGCGTGATGTTTTTCTACCGATGGATCATCCAGCGCCAGGCCCACCTGGGCGGCGTCGCTGCCGATGGTCAGATCGTCTGGCGGAATGGGGATCGGCGGAATAGTGCGCTCTACGTCCGGTTCGGGCAGGGGATATAAGAAAGCCTGGGCCTGTGGAGCGGTTGGATGTTGGACGAGCTGGAAGCGGCTGGCCCAACTGGCGCGCCGGTTGGCAGCCGGCTCGGCGGTGATATGCACTGGCTGAGTCACCGGGTCGGAACGAGTACGGCGGCTGCTGGCGACGCGCTGCGAGCGCGGCCGCAGCCGTCCGCCCAATATCATCACCAGCAAGAGCAGCGCCCCAGACAGGGCCGCTGCCAGGGCGGCCAGCACCGGCAGGCTGGCCTGCAAGCCCGCCAGGGCCCTCCCGGCCGGGCGCTCGACCTTCACCTGCACCGGAATTTCCAGGCTAGAGCCGCTCAGGCCGGCTGTGTCTCGGGCCAGCACTTGCAGGGTGTGCGCCCCATCTTCGGTATATCCGTCCAGCTTCCAGTTAAAACGCTCGAAGGGCGGCTCCTGGTTCTCATCCACCACGGCCCCATCCACCAGCAGGGCGGAATAGACGATCTCGCGCTTGCGTCCATCGGGAAAGTCGAACACCACTTCGATGGGAAGTTGGTCGGGGGCCAGGTGGGCTTCGATGAGGCTGCCTTTGGGGTTGGGCGTGCTGGCCGGCAGCCGGCGTACAATCTGGCTGGGCGGCGCGACGATGGCCGGGGCCGGCGGTTGGATCGTCAGACCCAGATTGACCGGCAGGCTGTCAATCGAAGCCTCTCCGGCTTGCACTCGCGCCGCCAGGGCATGGTCTCCGCTGGTCTGCAGGCTGGAAACATAGCTCACCTGGTACAGGTAGCGCAGCGGTTCCAGGTAAGTCTCCAGGTTGGGCAGCGGTTCTTCGCCGGTGAAGGTAAAGAACTGCCCACCTGTAGCTGCGGCCAGGTCCATCAACTGTTGGGCGGGTTTGGTCGAGAAAGCCCCGCTGGAGGTCACCAGCCACACGCTGATCGGCACAGCCTGCTCGTTGGCCTGGGCGGCCAGGTTTTGCAGGCTTTGGGCGTCGGTCTGCCCTTCCAGGGGTGGGGTGATGAACAGCACCATGCGCCCCATGCCAGGGCGAGACGGCGCATCACTGGCCAGGCTGACCGCCCGCACGAGGGTATCCAGGGTGGGGGCAGCCTGGCGCACATCGGCCGGGGCGCTCTCCAGGGCGCCCAGCCATTGAACGGCGTTGGCGGTGTGGCTGGCGGTGGGGCCGTCGCTCACCAGCAGGCTGTAATCGTCGAGAGTCGAACCGGCCCGGCTCAATGCCCAGGCCCGCAGCGCGGCTTTGAGCAGGTCGTAGCGCGAAATGGCTTTGGCGTTGCGAATGGCAAACGCCCCGCCGGGGTTGACCGCCACCACGATCTGCGCGCCCACGCGCTGCTCGCTCAGCGCGACGGCCGGGCGCGGCGCGCCGTCCTCGAGAATGCTGATCTGTCCGGCGGTCAGCCCATGGACAAACTGGCCCTGGGCATCGTACACCTTGAGATTGGCTTCGATCTGCGGGAAACGCTCGGCGTTCGGGGCGCTCAGGAATGCGCCGCCGCTGCTCCCCTGGGCCTGGGCCGGGGAGATGGTTGCGAGCAGGAAAATGACAAGCCAAAATAGACCGCAGGCGCGGTTTCGCATATCAAGATTTTAGCACAAGAATGGTCAAAATATGCGTCCACTCCGGCCCTTACAATAGCGAAGGGTATGCCGATGGGGCCGGGTGCAGCGGTTCAGCCGCCGCGCCCGGCCCCATCGGCTTCCGGTTTGCGAGTCCGCGCTGCCTTGCCGCGCTGGCTCGCCATTCACCCGGTTTCAGGCCACCGGATTGGGCAGGTCGAAGACGTCGGCCGGGGCGTTGCCCAGGGGCGCAGCCGGCCGGGCGGCGTTAGCGCCCAGGCCGATAAAGCGCCGGTAAGCCAGCGTCCAGGCGGAGCGGATGTAGCTCTCCAGAATGCCGCGCAGCACCAGCATGATCGGCAGGTAGATGGCGCAGCACACCAGGCTGATGCCGATCCCGGCGTTGCGCGCCGCGCCTTCGCCCACCATCGCCAGCATAGCCGGGGCGACGACCAGCAGGAACGGAACGCTGATGATCAGCCCGCCGATGAACCCGATCCCCAACCCCAGAATCAGCCACAGCAAGACCACATGCCCCAGGTTGGCTTTCAGCACCTCCCAGCCCCGGCTCAAGCCGGCCCCGATGCTCAGGTCTTCGGTGATGATCGCCAGGTAGGCCATTTCCAGGATTACGTTCACCACAATCGAGATCGGGACGAAGATGCAGCACAGGCACAGCACGAACAGCATTATGCCGACACCCATCCCGGCCGCCAGGGAGTTGGAATCGCCGTTGGCGTTCAACCCGGCCATGCCGCCGAAGATGGCAAAGCCTATGACGGCAAAAACCAGAACGATGACCAGGGTGATGACGGTGACGATCAAGTTGAGCAAAAAGACCCGCCAGAAATAGCGCAGGCTGTCGCTGAACAGCCCGCCCAGGGTCAGGTGGACGTTTTCATCCTGATCGGCTTGCGACGCGCCGTGGATCAGGCCGATCTTGCCCATCGTGACCAGGAAGGCCGAGATGAGCGAAACCAGGCAGATCAGCACGACCGCGATCACTGCGATGGTGATCCACTGGCTTTCATTGACGCTGCGGAACCATTGTTCAACGCCGGGCGGCAACTGGCCGGGCATATTCCCCGGCTGGCCCCCGTTGCTCTGGTTGAGGTTGAAGCGGTTGTTGCCGCCGCCGCTGCAGCTTGCCAGGATGCCGAAAATCCACAGCACTTTGTGCTTCCAGATGATTTTCCAGGCGCGGGAAAGAATTTCGCCGTAATCCATCGTAATCTCCTAACTGATTCTGCTCTTCCGCCGAAGGCGAAAAAATTTCTCTCTTGTGGGCTGCCGGCGGGTGCGCCGCCGGCAGCCCACAAGATAACGTTAAAAAGATATACGTCTATTCCCACTCAATCGTTGCAGGCGGTTTGCTGGTGATGTCGTACACCACCCGATTGACGCCCTGGACTTCGTTTACAATCCGGTTCGAGACGCGCGCCAGCAGATCGTAGGGCAGGCGAGAAAAATCGGCGGTCATAAAATCCTGGGTGGTCACGGCGCGCAGGGCCACGGTTTCGTGATAGGTGCGCTGATCGCCCATCACACCCACCGAGCGCACGGGCAGCAGCACGGCAAAGGCCTGGGCCGAACCCGTCGGCCTGCCGTCGGGCTGTTCCTGCATGTGCAGCAGGCCGGCGGCAGACAGCTCGCTGGTCAGGATGGCGTCGGCCTGCTGCAGGCGTTCCACCCGTTCGGGGGTCACTTCACCCAGGCAGCGCACGGCCAGCCCTGGCCCGGGGAAGGGCTGGCGCCAGACCAGTTCATGCGGCAGGCCCAAGGCCTCGCCCACCCGGCGCACTTCGTCTTTGAACAGGTAGCGCAGCGGCTCGACCAATGCAAAGGACATATCTGCCGGCAGCCCGCCCACATTGTGGTGGGTTTTGATGCGCTGCGCTTTGGCCCGGTCGGGCGCGCTGGACTCGACTACGTCTGGATAGATGGTGCCTTGCACCAGAAAGCGCGGCGCGCCGATCTGGCGGGCCTGGGCCTCGAAGATGCGGATGAACAGCTCGCCGATGATCTGGCGCTTGGCCTCTGGGGCGGTCACGCCAGACAGGGCCTGGAAGAACTGCGCCCTGGCGTCCACCGAAATCAACCCCACTCCCAGGCGGTCGTGCAGGGCGGCCTGCACCTGCCCGGCTTCGCCCTGGCGCAGCAGACCCGTATCGACGAAGACCGCGGTCAGTTGATCGCCGACCGCTTTTTGCACCAGGGCGGTGGCTACGCTCGAATCGACCCCCCCGCTGACCGCCGAAAGTACGGCCTGCCGGCCTACCTGGGCCTGAACGCGGGCCACGCTGTGGGCGATGATCGAGGCCGGGGTCCAGTCGGGCGCGGCCCCGCAGATACTGACCGCAAAGCGGCGCAAGATTTCACCCCCGCCGGGGGTATGATGCACTTCGGGGTGGAACTGCAAGCCGAAATAGCCCCGTTCCGGGTCGCCCATCCCGGCGATGGGCGAATTGGGGCTGTGCGCCAGGGGGCGGAAGCCGGGCGGCAGCGCTTCAATCCGGTCGCCGTGCGACATCCACACCGGCTGCACGCCAGTGGGCAGCAGGGGGGTTTCTTCGGTCACGGTCAGCTCGGCCGGGCCATACTCGCGGCTGGCGGCGGGGGCCACTTTGCCGCCCAGGGCGTGGGTCAGGGCTTGCATGCCATAGCAGATGCCCAGCGCCGGCCGCCCGCTTTCCAGCACGTAGGTTGGGATGGTGGGCGCGCCGTCTTCGTAGACCGAGGCCGGGCCGCCGGAAAGGATATAGCCGCACGGCTGAAGGGCCAGCACTGTCTCGGCCGGGGCGTCCCAGGGGAACAGCTCGCAGTACACTTGCGCTTCGCGCACGCGCCGGGCGATCAGTTGGGCGTACTGCGAGCCGAAGTCGAGAATGGCAATCGAGTTGCTCATCGTGGGGTCAGGCAAACACGATCTCGTCGTCGTCCATGCGCTGGATGCAGGCCAGCGCCTCAATCGGCACGCCCAGCGGCTCCAGGGCCGCCCGTCCGCCCTCGAACATCTTTTCCACCAGCGCGCCAATGCCTACGATCTCGGCCCCGGCGGTGCGGGCCAGGCGCACCAGGCCCATGATGGTGGCCCCGCTGGCGAGGAAGTCGTCGATAATCAGCACCCGCTCGCCTTTGCCCAGGTATTCGGGCGAGACGATCAGTTCCACCAGGTTACCCTTGGTGTGAGAGGGGGAAAGGGTCAGGAATACCTGGTCGGGCATAGTCACGGGTTTGTGCTTACGGGCGTACACCACCGGCAGGCGCATATGGAGAGCGGTCATCACGGCTGGGGCGATCCCCGAAATTTCGGCGGTCAGGATTTTGGTGGCCTGCACGTGTTGGAAACGCCGGGCGAACTCCTGCCCGCAGGTGTCCATCAGCATAGGATCAACCTGGTGATTGATGAAGCTATCGACTTTGAGGATGCCTTTACCCAGGTTTTTGCCATCCCGCTGAATGCGCTCGATTAAGGCTTGCATAATTTTTGTCTCCTTGAAATATTAGGAAAAGACGGGGCGGATAGCTCGATTCTACATCATTTCTGCAATTGTCTGGGCAAATTTGTGAGGCGGCGTTTATCTATCAATGAGTTTCCAGAGAGCCGGCGGATGGCGCCATTCGCCGGCTTCCTCCCATTAAACCGTGGAACAGGCATGGCGTTCTTCGGGCGCCTTCAGAAAGAGATATTCCGTGGGTTTTGCCGCACTTTGTGCGACAAAACCCACGATTAGCCCTCTCTCCAGGCAAGCGAAGCTCGCCTGGCCCCTCCACAACGGTTGAGTGGTGAGCTGCCACGCCACGCGGCAACCCTCAAATATGGAAAAAATTCCTGCCTTTGGCGGAAGAACCTCTTTTGTTTAATCTTGTCCTCGATTGCGCGCTGAATTCTGAATTTACAGGTGCGCCGCGCCTCGGCCAGTGTGTTAGAATCGCCTGCAATGATCTATCTGGCCTCCAATTCTCCCCGCCGGCGGCAGTTGATGGCTGCCGCCGGATGGACGTTCCAGGTGGTTTCGGCCCCAGTGGATGAGAGCGTGCTGCCGGACGAAGCGCCCGCCGTGTACGTGCGCCGCCTGGCGGAAGAAAAGGCCCAGGCGGCCCTGGTGGTCTTACCGCCGGCCGCTGTGGGATGGGTGGTAGCCGCCGATACTACCGTGGCCGATCCGCAGGGAGACGGCTTTGAAATCCTGGGCAAACCGGCCGACGCCGCCGACGCCCGGCGTATGCTGCGCCAACTGCGCGCCCGCATCCACCAGGTGTATACCGGCCTGGCCGTGCTGCGCCTGCAAGACCGGGCGCTGCGCAGCGCAACGGTCGCCACCGACGTTCCTATGCGGCCTTACACCGAAGCCGAGATCGACGCCTATATTGCCAGCCGCGACCCGCTGGATAAAGCCGGGGCGTATGCCATCCAGCATCCGGTCTTCTGCCCGGCCCCGACGTTGCACGGCTGCTACCCGAACGTGGTGGGCCTGCCGGTCTGCCGCCTGGCGGGCCTGCTGGCCGATCTGGACGGACCGCCCCCGGCGGAGGGTGAAATTTTCTCAGCCTGCCCGCCCGAGGGCCAGCCTTTGAGCGACATCCCTTGCACGATCTATCGCCGGGTGATCGGTGCGGTATGAAGGCTTTTGATTTGCTCAGTCATGCGCTGATTTGGCCCGGTCGATTGGAATCGGCGGTTCATACGGATCGGCCTGCTGAAGCGGGCTTGAAGCGTTCCAGCCGAGGCTTTCAACCCCAGGTGGGGCCGAGCGCAGGCCGGGCGAGCCGGGTTGTATTCAAGCGGCTGTTCTTGCTCTGGCTCGTGGTTTGCCTGGCAGCCTGCACGCCGGCGGCGAATACGCCGCCGGCCCTTACGCCCCTGGCGACGCCGCTCAACCTGGGCAGCCCGGTAGACGCCGCCCAGGTCAAGGCGATTGCCCAGGCATATCTGGACGCCTGGACGGTTGAAAACTACCCCGAAATGTACCGTTTGCTGACCAGCGTCAGCCAGGATGCAATTCGCGAAGAAGAATTCGTCCAGCACTATAAGGGCGTGGCGGTGGAAGCCGCCCTCGGCCAGGTGCGCTACGATCTGCTTTCTGTGCTGGCGAACCTGGATAAGGCCCAGGTACGCTACCGGGTGACGCTGACCAGCCAACTGGTGGGCGAGATTCGCCGCGAAACGGTGATGAACCTGCGGCGCGAGAGAAATCAGTGGCGCGTGGAGTGGGATGATACCCTGGTGCTGCCCGAATTGCAGGGCGGCAATTACCTGGTGATGGATCGGGGCGGCTACGTGCCTTCGCGGGCTAATATCTACGACCGGGAAGGGTTGGCCCTGGTGGCCCAGGCCGATGCCACCGCTGTGGGCCTGCTGCCCGATCAGGTGGACCCCAAAAAGGCCGACGATCTGTTCGCCCGGTTGGCCGAACTGACCGGCATGCCGGCCGACACGATCCGGGGGTTATATCGCAACGCGCCCACCGGGGCGGGCTGGTACGTTCCGCTGGCCGAGGTCTCGGCCGACCGGGTGGCGACCCAGTTCAGCAGCCTGCAAAACCTGCCTGGCCTGGTGTTGAAATCGTATAAATCGCGCTATTATTTCGACGGGGGAATTGCCTCGCATGTGGTGGGCTATGTCAGCGCCATCCAGCCGGAAGAAGTAGAAGCCTATCAACGCAAAGGCTATCAGCCTGATGAACGAGTGGGACGCAGCGGCCTGGAACAATGGGGTGAGGCCGACCTGGCCGGTAAGCGCGGCGGGGCGCTGTACGTGTTCAATGCCCAGGGTCAACCCGTTACCCGCCTGGCCCAGGCCGAAGCCCGGCCCGCCCAGGCCATCTACACCACTTTGGAGCGCGATTTTCAGGTGGAAGCGCAGAAATCGCTGTCCAATTTCCGCGGCGCGATTGTGGTGCTGGAACGCGATACCGGGCGCGTGCTGGCGCTG
>CAYQDU010000064.1:0-20575 GCA_964416275.1 uncultured Anaerolinea sp. | reverse complement strand
TACCAGGCCGATCCGCCGGACGGCGAAAGCCCCTACCACTTCAATACCCCAGCCGTGCAGGAGGCGTTTGGCTTTTTGCGCGATTTGCGCGACGGTCAATGCGCCTGGCTGGACGAGAGCGGCAGCCCCGAATACGCTTTCGCCAGCCGCCAGGGGCTGTTTGCAGTGGGCAGCGTGATGGGCATCCCCTATCAGGCCGAATGGATGCAGCAGGCCGGACGCGGCGACGAGTGGACCGTGATCCCCTTCCCATCACCGGCCTCCGGCGGGGCGGTCATCACCGCCTATGGGCCGTCGCTGTACCTGCTGCCGTCTTCGCCAGAGCAGCAGTTGGCGGCCTGGCTGTTCGCGCGCTGGCTGCTTGCCCCGCCGCAGCACGCCCGCCTGGTGCGGGCCAGCGGCTCGTTCCCGCTGCGCCAGGCAGAGCTAGGCGAGCTGCAAGCCTATCGCCAGCAGTACCCGGCCTACGAGGCCGCTCTGGCCCTGCTGCCCTCGGCCCGCCCGGAGCCTTCCGGCCCGGCCTGGGAGACGGTGCGCTGGGCCTTGAGCGATGCTTCTACCCAACTCTTCCGGCCTTATTTCAGCCTGGATCAACTGCCCAGGATGCTGGAATATCTGGATACCACCGCCGCGGCCCTGGTAGCCGGGCCGGAGGCCAGCGGCGCGTTCGACGCCCCCACCCCCACCCCATAAAAGCACATGGCGTGGCTGCGGATGGCGCAGCCATCCGCAGCCACCGCCGGTCTTATCCCGCGTACATGCCATCCGGCTTGAGGATGGCAGGGAACTCGGCCCGCAGCGAGCGGCGGGCGGTATAGCACAGGTGGCAGGCGTCGGCATAGCCGGCGGCCAGGGTCACCTGGTACGAGCGGGCCAGTTCGGCCGGGCCGCCGTGCAGCAGGGGGCCTAAAATCGGGTGATTGTCGGGCTGGTAAGCGGCGCAGATTTCGCTCAATGGGGTTTCGAAGATGTTGCCCAGGCAGATGCCCTGGCAGATATGGACGTTGCCAAAGGGATCGAGATGCACCCGTCCTGGCTGGCGCAGGTTTTCGTGCGGGCAGTGGATGAAATGCGCCCACGGCTGGCGGGCGGCCTGAGAGGCCAGCTTCACCGCCGCCCGGCCGCGGTACATCAGCGTCCCGGCGCTGCCCTCGGGGCCGGCCTGGGGTTGAGCAATCTCGATGATTCCTACCGGCAGCCCCACGGCCTGAGCGGCCTGGCTGGCGTTCTGCGCCTGGCGGCTGAGGACCTCGCTGTAGTGATACAGGTCGCTGCTGATGGAGAAATCGTCCACCTGCCCGGCCAGGGAGCGCAGCCAATCCTGAGCGTCGTGCGGGTCGGTTGCCCAATAGGCGTTGGTCACGATGCCCACCTTGAAACCACGCTGGCGGGCTTCGGCCACGGCTTGCAGCAAGAGCGGGTAAACCAGGAACGGCTCGCCGCCTTCAAAATAAATCCATTCTACCGTTCCCAGGTTTTGAGCCTGGTCCAACGCCTGGCGCAGGTCATCCAGCCGCCACACACCGCTTTGCTGCGGCCCACCCCACACGAAGCAATGGTCGCATTCAAAGATGCACTGCCAGTTGAGCATAAAGTGCAAGCCGTCCAGTTCCATGATTTGCCTCTTTCTGAGTTTTATTCACCCTCGTCGGGTTCGGCCTCCGGCTCCTGGCTGGGGGTCTGTGGGGCGGTCAGGCCCAGGTCGATCTGGTCTTCCATCGTGATCTGGCCGCGCAGAAAGGCGCCTTCTTCGGTGGCAAAGGCGGCCGTCACCACATCGCCCCACACTCGCCCGGTAGCGCGGATTTCGACCTTTTCGGCCAAAATGTTGCCCCGCACCGCCCCGGCAATGATGACCACGTTGGCCCGCAGGGTTGGACAGGTAACCCGCCCGCTCTGGCCCACCACCAGCAGCCCGCGCAGGGCAATCTCGCCCTCGAAGGCGCCTTCGATGCGCACCCCGCCGCTGCCGCTCAGGTTGCCCTTCCACACCACACCGGGGCCTAACACCGAAGTCACCCGCTCGACCGGGGTCTGCGGCGCCGCAGGGGCCTGGCCCGGCTCACGTCGTCGAAACATAACCGCTCCTTGCGATATCTGGATTCTTCCGGCTTCGCCGGGCAAGAGGCGCTATTTAGGGGTTTGACGGCCGCACCGCGGCCGCCAAACCCCTAAATGCCCTTAGAAACCTGCCAGGCTTCTATTCCGGCACTTCCGGCACACTGAGGATATTGTACCCTGAGTCGACAAAGATCACCTGCCCGGTCGTCTTGGCCGACAGGTCGCAACACAGGTATACCGCTGCGCCGCCCACGTCTTCAATCGTCACCGGTTGGTGCAGGGGGGCGAACTCGGTGAAACGGCGGTGCATGGTCTTGAAGCCCGATACTCCGGCCGCCGCCAGAGTGCGGATCGGCCCGGCCGAGATGGCATTGACGCGCACCCCCTGTGGGCCAAAGTCGTAGGCCAGGTAGCGCATCGAGGCCTCCAGGGCGGCCTTTGCCACGCCCATCACATTGTAGTTAGGGGCCACTTTTTCTGAGCCGTAGTAGGTCAGGGTCAGCAAAGCTCCGCCGGGGCGCAGATCAGGCTGGAAGGCTTTTGCCAGGGCCGTGAACGAATAGACGCTGATGTCCATCGCCAGGTGAAAGCCAGCCCGGCTGGTGTTGTAATAGGGGCCGGTCAGTTCATCGCGGTTGGCAAAGCCGATGGAATGCACCAGGATGTCAATGCCGCCAAACGCCTGGCGAGCGCGGTCGGCAACCTGCTGGATTTGCTCGTCGGAGGCCACGTCGCACTGTTCGACGAACGGGCAGCCAATGCTTTCAGCCAGCGGGCGCACCCGCCGCTCCAGCGCGTCTCCGGCGTAACTCAGGCCCACCTGAGCGCCCTGTTCGTGGAAGGCTTTTGCGATTCCCCAGGCAATCGAGCGCTCGTTGGCGACGCCAAAGATCAGGGCGGTTTTTCCGGCGAGTAAGTTCATAGGTTCCTCCATAATGCAACAACGAATCATGGTTCTTCCGGCTTCGCCGGGGAAATTTCTATACGCGAGGGGTGCGGGTGGCGTAGCTACCCACATCCCCCTCATATAAATCAGGCCCCCGCCTTCGGCGGAAGAACCCGAATCATAAACGGCGGTCCATAGCAACCGACCATAGGCCACATGACAGACGATAGTTTTAACCCGTAAAGCTGCGAGTCGTCACGCTGGTTAATGGCGGAAATGGCGCACGCCGGTGAAAACCATCGCCAGGTTGTGGACGTCGGCGGCGGCGATGACTTCTTCGTCGCGCACCGAACCACCGGGGGCGGCGATTGCCGTAATCCCAGCCGCGGCGGCCTCCTCGATTGAATCGGAAAAGGGGAAGAAGGCGTCGGAAGCCATGACCGCGCCGGCGGCGCGCTCCCCGGCCCGCTGAATGGCGATGCGCACACTATCCACCCGGTTGGGCTGGCCGCCGCCGATCCCCACCGTGGCGCAGCAGGGGTCGTCGCTCAGGCGTTTTGCCAGGACGATGGCGTTCGACCGGACGGGCTGGCAGGCGGTCCAGGCGAAGCGCAGGGCGGTCTGTTCTTCGCGGGTAGGCGCGCGTTGAGTGACCACGCCCCATTGAGCGTCGTGCGGGTCGCCCCGGTCGAGGCTCTGGCGCAGCACCCCGGCATTGACCGAGCGCAGCTCAAACGCCGGGCGCAGGCTGACCCCGCTCATATCCAACAGGCGCAGGCTGCGGCGGCGCACCAGGATGTCAAGGGCCTCTGGCTCAAAGCCCGGCGCGGCGATACACTCGATAAACAGATCGCCCAACGAGCCGGCTGTCAGCGCGTCGAAGGGCCGGTTGGCGGCCACGACCGCCCCAAAGGCCGAGATGGGGTCTGCTTCGCGCGCCAGGCGGCAGGCGTGATTCAGGTCTTCGGCCACCGCCACCCCACAGGGAGAAAGATGCTTGACGATGCAGGCGGCCGGAGGCTCATAGGCCATCGCGGTACGCCAGGCGGCGTCCAGATCGAGCAGGTTGTTGTAAGAAAGAGCCTTGCCGTGGAGCAGCTTTCCGCCCAGCGGGCCGTCGGCCGGGCTGTAGGAATACAGGGCGGCCGACTGGTGCGGGTTCTCGCCGTAGCGTAGGCTGGCGACCGGGTACAGCGCCAGGGCAAACGAAGCGTCTGGCGCGAGCGGCGCGTCCTGTTCCACCAGGTTGCGGCTGAAATAGGCGGCGATGGCGGTATCATAGCGGGCGGTGAGCAAAAAACCCTTGCGGGCCAGGCGGAAGCGAGCGGCTTCATTCACCCCGCCCCGGCGCAGGTCGGCCAGCACGGCCGGGTAATCGGCCGGGTCGCACACCAGGGTCACCCGGTCGTAGTTCTTCGCCGCCGCCCGCACCAGGGCCACCCCGCCGATGTCGATATTTTCGATGATATCTTCTTCGGTTGCGTTGGGGCGGGCCACGGTCTGCTCGAAGGGATATAGATTGACTGCCGCCAGGTCGATCCGCTCCCAGCCCAGGGCGGCCAGTTCGTTCCGGTCGGCCTGCCCAGGGCGGGCCAACAGCCCGCCGTGGATGGCTGGATGCAGCGTCTTGACCCGCCCGCCCAGGATTTCAGGCGAGCCGGTGTAGTCGGCCACCTCGGTCACGGATAAATCGTGGGCCTGCAGCCATTGGGCCGTGCCGCCTGAAGCCACCAGCGTCCAGCCCAATTTAATCAGCCCGCGCCCAAATTCAACCAGGCCGGTCTTATCGAAAACAGATAGGAGTGCAATCGGCATTCCTGCTCCTCGGTTTGTGAGGCCTTTAAAAACAGCGTTCGGTGGGCGGTCAGACCGCTCACCGAACGCTGCCAGGCAAATCATTTGTTCAGCATCGGCAGATTCATGCCGTGCCGCTTGGCGGCGGCGATGGCCTCCGGGTAGCCGGCGTCGGCATGGCGCACCACGCCCATGCCAGGGTCGCTGGTGAGGACGCGCTCCAGACGGCGGGCGGCGGCTGCGGTGCCGTCGGCCACGATCACCTGCCCGGCGTGTTGGCTGTAGCCGATGCCCACGCCGCCGCCGTGATGGAACGAGACCCAGGTGGCCCCGTTGACGGCGTTAATCAGGGCGTTCAGAATCGGCCAGTCCGACACGGCGTCGGTGCCATCCCGCATGCCTTCGGTCTCGCGGTTGGGCGAGGCCACCGAACCGGCGTCCAGGTGGTCGCGGCCGATGACGATGGGGGCTTTGACGATGCCCTTCGCCACCAGCTCGTTGAACTTCAACCCGGCCCTGGCCCGTTCGCCATAGCCCAGCCAGCAGATGCGCGACGGCAAGCCCTGGAAATGGATTTTCTCGCGGGCCATCTTGAGCCAGCGGTGCAGGTGGGCGTTGTCGGGGAACAGCTCCATCACCGCCTCGTCGGTGCGGTAGATATCTTCCGGGTCGCCAGATAGGGCCACCCAGCGGAAGGGGCCTTTGCCTTCGCAGAACAGGGGCCGGATATAGGCCGGGACGAAGCCGGGGAACTCGAAGGCGTCGGTGACGCCGTAATCGTAGGCCCGCTGGCGCAGGTTGTTGCCGTAGTCGAACACCTCGGCCCCGGCGCGTTTGAAGGCCAGCATGGCTTCGACGTGCTTCGCCATCGAAGCCATCGAGCGGCGGCCGTATTCGCTGGGGTCGGTGCGGCGCATTTCTTCGGCTGCCGTCAGGCTCAGGCCGGAGGGGACGTAGAACAGCACATCGTGGGCCGGGGTCTGGTCGGTCACCACGTCGGGGATGACGCCGCGCAAGACCAGTTCCGGGTAGATGTCGGCTGCGTTGCCGATCAGGCCAATCGAAAGCGGGACCTTGCGGGCTACGTATTCTTCCACCAGGGTCATGGCTTCTTCGAGCGTATCGACCACCGTATCCACATAACCGGTCTCTTTGCGCCGGTGGGCGCGCTGCGGGTCGACCTCTACCACCAGGCCCACGCCTTCGTTCATGGTGATCGCCAGCGGCTGCGCCCCGCCCATGCCGCCCAGGCCGGCGGTAAGGGTGAATTTGCCAGCCAGCGAGCTCCAACCGCGCTGGCGAGCCAGCGCCCCCAGGGTCTCATACGTGCCTTGCAAGATGCCCTGCGAGCCGATGTAGATCCACGAGCCGGCCGTCATCTGGCCGTACATCATCAGCCCCTGGGCTTCCAACTGATCGAAGTGGGCCTGGGTGGCCCAATGCGGCACCAGGTTCGAGTTGGCGATCAACACGCGCGGCGCGTCGGGGTGGCTTTTGAACACCACCACCGGCTTGCCGGATTGCACCAGCAGGGTCTCGTCGTCTTCCAGTTGGCGCAGGGCTTCCAGGATCGCGTCGAAGGCCTCCCAGCTGCGGGCGGCCCGGCCGCGGCCGCCATACACCACCAGGTCTTGCGGGCGCTCGGCCACGTCGGGGTCCAGGTTGTTCTGGATCATCCGGTAGGCGGCTTCGGTAAGCCAGGATTTGCAGGTCAACTGCGCGCCGCGAGGGGCATGAACAACACGGGGTTCGCTCATAGAATTAGCTGCTCGTCTTTGGGATGTAGGGGATGATGGCTTTCGCCAGGTTGCTGGTGGGCATGGTCTGGAGCCACAGGCGGCCGGGGCCTTTCAGGGTTGCCAGGAACAGGCCCTCGCCGCCGAACAGGATGTTCGAGAAACCCTTGATCATCTCCACGTCGAAGTTGATGCTGGGTTCGTACATTGCCACATGGCCGGTATCGACCTTCAGCGCCTGGTTTGGCCCCAGGGTGTATTCGACGATCTCGCCATCCAGGCAGACAAAGGCTACGCCGGGGCCGGTGATCTTCTGCATGATGAAGCCCTCGCCGCCGAACAGCCCGGCGCCCAGGCGCTTGCGGAAGTGGACTTCGAGCTTGACGGTCTTCTCGGCGCACAGAAAAGCGGTCTTCTGGCAGATCATCGACTGGCCCTCGCCCAGGTGGATTGGCACGATCTTGCCGGGGAAGTCGGAGGCGAAGGATACGATGCCCTTGCCGCCCTGGCTGGTATATTCCACCAGGAACAGCGACTCGCCGCTGACCATGCGGCCCAGCGCGCCGCTTAGCCCGCCGCCCCGCCCGCTGGTTTGCATGGCAATATTGCTGCTCATCCAGGCCATGCCGCCGCTTTCGGAGAATACAGTTTCGCCGGGGTCCAGTTCCATGATGACGGCTTGCAGGGTAGTCCCGATGACTTTGTACTCCATGCCGGTCATGCCCCGACCCTGGGCGGTGACAACCGCGTCGGGCAGGTCTAACCGCTGCATTGGGGTATAGGATGTCATACCTCGCCTCCTTATATTGGGTTGGTTAACAGAGAGAGCGTACGCTCCGAGCCGCGCCATACGGCGCCCTATTACCGTATGATAGCACCGACTATGCGCCCACGCAATACTCCGCCGCTTATTCCGTTTTGCCGCCCTGGGTACTACCCCATTAAACCGTGGAACAGGCATGGTGCTCTTCAAGCGCCTTCAAAAAGCTGCTCGCGCGAACGTGTCCCACGCAAAATGTCCTGCCGTCGATTCGCGCAGCCGCGGTAGCGGCGCAGCGCCCTTGCCGGTTGGGTTGTGGGATTCATGTTCGGCTCTTCCGCCGAAGGGGGAGCCCGCTTTTAGAACGTTTCTGGCCTATCTGGAAAAATGTTCTAATGCTTGCATATCTGGACATATTGTGCTAAAATAGCGCCGCGGCGCAACCGGGCTTGCGTTGGCTTTGCCCTATTCGCCGCTAAATTTTCCTCCTTCGCTGGTCTGGTAGATCCGTAGAGGGCCTTTTCGTAGCTTCGCTCCGTTGGGAGTGATTTTTTTATCAGCAAATAGGGTTTTGAGGTAGAGGAAACATGCCTCCGTCATATCTGACCCGTCAGGGCTATCAGAAGCTTCAGGAAGAACTGGAATATCTACGCACGGTGAAACGTCAAGAAGTGGCGAACCGCCTGCATGAAGCCATGGAGGGCGGCGAACTGATCGAGGACGCCGAATACGAAGCGGCCAAAAACGAGCAGGCGTTTGTCGAAGGACGCATCCAGGAATTAGAGATGCTGCTGGCAAACGCTCGCGTGGTCGAGGAAGACGCCGTGCGGTCGGATGTGATCCAGATCGCCTCCAAAGTCACCATTCAGGAAGGCGACTACGAGCCGGAGATGTACACTATCGTAGGTCCGGCGGAGGCCAACCCACGTGAAGGACGCATCTCCAACGAATCGCCTTTAGGCAGGGCGCTGATGAACCGTCGCGCTGGAGAAACCGTGACGGTGGATGCGCCTGACGGCTCATTTACCATTCGGATCGTTAAGATCAACTGATCTGGGGTCTGTGAAATTCAGCCCCGCGCCAGCAACAGACCGCGCGGGGCTTTTGTTTTGAATCGAGTAAGGAAGGACTTTATGCCTGCAAATTATTCTAATCTCGAACAGCAGCGCCTGGAAAAAATCGCCCGCCTGCAGGCCCAGGGGATCGAGCCGTATCCGACCCGGGCCGAGCGCACCCACACCAGCGCCCAGGCCATCGCCGCCTTTGAGGCCAGCGAACAGGCCGGGCCGGATGCCGCCCCGGTGGCGGTCACTGTCGCCGGCCGCCTGCGCTCGATGCGGATGATGGGGAAGATCACCTTCGCCCACCTGGAAGACGGCCAGGGCCGGGTTCAGCTTTTCGTGCGCCAGAACGACCTGGGCGACGAGCTGTTCAACCTGTTCAACAAGGAGTTCGACCTGGGCGATTTCGTCCAGGCTTCCGGCGAGATGTTCCGCACCCGCACTGGCGAAGTCACCCTGCGGGTGACCTCCTTCCGTATGCTGGCCAAAGCCATCACCCCCCTGCCGGCGGCCAAAGATCAGGTTGTGGATGGCGAGCTGGTGCAGCACGCCACCCTATCTGAGACGGAGCTGCGCTACCGCCAGCGTTACGCTGACCTGGCGGTGAACCCTGATGTGCGCAAGGTGTTCCGGGCCAGGGCGGCCATCACCCGCTCTCTGCGTGATTTCCTGGATGAGCGCGGCTTTTTGGAAGTCGAAACCCCGGTCTTGCAGCCCATCTACGGTGGGGCGGCCGCCCGGCCCTTCATCACCCATCACAATCAGCTCAAGCAAGACCTGTACCTGCGCATCTCGTTCGAGCTGTACCTGAAACGCCTGCTGGTGGGCAACCTGGAACGGGTGTATGAGATCGGGCGCGACTTCCGCAACGAGGGCGTGGACCGCTCGCACAACCCCGAATTCACCATGCTCGAATTCTATTGGGCCTACGCCGATTATTTGCAGGTGATGGACCTGACCGAACAGATGGTGTGCTACGTGGCCCAGCAGGTGTTGGGCGGCCTGCAAATGGCCTACCAGGGCGCGACGATTGACCTGACCCCACCCTGGCGGCGGATCGAACTGCGCCAGGGCATTCTCGACACATCCGGAATCGACATCCATCAGTATCCCACTGTCGAGACGCTGGCCGCCGCCATGCGCGCCAAAGGCATGCAGGTGAACCCGGCCGACCCGCGCGGCAAACTGATCGACCAGCTCCTCAGCGATTATCTGGAGCCGGCCTGCGTCCAGCCCACTTTCCTGTATAACTACCCGCGCGAGATTTCGCCCCTGGCAAAAAGCATCCCCGGCGACCCCAACACCGTCGAGCGTTTTGAGGGCTTCATGGCTGGGATGGAAATCTGCAACGCCTTCACCGAGCTGAACGACCCGCTCGACCAGGAAGCCCGCTTCCTGGAGATGGGCCGCGATTACGCCAAAGACGACGAACAGCGCCACCCAATGGATGAGGATTACCTGCGCGCTATGCGCTATGGGATGCCGCCCAACGGCGGCTTTGGCATGGGCCTCGACCGGCTGGTGATGCTGCTCACCGACAGTCCCAACATCCGCGACGTGCTGCTGTTCCCGCACCTGCGGAAAGAAGAATAAGGGTTTTTGGGAAAGGTAGACGGCCGCGGCCGCCTGCCTTTCCCAAAAGTAGGGCAGGCGTGGATGCTGTTTAGCGCTCCGATCTTCCTCTACGTCTTTTTGCCTGCCGGCCTGCTGGCCTACGCCCTGGCCGGGCGGCGGCTGCGGTTGGGGCTGCTGGTGGGCCTGAGCTGGGTCTTTTACGCCTGGGGCGACCCGCGCCAGCTTCCGCTATTGTGGCTCTCGACCCTGGGAAACTACGCCCTGGGCCGCTGGATTGGGACCCGACTGGAAAACGGGCAAAGCCCGCGCCTGCCCACCGCCCTGGGGGTAGGGCTGAACCTGGCCGGGCTGGGTTTCTATAAGTACGGCGCCTTCCTGCTGGTGAACCTCGACCTGGCCCTGGCTCCGTTGGGGGTAGGCGTGCCTTCGGGGGTGATGGCCTACTTTACTGCTCTCAGCCAGGCCCTGCCGGCCGGCATCTCGTTCTTCACCTTCCAGGCCGTTTCCTATTTATTTGACGTCTCGCGCCGGCTGCACCCAGCGCAGAAAAACCTGCTGCGCTTTGCCTTCTGTCTTTCCTTCTTCCCCAAGCTGATCGCCGGGCCGCTGATTCGCTGCCGCGATCTGGATCGCCAGATCGACGCGCCGGCCTTTAGCCTGGCGAGCGTGGCCGCCGGGCTGCGCCGCTTTGCCTTCGGGCTGGCAAAAAAGGCCCTGCTGGCTGCTCCTCTGGGCGGGCTGGCCGATTTTGTCTTCGGCGCTCCGCCGGGGCAGCTTTCGGCCGGGATCGCCTGGCTGGGGGCGCTGGGCTTTGCGCTGCAAATCTACTACGACTTTTCCGGCTATACCGACATGGCCCTCGGCGCGGCGCAGATGCTGGGCTATCGCCTGCCAGAGAATTTCAACTACCCCTACTTCGCCCAATCGATCAGCGATTTCTGGCGGCGCTGGCACATCACGCTCTCGAACTGGTTCCGCGATTACGTCTATTTCCCGCTTGAGCGGCGGCGCAACCGGCGCCAGAACTTCGCCGTCTACGGCAACATCCTGATTGTCTTTCTGCTTACCGGGCTGTGGCATGGCGCTGCCTGGACGTTCATTGCCTGGGGCCTGGCGCAGGGCGGCTTTATCGCCCTGGAGCGCACCCGCTTTGGGAGCTGGCTCAGCGCCCGGCCCGCCGCGCTGCGCCATCTATACGCCGGGCTGGCGATCCTCGCCAGTTGGGTGATCTTCCGCAGCCCCAGTTTAGGCTCGGCCGCCGCCTACCTGGGGGCCATGCTGGGCCTGAATGGGGCCGCCGGGCTGTATGACCCGGCCCTGGCGCTGAACAACGAGCGCCTGTTGGCGCTGCTGATCGGCGGGCTGCTGGCCGTTCCGCTCTGGCCGGGGCTGCAAGCCCGCCTGGCCGGGTCAGACCCGGCCCACCCGCGCTATGGAGCCTGGGGGCCGGTGGTCGCCGGCGGCCTGGCTCTCCTGTTGTTGATCGCCTCGGCCCTGTACCTGGCTGGGGCGGCCGCCCAACCGTTCATTTATTTTCGGTTTTAGGCGGTGCGTTGGCTGAGCAGTCACCCTGGTTGTAACATGACGCCAAGAATCCACCTTTTATCTGGCTTGCCTGCCGCCCGCTGGACGGCGGCCCTGCTGCTCAGCCTGACGGTCACCGGGCTGACGTTTGTAATCTTCCTGAACCGGCTGAACCTGAACCCGCTGGCGGCGCGCCCGGCGGCCCAGCGCTCGCTGTGGATTGGTTTGCGCTCTGACCAGGCCGACCGCCTGGCCCTGGATTACGACACCAGCCCACGCCCGCGCCTGCACTGGGACCCCAATCAGAGCGTCTCGGCCCAGGCCCCGGCCAACAGCGAGCAGATCCTGCGTTTCGACCTGCCCGCCGGGCACATCTATCGCCTGCGCCTCAACCTGGGGGCGCAGCCGGGCGAGAAGATCGTCAGCCAGGTGGGCGTCGTCACCGGGCGCGGCAACGCCTGCCAGTGGCCGGGCGGCGATCTGCGCCGCTTTTTTCCCTACGCTTCGACCGGGGTGGACGACCTGATGCTATTGGGCGATGGGCTGCACATCTTCACCACCAGCCCGGCCGCCAGCCTGGCCAACGACGCGCCGCTGATCGAAAGCGAGTGCGACGCCCAGCACGCCCAAAGCCCGGCCAACCGTGTCTTTCAAGGCCTGGCGGCCGGGCTGCTGTTCGTTGGGCTAAGCCTGGGGTTTGCCGCCGCCCTGCAGCGCGGAGCCGCCCCGGCCGACCTGGCCGTGGCCGCCCTGGGGGTGTTTCTGCTCGGCCTGCCCCTGCTCAGCTATGCGCTGCGGATGGGCAACGAAGCCCCCAACCCGGAGAACCGCCGGGTGGCCGCCTGGCCGGAAGCGCCCCGCTCGCTGGCCGACTGGCTGAAATGGCCCCCGGCCAGCGAAGCCTATTTCAACGATCACTACGGCTGGCGCAACGAGCTGATCCAGTGGTCGAACCAACTGCGCGCTGGTTGGCTGGCGACCTCGCCGCAAGACCTGGTGGTGATGGGCCGGGACGGCTGGCTGTACCTGGACGCTGAAGACTGCCTGCTGGATTACCAGGGCCTGGCCCCGTTGAGCGAGAAAGACCTGGCGCACATCAGCGCCAACCTGAGCCGGGCGCGCAAGCGCGCCAACCCGGATACGGCCCGCTTCCTGGTGATCGTGGCCCCGGATAAGCACACCATCTACCCCGAATATCTGCCCGCTAACCGGCGCAAGGTGCAGCCCGGCACGCGCCTGGATCAACTGCTGGACTACAACCGCAGCCACGCCCGCCTGCCCATCCTCGACCTGCGCCCGGTCCTGCTGGAAGCCAAGACCCACGATACGGTATATTACCGCACCGACACCCACTGGAATTACCTGGGCGCGTTCTACGCTTATCAGGAGATCATCCGCACCCTTGGCGCCGACTTCCCGGCCCTCAAGGCGCACGACCTGGCCGATTATGAGATCATCCGCACCGAAATCCCCGGCCTGGGGCTGGCCCCAATGATCTCGATGCAAAACTGGTTGAGCGAAACCGAAGTGCAGCTCATTCCGCGTTTCCAGCGCCGGGCGCAGATCGTCCCATTGGGCTACCCCCTGCCCGGCGACCGCGCCGCCGTGGTCAGCCAGGTGGATGACCCCAGCCTGCCCACGGCGGTAGTCTTTCACGACTCGTTCGCCCTGGCCCTGATCCCCTATCTGCAGGAACACTTCTCGCGGGTGGTCTTTATCCGCTCGTACAAAGTGGACGAGACCATCATCGCCCGCGAAAACCCGGATATTGTCATCACCCAGTTCGTCGAGCGCATGATCGGTGCGATGGGCGAGTGAGCCCTGGGGCAGGGCCGCGGCGGCCATGATTTGCCGGGTAGCTCCCCACGGAACAACTCTTTTTGAAGGCGCTTGCAGAGCGCCAGGCCCGCTCCACGGTTCAATGGGATGATACCATTTGCCGCAGGTCGGCCAGAAATTCGTCGATTGCTGCTTGCGGCGTGGCCCAGGATGTGACCAGGCGAATGGCGGAATGCTGCTCGTCGACCTTGCTCCACACGTAAAAGCGGTACATCGGGTTGAGCGTTTCAATCACCGCGTTGGGGAGAATGGGGAAAATCTGGTTGGTGGGCGAGGCGATGAAAAACGGGCAGCCCAACGCTTCCAGCCCGTGCGTGAGCTGCTGCGCCATGTGATTGGCGTGGCGGGCCAGGTCGAAGTACAGATCGTCGCGGAAAAGCTCTAAGAATTGAATTCCCAGCACGCGTCCTTTCGAGAGCAGCGCTCCTTTTTGCTTAATCAGGTAGCGGAAATCGGCTTTCAGTTGGGGGTTGGTAATGACCAGGGCCTCGCCCAGCAGCGCGCCGTTCTTGGTGCCGCCGATATAGAACGCATCCACCAGGCCGGCCAGGGCGGGTAAGCTTATGTCGGCCGAGGCGCACGTCAGCGCCGCGCCCAGGCGCGCCCCATCCAGGTAAAAGATCAGGCCCAGCTCTTTGCACACCGCCGCCAGCGCCTCTAGTTCATGCGCCGCGTACACGCTGCCGACTTCGGTGGACTGTGAGATATACACCGCGCGCGGCTTGACCATGTGTTCAAAGTAATGCTCGGCCACCACGGCGCGAATTTCGGCCGCCGTCACCTTGCCATCCTGCCCTCGGACCGGGTGGATTTTGTGGCCGGTCGATTCGATAGCGCCGGTTTCATGGACGCAGATATGCCCCGAATCGACCGCGATGACCGACTCGAACGGGCGCAAGAAGGACGAGAGCATAATCAGGTTGGCCTGCGTCCCGCCGCTCACGAATTGGATTTCCGCCTCCGGGTTCTCGATCTTCTGGCGAATCAGCCGGGCGGCCTCCAGGCTGTATTGATCCTCGCCATAGCCAATCTCCTGGGTATCGTTCGTGCGCAGCAGGGCCTCCAAAATTCGGGGATGCGCCCCCTCGGCATAATCGTTTTGAAAAGAATATTTGACCATGATCCACCTTTGCAATGCGTTGATGTTTGGCGAAGCCGCCGGAACCAGCTTGATCCGGCTGTTCCGTATAGTACTTCTTTTCCGGCGAAGCCGGAAGAGGGCAGCTCTCCATTCAACCGGGGTAGCGGTGGCTGGCGAGCGAAGCTCGCCAGGAAAGAGGCTGATCGTGGATTTCGTCGCCCAAAGTGCGACAAAATCCACGCCCGATCTCTTTTTGGCCCTTCCGCCGTGGGCGGGATTTGATCTATATGTATGGGTTGGCGGGTGGCGCAGCCACCCGCCAACCCATACATATAGAAAAAGAGCCACATCTCTTGAGAAGCATCTGCGGGTTCGTGCTTGACATAAATCTGCTTTTGCGGATAATAGAAGCACAAACAACTGCACACATACCAACGGCGATGAAGAAAGAAAGTAGGCCATCGGAAGCCGACAGGGAAGCGGGCGGCATAGACTGAAACCCCCGCCCGGTGAAAGCTGGCCGAAGTTCCTTTTGGAGCCGCCTGGGTGAAGGCGCAAGACCCCGGTTTTGCCTTGCTTGTAGTCCAGGCCGCAGCCCCGGCGTTAGATGGGGAGCCAATCTCGGAGGCTATGCTTCCGACGCTGGCCTGAGGTGGGCCGCTCCGGCGGCCAAGCAGGGTGGTACCGCGGGAACTCGCATCCCGTCCCGGTTTGGGGCGGGATATTTTTGTTTAGCCGAAGGACGATGGACGATGCACCACAGCGATGCACAGCAGACGACAGACGACAGACCACAGGCGACCGGCGGTCTGTGGTCACGTTGTCTGCGGCCCGTTGCCTGTGGTCTAACCCACAAGGAGGTATCCAAATGACCGAAAATCAAACCCTGGTCGATCTGAACCAGATCGAACACCAGGCGTTGGCCGACCTGGACGCGGTGCAGGAAGAAGACGCTCTGCAGCGTTGGAAAACGGCCTACCTGGGCCGCGCTTCAGGGCTGATGAAGACCTTTGACGCCCTGGGAGCGCTTTCGAAAGAAGAGCGCCCGCTGATCGGGCGGCGGGCCAACGAAGTCAAGCGCGCCCTGGAGGCCGCCCTGGAGGCCCGCTCCCAGACTTTGCACACCGAAGCCCTGCAGCGCAGCCTGAGCGCTGACCGCCTGGACGTGACCCTGCCTGGCCGCTCCCCCGTGCGCGGCCGGCTGCACCCCATCACCGCCACCCTGCGCCAGGTCTACCGCGCCTTTGGCGATATGGGCTTCCAGGTCTACCGCACGCGCGAGGTCGAGACCGACGAATATAACTTCGGCCTGCTCAACATCCCGCCCCACCACCCGGCGCGGGATATGTGGGATACCTTCCACACCACCACCCCCGGCGTAGTGCTGCGCACCCACACCTCGCCCGGCCAGATTCACGTCATGCGCGAGATGGCCCCCCTGCCGGTGCGGGTAATCCTGCCGGGCATGTGCTATCGCTACGAGCAGATCAGCGCCCGCAAAGACACCCAGTTCAACCAGGTGGAGGGTATCGTGATCGGCGAGGACATCACCATGGGCGACCTGAAAGGCAGCCTGACCGACTTCGCCCGGCGCATGTTCGGCCAAAACGTGCGCACCCGCTTCCGCGCATCTTACTTCCCCTTCACCGAGCCTTCGGCCGAGATGGACGTGGAGTGTTTCCTGTGCGGTGGAAAGGGCTGCGGAGTGTGCAGCGGATCTGGCTGGCTGGAGATTTTGGGCTGCGGCATGATCCACCCGGTGGTGCTGCGCAACGGCGGCTACGACCCGCACAAGTTCATGGGGTTCGCCTTCGGCATGGGGCCGGAGCGGATCGCCATGCTGATGCACCAGGTGGAAGACATCCGCCACCTGTGGCTGAATGATCTGCGCTTCCTGGAACAGTTCTAGTGGAGAAAGAGCCATGAAAGTCGTCTTATCCTGGTTGAAAGATTTTGTCGATATTGCTCTGCCGCTGCCAGAGCTGTGCCACGAGCTGACCATGGCCGGGCTGGAGGTGGAGGGCCTGCGCATCGTGGGCCTGCCCATGCCCGACCTGCATGGAGCCGGCCACCACGATATTAAGGTGGAAGGATTGTCCTGGGATCGGGAGACCATCGTCACCGCCGCCGTGCTGGAAGTCAACCCACACCCCAACGCCGACCGCCTGGTGCTGTGCCAGCTCGACGATGGCCAGCAGATCCACACTGTGCTGACCGGCGCGCCGAACCTGCTGCCCTACAAGGGCCTGGGGCGGCTTCCCAGGCCGATCAAGGTGGCCTACGCCAAAGAAGGGGCCAGAATCTATGACGGCCACCAGCCCGGCCAGGTCTTGACCACCCTCAAGCGGGCCAAGATTCGGGGAGTCGAGTCGTATTCGATGGTCTGCTCGGAAAAAGAGCTGGGCATCTCCGACGAGCATGAAGGCGTGATCTTCCTCGACGACGACGCCCCGGTGGGCGCGCCGCTGGTGGATTACATGGGCGACGCCGTGATCGACATCGCCATCATCCCCAACATTGCCCGCGTGCTGAGCCACCTGGGCGTGGCGCGCGAGATCGCCGCCCTCACCAATCAGCCCCTGCGCCTGCCGGACTACTCGGTGCAGATGAACGGGCCAGAGATCAAAGGCAAGGCCTTCATCGAAATCCGCAGCCCGGAACTGAACCCGCGCTTTGTGCTGGGCCTGATCCAGGGCGTGGAGATCGGCCCCAGCCCGTATTGGGTGCAGCGCCGCCTGCGCCTGGCCGGGATGCGCCCGATCAGCAACATCGTAGACGCCACCAACTATGTGATGCTGGAGATCGGCCAGCCGCTGCACGCCTTCGACTACGACGTGCTGGTGGAGCGCGCCGGGGGCCAGGCCCCTACCATCCTCACCCGCACCGCCCGGCCCGGCGAGCGCCTCAAGACCCTGGACGACGTGGATCGCCCGCTGGATGATTACAGCGTGCTGGTGTGCGACACGGCCGGGGCGCTTTCGATTGCCGGAGTGATGGGCGGGTCCGAGTCGGAGATCAGCGCCAAAACGCGCAACATCCTGCTGGAAGGGGCGGCCTGGAACTTCATCAACATCCGCCGCACGGCGGCCTCTCAAAAGCTGCAATCCGAAGCTGCCTACCGCTTCTCGCGCGGCGTGCATCCGGCCATGGCCGAGCGCGGCGTGCGGCGCGGCCTGGAGCTGATGCGCCGCCTGGCCGGCGGCGCGGTGGCCCAGGGCGTGATCGATGAATACCCGCTGCCGCCCGAACAGCCGGTGATGGCCGTTACCCCGGCCGATGTGCGCCGCTGGCTGGGCCTTGAGCTTTCCGCCGTCCAGATCGCCGACCTTCTGGCCCGGCTGGAGTTCATTGTGCAGATCACCGACAACGACACGGTCTGTGTCCAGGCCCCCGATCACCGCCTGGACATCGGCCAGGGCATTGTGGGCGTGGCCGATCTGATGGAAGAAGTGGCCCGCGTCTATGGCTACGAGCGCATCCCCGAAACCCGCCTGACGGCCGAACTGCCTCCCCAGCGCAGCAACCCCGACCTGGAAGTCGAAGAACAGACCCGCGACCTGCTGGTGAGCCTGGGCTATCAGGAGATCAACACCTACCGCCTGACCTCGCCGGAGCGCGAGGCCCGCCGCCTGCCCGATGGCTCGCCAGCCGACGATAAGCCTTATGTGCGCCTGGCAAACCCTATTGTGGTCGACCGGGCGGTGCTGCGCCACAGCGTGCTGTCCAGCGTGCTGGAGGTGGTGGAGCGCAACGCCCGGCTGCGCGAGCGCATCGCCGTGTTCGAAATCGGCCCGGTCTATCTCGGTTCGGAAGACGGCCCGCTGCCCGAAGAACTGCCCCGCCTGGCCCTGGCGCTCACCGGACGACGCGAGCTGCCCGCCTGGCAGGCCGCCGACAGCCAGCCGATGGATTTCTTCGACTTGAAGGGCCAGATCGACGCCCTGCTGAGCGCTCTGCACCTGTCTAACCTGCGCTACGAGCCGGCCGAGTATCCCACTTTCCACCCCGGCAAGTGCGCCCGGGTCTACAGCGGCGAAACCCCGCTGGGGGTGTTGGGTGAGCTGCATCCCCTGGTGCGCCAGCACTACGATCTGCCCGCCTGGCCTTTACTGGCGGCCGACCTGGATTTGAAGGCCATCCTGGCCCTGGTGCCGGCCCGCTATACTGTGCAGCCTTCGCCGGCCTATCCGCCGGTTCTGGAAGACCTGGCGGTGATCGTGGATGAGGACCTGCCCGCTGAGCGGGTGGAGGCAGTCATCCGCCAGGCGGGCGGCAAGACTCTGGCCGGCCTGCGCCTGTTCGACCTGTACCGCGGCGGGCAGATTGGGGCGGGCAAGAAGAGCCTGGCCTACAACCTGACCTACCAGGCCTACGACAAGACCCTGACCGATGACGAGGCCCAGAAAATCCGCCAGCGCATCATCCGCGCCCTGGATAAAGAGCTGGGCGCTAAGATCCGCAGCTAAGAAGGTTCGTTCTCCCGGCTTCGGCGGAAGAACCACAATTTTTACGTCGCGTTGGCTCCATTTAGGATACAATGATGTGCGTGGGCGGTGAGGCCCATGCACATCATTGTTGTTCAGGTTTCAAGGAGGAAACGCAATGGATAAACGAACGACTGGCATTGTCGCCACCGTGGTTACTGTGGTGCTGTGCGCCTGCCCCGGGTTTTTTGCCCTGTGCTTTGGGCTGACAACGGCCATTGCCAGCCAGACCCCCGGCGCAGAGATCGATATCTTTGGCAGCAACGATCCTCAGACGGCCCTGGGGTTGGGCGTGGTGTTGCTGTGCCTGGGCGTCATTGCTATCATCGTCCCGCTTGTGGTGGCCTATTTCACCCTGATCCGCAACCGCAACCGCGTCGTCGCTCCGACCGACGTTTACACTCCCCCGCCGTCTATCTGAAGATAAGGGCCTCGTATTTCACCATCGCTGGGGGCGTTGCGCGGCTGTGCGCCGCGCAACGCCCCCAGCGATAATTTCCAACGCCGCATTCATTTTTCAGCCAGCAGCGCCAGCAGCGCCGCTTCGATTTCTTCTTCCCGCCCGGAGCCAATATGTACCATGCGGATATGGCCGCGCCGGTCAATCAGGTACAGGGTGGGCCAGTATTGGCTGCGGTAGGCGCGCCAGGTCAGGCCGTCATTATCCTGGGCCACCGGGTAGGTCACTTGCAGCTCTTGCAGGGCGGCCTGCAAGTTGTTCAGGTCGCGCTCCGGCGGCGATTCGGGATAATGATTGCCGATCACCACTAACCCCTGATCGGCGTAAGTTTCATACCAGCCCCTCAACGAGGGGACCATATCCCGACAGTCCACTCAGCGGAAGGTCCACATATCCAGCAGCACCACCTGGCCGCGCAGACCAGCCAGGTTCAGCGGGGCGGCTGTGTTGAGCCAGACGGTATTGTTCAGCTCCGGGGCAGGGCCGAGGTCGGGCAAGGCGTCGGGGCGGCTGATGGCGGTCAGTGTAGCGTGTATTTCGGCTGGGTCGCGCGTGGCGCGCGGCCCCGTCAGGTATAAGGTGGTTGGGGTTGCCTCAGAACAGGCGGCCAACAACAGGATCACAATTAAACCGGCAAATACCATCTTCATCACATAACACTCTTTCCAGGCGAGCGAAGCTCGCCAGTCATTCTCCCACGGTTGAGTAGGGAGCCACTTTTGCGCTCTGGGTGCCATTAGCGATCTGCCTTAACCCGCTCGACGATCTCAGCGGCCAGGTCGTAGCGCCCAAACTGCGGCATGAGGTAGATGCCCTGCGCCCAGGCTCGCATCTCCTGGGCCAGCTCGGCCGCGATGCGTGTTCCTTCCCAGGGCGATTGTTCGCCGGCCTGCTGAATGCGGGTCTGGATAGCCTCCGGGATGCTGATTCCCGGCACCTCGTTGTGCAAAAAGGCGGCGTGACGCGCCCCATACAGCGGCAGGATGCCCGCCAGCACCGGCACGGGCAGCGGGCCGTACTGCCCGGCATAGCGCTTTAAGAAGGCTTCGGCTGCTGGCGGGTCGAACACCGGCTGGGTGAGCACAAAATCGGCCCCGGCCTTCAGCTTGCGGCGCAGGTTTTTGACCTCCTGCTCGAAATCTGGCGGGGCCAGGTTCAGGGCGCAGCCCACGAAGAACGATGTTGGCTGGCCGATCTGCGTCCCGGCGTGATCCAGCCCCAGGTTGAAGTTCTGCTTGATGAGCTTAATCAGCCCGGAAGGCACCAGGTCGTAGTTGTCCATCGCTTCGGGATAATCGCCGATGGCGGTGGGGT
>CAYQDU010000063.1:0-20959 GCA_964416275.1 uncultured Anaerolinea sp. | reverse complement strand
CTATCTCAGCACCGAGTATGCTTACGTCATTGTAGATACCTCCCATCGCCTCAACGATGTGACCCTGGCCGCCCTGGATGTGAGCGACCTGGTGGCGCTGGTAGCGACTCAAGACATTCCGGCAATTTCGCGCATGCGTAAGTTCCTGGATCTGGCCCCGCAGCTTAACCTGAACTCGAAAAAGCTGCTGATGGTGATGAACCAGTACGATCAGCGGATCAACATTGGCCCGGAGAACCTGGGCCAGGCGTTCAACCAGCCGGTGATGGCGGTCATCCCGGCCGCCAACGATATTGCTCTTAACGCGGCCAACCGGGGCGAGCCGTTCATGTTCAATAAAGACCTGGCGAACCGGCCTATTGGGCGCGGCGTGCAGAGCATGATTGAGGCTATGCTCAAGCGCCTGACGGAGATTGAAAAAGAAGCCCTGACGATGAACCCGGGGCGCTAAAAAGCTGCCCGAATCAAAACGAGGAGATGACCCACGGCAAGAACCGGTCATCTCCTCGTTTTATTTTGTGGGTTCTTCCGGCTTCGCCGAAAGCGGGTTAATCGTGGATTTTGTCGCCCGAAGTGCGGCAAAATCCACGCAACGTCTCTGTTCGAAGGCGCTTGAAGAGCGCCATGCCTGTTTCACGATTTACTGGGGGATACCCGGAAAAATTTCTATCTCCAGCAGATAGGCCTGGTTAGTCTTCAGCCAGGCGGCGATAGAACCCGGCGGCGGCAGCCATCACCTGGGGATAAGCCGCCCGTTCGGTGATGATCTGAGGGTTCATCTGGTGAGCCTGGCGGGCCAGGGCGTCGTTGTCCAGGGCCTGCTGGATAGCCTGGGCCAGGCGAGCAGGATCGCCCGGCGGAACCAGCAGACCATTCGCGCCGGGGATGATCCACTCACGCAGCGACTCTAGATCGCCGGCTACCGGCAGACAGCCGCAGGCCAGCGCTTCCAGCAGGGTATTGGGCGTGCCGTCGTGGGTTGTGGGCGAGACGACCACCCGAGCGGCGCGGAACAGATCAGCCATCTGGGGCCGGGTCTGCTGCGGCAGCAGGCTCACCGCCGGGGTCAGCTGCCATTCGGCCAGCCAGCTCAAAACCTGGGCCTCTCCGGCCATGTTGGGGCAGATCACCCGCGTTTCCGGGCGGGCCTGGATTACCGGCCGCAGGGCCCGGAAGAAGGTTCGGTTATCCACATAGGCCCGAAAACCGCGTGGCTGGACGATGACCGGCGCCTGCACCGGCTGGGACGGCGGATAGAACAGCCCGGTCTGGATGCCGCCTGCGCCGGGCAGCACGATGGCCGGTTTCTGGGCCTGCCAGCCCCAATCGGCCGCCAGGCGCACATCCCGGCGGCAGTCGGCGTGCAGGGCGGCGGCGGCTTGCAACGTGCGGCGGGTCAGAGCGCCCATCCAGGAGGTGGCGGGGGCGTGCAGGGTGAAATCGTTGCCCCAGATCGAAATCAGCAGCGGCGTTTGCAGCCTGGCCTGGGCGGCCAGCATCCCCTCGAATGGAATGCGCATGGCGTGAACCAGGTCGGGCTGCACCTGGCGGGCCAGGGCCTGCAGGACGCGGGCCGCGCCGGGCAGGGTCAGCGGGCCAAGCCATTGGCGGATGGCCGTACGCAGGCCCACCAGCCGCGCCCCACCCAGGGGCCGGCCCTTACCCCCTGGCCCCCTCTCCCCAGAGGGGAGGGGGGATAGGGGGGGATGGGCCGCTTTGGCCTGGCTGAAGGCCAGCGGGATAAAGGTGTACGAGGCCAGGCGTGGGTCGGGCGTGCAGGCAAAGGTCGATGCCAGGTGTACTTCGTAGTCGTTCGGGGCGGCCAGGAAATAGTCGATCCAGTTGCGAGCAATCGGTGAGCGGCCATCGGCCACAAAGAGGATGCGCATCACGCCTGAACTGTACCCGATAACCTGCCGCCTGGCAAGGAATTGATGGCTCTTCCGTCCAAAGAAGCTTAATCGTGGATTTTGTCGCACGAAGTGCGACAAAATCCACGCAACCTCTCTTTTTTGAAGGCGCTCGCAGCCGTCTGCTGAACCTCCAATAGAGCAATTCTTACGCGATCGAGAAATCCGCCTCTGCCTGCGGCCGGCTGAATTCCCATTCGGGCAGGGGCATATCGCGCGGGGCGTTGCCGCGCAGGGCTTTGAAGCCGTAAAAGCCGTTCATCGCCAGCGAAAGCAGGAAGGCCCCAAAGCGCAGGCGGGTAGAGCGCGCCATCCGGCGCAGCACGTGGCCCGGCGAAAACGCCCGCCGCCACAACCGGCGGTGAGCTTCTTGCAGCGCTTCGGGCGACATGCCGGCCGGCTGGAAGGCCACGTTGTAGCCGTTGTAGAACTCCCAACCGCGCTCCGAGAGCAGCCGCCCGTCGCGCTCCAGTTCGTTGTACAGGGGCGTGCCTTTGTAGGGCGTCAGCACGCTCAGGAACGGCACATCGACGCCGACTTCGTATAGCCGGTCGGCCATCTCGAGGATGCTGTCCGGCGTGTCGCCGTCGAACCCGGCGATGAACCCGGCCATCACGCTGATGCCATACGAATGGATCATGGCGATGCTCTCTTTGTAATAATCCACCTTGTTCTGGCGCTTATTGGCCGACTTGAGCGATTCTTCGCCAAAGCTCTCGATGCCCAGGAACACCCCAATGCATCCTGACCGACGCATCAGGTCGAGCAGTTCCGGGTCTTTGGCAATGTCCAGGCTGGCCTGGGTCAGCCACCACTTCTTGAGCGGGATCATGGCCCGCAGCAGGTCTTTGATGTAGGCCCGTTTGGCGGTCAGGTTATCGTCCCAGAACCAGACCACCTTGCGCTGCCACCAGAAGGGGAAATCGTTGTAGGCGATGTCGCGCAGCACTTCGGGGATGGGGCGCACCCGGAAACCGGGGTTCACCGCCGGGACGGAGCAGAACGAGCAGAAGAACGGGCAGCCCCGGGTGGCCTGAACCACCCGGCGCACGAAGAAGCCCGGGTCGAGCAGATCGTAGCGCGGGGTGGGCAGCCCGTTCAGGGGCAGGGGTTGGCCGATGTAGCGCGGCTGAAGCCGCCCGGCGGCCGCGTCGGCCAGCAGCGCCGCCCAAACCGACTCGGCTTCGCCCACCACCACCGCGTCGGCGTGGCGCAGGGCTTCTTCCGGCCAGAAGGTGGCGTGTGGCCCGACCACGCCCCCCCGCCGGCCGCGGCGGCGGAACTTGTCGGCCAGGCGGTAGGCTTCGTTGGCGAACCCGCTGAAAAACGACAGCGCCACCAGGTCGGCCGGGGTGTCAAAGTCGATGGCCTGAAGCTGCTGGTGGAATACCCGCACGGTATGTTCGGGTGGAGTCAGGGCCGCCAGGTGAATGCCGGTAATCGACGGCACAAAGTTCATCTCATGCCCGTGTGTGTAGCGGGGCTGGTAGACTACAATAATGTCAATGTTCATAACGCCTCCAGGGGTCGGACAGATATACTTTAGAGCCGATTATAGGCTGCGCCGGGGCTGAAAGCCAGCGCTTAAGGCGCGCATGGGCCGCACTCAAGTGCTTGACAGAAGCGCAGTCCATCGTTAATCTATCCTCAGGTGAGGTAAGGTGCGCATGATCCCTTTGATTCTGATTGAAGACCATCCCCGGCTGCGCCAGGCGCTGAAGGCCGGGCTGGAGGCTACCGGCCTGGTGCGGGTGACGCACAGCAGCGAGCGGGGTGAAGCGGTCCTGGATTACTGCCTGAAGGCCGCCGCCGGGGAGGCCGAACCGGCCCAGGCCGCCCTGCTGGATGTGCAACTGGCTGGCGAGATGAACGGCATCCAGGCTGCGGTGGCCCTGCGGCGCGAGTTTCCGCGCTTCCCGGTAGTGTTCTATTCGATCCAGGACGACGACCGCTATTACCGCGATTTCCGGCGTTCGGGCATCCTCAGTCATTACGCTTACGTGCGCAAATCGAACTACCTGCTGCCGGGCATGATTGCCCCGCTGATCCGAAACGCGCTGGCCGGGCGCAGCTTTATCGACCCGGAGATTGAGGCGCGGGTGCAGGAGGTGCGCCAGAAGGACGAGCAAGACCCGCTGGCCCTGTTAGAGCCAAACGAGCAGGCCGTGGCTCGCCTGCTGGCCCAGGGCTTGACCAACGAGCAGATCGCCGCCCGGCTGGGGGTGCGCGATAAGCGCAGCGTCAGCCGCACCAACGGCCAGATCTACCTGGCCTGGGGCCTGGCCGACACCGCCGCCGACGAAAAGACCGCCCGCACCCGGGCCGCACTGATCGTACAGGCCGGGCGCTTGCTGGCCTGGAACGAGCAGGGCGAAGCCCAGGTGATGGATGAGAACGGGCGCTGGTCCGTCTATCGTTTCCCCGGAATGGAATAAGGCGGCCAGGTGAGCGGAATCTTCTTCCTCGACTGGGCGGCGCTGGCAGTGTCGCTGTTCAACACCATTCTCCTGCTGTGGCTGGGGCTGACGGTGCTGCTCAACGCCGAGCAGCGCCATTGGGGCATCTGGATGACCGGCGGCGGGCTGTTGGGTGGGGCGCTGTTCTTCCTCAGCCATACCGCCATCCTGGGCTATGGAGTGTATGCGCCCCTGGCGGGCGATTTCTGGTGGCGCCTGGGCTGGGTGCCGGTCATCCTGGCCCCGTATGCCTGGTATGCGGTCATGCTGTGGTATGCCGGGGCCTGGGAGCCGGGGGCGGGGGCGGTGGCCTGCCGTCACCGGCCCTGGCTGATCCTGTTGGGCGCAGCCACTCTGGCCCTGCTGGCCCTGGCCGGGTACGCCAGCCCGTTGCCCTCCTTTGCGGTTATGGCCGGGCTGGAGCGGGTTCCGGCGGCGGTCACGGGCTGGCCGGTGCTGCTGCTCTACCCGCCCTTCATCCTGGCGTGCATGGGGCTGAGCCTGGAGGCCCTGGCTCGACCGGGGCCAACCCTGCGGCTAATGGGCGGGCAGGCCCGGCGGCGGGCCAACCCCTGGCTGTTTGTCGCCAGCCTGACCCTGCTGCTGGTGGGCTTGCTGGTGGCCGGTTTTATCGGTTGGGTAGCCCTGGCGGCCCAGAGAGCCTGGCTGCCGCTGGATGCGCTGGACTCGCCCGGCCCGCTGCCGCCCCGCCTGGGGACGCTGGTCACCGGGCTGGATTTGCTCATCGCCGGGCTGATCGGGCTGGCGGTGCTGTTGATCGGGCAGGCCATCACCGCTTACGAGATTTTCACCGGCCGGACGCTGCCCCGGCGGGGCTTGCAGCGCTACTGGCGGCGGGCGGTGATCCTGGCTGCCGGTTACAGCGCGGCGGTGAGCCTGAGCCTGACCCTGGGGTTGCCCACGATCTACAGCCTGCTGGTCAGCGCCGGATTGATGACCCTGTTCTACGCCCTGGTAAGCTGGCGCTCGTATGCCGAGCGCCAGCGCCTGCTGGACGATCTGCGCCCGTTTGTCGTCAGCTCGCAGTTGTATGCTCGCCTGCTGTCCGGCGGGCCTGGCCCGGCTGCGCTGCCAGACGATCCGGTTACCGGCGTGCAGGCCTCTTTTGATGCGTTGTGCCGCCAGGTGTTGAACGCCCGCCGGGCGGCCCTATCTCCGCGCGGCTCGCTGGCGCCCTTATTCGGCGAAGCGCTGTGGTTTGGCCTGGCCGGGGAGGCGCCTGGTCTCCCATCGGCGCTGGAGGCCGGGCGGGTCGAAGGGCCGCCGGACGTGCTGTGCGTTCCGTTGGAAGGCGAACACGCCGCCGGGATGCGCTGGGCAGTGCCGTTGTGGAACGAGCGCGGCCTGTGTGGGGTCTTGTGGCTGGGCGATAAGGCCGACGACGGCCCGTATACCCAGGAAGAGATGGAAATCGCCAGGGCGGCCGGGGAACGGCTGGTAGACTTGCAGGCCAGCGCCGAGATGGCCCGCCGCCTGATGGACTTACAGCGCCGCCAGCTGGCCGAAAGCCAGGTGATCGACCAGCGCACCCGCCGCGCCATCCACGACGAAGTGCTGCCGCGCCTGCACGCCGCGCTGCTGGCCCTGGGGGCCTCTGGCGCAGCGCTAGCGCCGGGCGAGGATGACCCGCAGGCGCTGCTCATAGCCGCCCACCGCCAGTTATCCGGGCTGCTGCGCGATCTGCCCTCGGCCACCACGCCCGCCGCGGTGCGCTTGGGCCTGGGGGAGGCGCTGCGCCAGGTGATCCAGGATGAGTTCAAAGGGGCCTTCGACCAGGTAAGCTGGCAGATCACCCCGGCGGCCGAGGCGCGGGCCGGGCAGCTTTCGCCAGTCCAGGCCGAGGTGATCTTCTACGCCGCCCGCGAGGCCATCCGCAATGCCGCTCGTCACGCTCGCGCGCGGCATCTGAGCCTGGCCCTGCAGGGCGACGATCCGTTGGAGGTTTGGATTCGAGATAATGGGGTGGGCATGGGGGCGACGGCCGATGGAGAGAAGCCAGCCGGGCATGGGCTGGCGCTGCACAGCACGCTGCTAGCCGTGTTGGGCGGCTCGCTGGCTATCGAGCCGTCCGCCGCCTGGTCCACCCAGGTGGTGATCCGCCTGCCGCTTCACTGATAGGACCGGGTGTTCCAGCTTCGCCGGGGAAAGTTCTATCATCAGCCCATTTGTGGGCAAAGCGGCGCCACCTTATTAAACCGTGGAACAGCAAAAAGAGATGTTGCGTGGATTTTGGCGCACGAAGTGCGCCAAAATCCACGATGACCCCTCTTTCCAGGCCAGCGAAGCTCGCCAGTCACCTCCACCACGCTTGAGTGGGGAGCTGCCGGCGAAGCCGGAAGAATGAGAATGATTAGCTGCCCACCGGCTGGGGGTGCTGGTCGTAGCGGATCAGCTGCGGCCAGCGCCAGGCAATCAGCAGGATTGCGATCAGGCAGCCTATTCCGCCGCTGATGATGGCAACCGGCACGTTAAAGATCTGAGCTACAACCCCCGCCTCGACTTCGCCCAACTGCGGCCCGCCCTGGAAGAAGATCTGGTTGATGGCCGTCATCCGGCCGCGGATATGATCGGGCGTGGCAAGCTGGCGGATGGTGTTGCGGATGATGGTGCTGACCGAGTCGGACGCGCCGATCAGGATCAAGAATCCCATCACCAGGCTGAAGTCGGCGCTCAGGCCCAGGCCCACCGTCGCCAGCCCGAATACCACCACCGAGGACAGGAAGACCACCCCCTGGCGGCGGATGCCGCTCATTTGCGAGATCACCAGGGCGGCGCTCACCGAGCCAATCGCCTGGGCCGAGGACAGCAGGCCGTAGCCGCGCTCGCCCACATGCAGGATGTCGCGGGCGATGATCGGCATCATCGTATTGGCCGACGAAAAGAAGGTGGCAAAGAAGTCGATCAGCATGGTGCTGAGGATGATCGGATTGGCGGTGATGAACTGGATGCCATCCACAATCGACTGGCGGCTGACACGCGGGGCGCTGGCCCCTTGGGCCTGAGGAATGGAGCCGATCAGCAGCAGGGCCAGAATCACCGCCCCAAACGAGACCGCATTTGCCAGATAGACCGCCGAAAGCCCCCAGCCTGCGATCACAAAGCCGCTCAGAACCGGGCCGAGGATGGCCCCGGTGTTGAAGGCGATGGAGGTCATGCTGAAGGCGCTGGGCAGGTCGTGGGCCGGCACCAGGTTGGGAACGATGGCCTGGCGGGCTGGCCCGTCGAACGAGACGGCCACGGCTTGCAGGGCGGTGAGCGCATAGATGGCCCAGATGTTGATGTGACCCGACAGGGTTAGCAGCGACAGGCCCACTGCCGTCAGAGCCATGGCGGTTTGGGTGATGAACAACACTGTGCGGCGGTTGAAGGCGTCGGCCACCGAGCCGCTCACCAGCGAGAAGATAATCACCGGCAGGATGCGGGCCAGGCCGATCCCGCCCAGGGCCAGCGGGTTTGGCTCGCCGGTCAGTTCTCGGATGTGCCAGTGGATGGCCGATACCTGCATCTGCGACCCGGCGATGGAGATCATCAGGCCCAGCCACAGGTAGCGAAACTTGGGGTAACGTAAAGAAGGAGGAATGCGTAAAGACATGGTAGGATTGCGGATGGATGGCGGAATTTGATCTATATTTTTGGGGTTTGCGGGCGGCGCAGCCGCCCGCAAACCCCAAAATAGAAAAATTTTCCCGGCAAAGCCGGAAGAATTAATCTTCTACGTCCCCCAGTCGCGCAGGTAGAGGAAATCATAGCCGATGGTGCGGTTGCTGAGCTTGGCGATGGGCGGCAGGACGCGCTTGAAGTGATTGCGCTGAATGCGCCTGACCACTGCCTGCACAAAGGCTTTGTCGAAGCCGGCTGCTATACACTCATCCGGGCTGTAGCGTTGATCTACCAGGCGGTAGAGCAGGCGGTCCACTTCTTCGTAGGTGAAGCCCAACTCGCCCTCGTCGGTCTGGCCCACCCACAGGTCGGCCGAGGGGGGCTTGGCGATGATGGGCGGCGGCACGCCCAGGGCGTCGGCCAGCTGGCGCAGTTGAGTCTTATACAGGTCGCCCAGCGGGTTGAGGGCGCAGGCCGCGTCGCCGTACAGGGTGGAATAGCCCAGCAAGATTTCGGTCTTGTTGCCGGTGCCCACCACCAGCCCGTGGAATGCCTCCGATTGATCGTACAGCACGATCATCCGGGCGCGGGCCATGGCGTTGCCGCGCCGGGTGGGGGAGGCGTCGGGGAAACGCTCGAACAGGGGATCGACCATGTCGGTGATCTCGACCGTCAGGGCCTGCACGCCCAGGGCGTCGATGACCATTTGGGCGTGTTCGAGCGAATCGGGCGAGGAGGCGCGGTAGGGCAGGCGCACCGCCAGCACGTTTTGCGGCCCCAGGGCTTCGGCGGCCAGGTAGCACGAGACGGCCGAATCAACCCCGCCGGAAAGCCCCACCACCGCCCGCTGGAACCCGGCCCGGGTGATCTCCGAGCGGATGAAGCCGGTCAGGATCGTGCGAGCCAGGTCGGTATTAATCGTCAGATCCATAAATCACCTATCGACGCTGCTTTAGATTTCAGGACACGGATTTGCGCGAATGAATACGGATGCATCGGCTGCAAAAGACCAATCCTACTTGTCTACTTGAGATAGGTTTTTTGGATCGCATCCCATTCTCGGCTTGCAGACCACATCTTTTCAAATTGATCAGCAAAGAACTCGTACCATTCGCCATCGCGGCGGGGCAATAACTGAAACGCTGGTTCGGGCGTTTGACGAAATGCATAGATCTCTACCCAAATCTCAGCATTTGGCAGGCCATAATCGATGATCCAGATTCCAAAGGTGGGTGGATAGGGCAGGAGCCTGATCTTGAGATTTTTTCGCTTCGGATCAACTTTGGCCACTAACGAAAAATTATCCAGCGCATGATTGATTGCTCGCCGCAGGGTATCGGGATCCTGGTGTTTCTCGATGCGATACGCCGCTATATCTGCAGTTGGCGTGGTGGGATCAGGATCACATACCAGCAAACGAATCGGTACGCCAGATTTCAATCGTTCCTGTGAGATTGTGTTGAATTGATTGCTTGTCCCTGCCAGGCTTACCCCACTAATTGAAATCGAATGCGCTTTTGAAAGGCGCACACGCAAATCTGGCATACTTTCAAGCCAAAAACCCTTAGGCCCCGCCATTCCTCGGGAAATAGTGATTACCTGATCTAGCTTTTTATCTGTGCTTCGTAATACCCGGAAACGATCTACTAATTGTGTGGATGTAATCAGCAACAGGATGGCTAATACCCATTGCAGCATTTGTTCCGAGTTTGTAGAGCCTTCCAGAGTTGAAAATGCAGCATATGCGCCCATCAGAACGGTAATGATAATGGGGCCATAGTCGATAATCAGATTAAAAAACAAGATTAGTTTTTCTTTATTCATGGCTACATTTTGTCTTTTTCACTCAGGCAATCTAAATGGAATAATTCAGAAATCAGCAATGACCGCCTCCGCCGGCGATGCGGTTCATTTCCCGCAGCACCAGGGCGGTGCGCTCGTCGCGCAGCAGCGGCAGGCGGGACCGCGTGCGGTGCAGGTAGTTGAGGTCGATCTGGGCCAGGGTCAGAGACTCCTGGTGATAGGGGGCCTGGACGATCAGGCGCCCATCGGGGTCGAAGGCGGTCGAGCCGCCCCAGAAGTTCAGCCCGTCTTCGTAGCCCACCCGGTTGGCGTGGACGATGAAGGATGTGAACAGGCTGGCGTAGGCCTGGTTGATATGTTCTACCCAGCGGGCCGATTCGAGCCGGGGGTCTTCCGTCAGGCCGCGGCCGGGGGAAGCCGAGGTGAGCAGCAGCAGATCGGCCCCATCCAGCCACAGCAGATAGGGCGGCGAGGCGTGCCAGAAGTCTTCGCAGATCAGCATGCCCATGCGCCCAAAGCGGGTGTCGAAAGCCCGCAAACTGTCGCCCCAGGCGAAGAAGCGACCTTCATCGAATAATCCATACGTGGGCAGGTAGACCTTGTGATGGACATGCGCCACCTGGCCCTGCGAGAGATAGGCCGCGGCGATGAAAAAGCGGTGGCGGCGGTCTTCATCCACAAAGCCCACCACCAGGTCGATCCCCCGGCTGGCTTCCAACAGCGGGGCGAAGATCGGGTCGTCTGGGGTAGGGCGATGGGCCACAGCGCTGGTCAAGTCTTGCAACACATAACCGGTCAGCGATAGTTCGGGGAAGACGATCAGATCGGCGCCCTGCTGGCGGGCCTCCTGGGCCAGGGCCAGGTGTTTTTCCAGGTTGGCTGCTACATCTCCCAGGCGGGTGTTGATTTGGGCCAGGGCAAGAGTCAGGGTGTGTGGCATGAAACCTCTCCGAAATCAGGCGAATTGTCGTTTGCGGCGCAGGGCCAGGGCGGTTGGGGCCAGCAGGCGGGCGGCTGTGAACAGGGCGGCCAACACGGCCAGGCCCAGGCCAAACCATCCGTCGAGCGGGAAATCGCGCCATACTGGCACAGGATCGGCCCGCCGAGCGGCTACGAACAGCCACACCCCCCCCAGATTCAGCAGGCCCAGCCCGGCCCGCAGCCCGGCCAGGCATCGAACGAGGCGGTCTTGCCGGGGAGCCAGTAAGCGCTGGCTGGGGTTGCGGCGAGCCGGCCGGCGGAAGAGCGGGCGGGGTGGGTCGCCCATCACCAGGCGCAGGCGGCCGCCGGATTGGTGCAGCTCGTACCAACCGGCCAGCCCTTCAGCCAGCCAGACCGCAGTCACTGTGAGCAGGGCAGCCAGGGGCTGGAGCGGCAGCCGGGGCGCAAACCGGCCCCATTCGTCGGGGGCCGAGAGGGCATACCAGGCGTTTATCGAGGGGCCGTAGGCCACCCCGGTGTTCCAGCAGCCCAGCCAGGCGGCCGCGCCCACCCCGGCCAGCAAAGGCAGCAGGGCGTCGACCAGGGGCAGAGGCGACTGGCGGGTTGCCAGGGCGACCAGCCCCACGGCCAACAGGCCGCCGGCCAGCGCTCCAGCCCCGGAAAGCCCGCCCAGCCAGACCTGAGGAATCTCAATCAGGCGCGGCGGCGCGCCGGAGGTTCCGAAATACGCCCAGTGGACAGCCACATACACCCCGCGCCCGCCGATCAGCGCCCCAGCCAGAGCGGCGGCCCCGGCCCAGGCCCGCGCCTGGGCCTCAGCGGGCGGCGCTTGCAGCGCCACCCAACCCAGGCCGATCAGAGTTCCAATTCCCAACCAGAAGGAGAACGAAGCCATATTGAATAATCATACCATACGAGCGGCGGGCCACCAAAAACCCCGTCGGGTAGGCGATGCTCGGCATCGCCTACCCGACGGGGTCTTGATCTCGCGAGAGAAACCGCCCTGGCTGCGCGTTTACCGCTTGACTTTGTGTTGCAGCGTTCGGGACAGGATCTGCTCCAGCTCGTTGTTCGAGCCTTTTTTCTTCTTGCCTTCGCCTTTGGTGCTGCGCTTTTCCTGCGAGCGCTCCATGGCTTCGCGCAAGGCGATTTCCATGGCAGTAGGCACAGGCTCTTCCCGTTCTTCCGGCTCTACCTGGGCCGCCTGCTGCTCGGCGTTACGCCCCGCGCCGCGTGCCGGGCGAGGTTCGCGCACCTCTTTCACCGGCGGCTCTTCCAGGGCCTTCATGCTGAGCTTGATCTGCTTTTTGCGCTTGTCCACATTCAGCACTTTGACCTCGACCTCGTCGCCCTCTTTGACCACGTCGCCGGGGGTTTTGATGTATTCATGGGTCATTTCACTGATGTGAACCAGGCCAGGGCGCTCGGCGCCAATATCGACAAATACACCGAACTTTTCCAGGCGGGTGACTTTGCCTTTCAGTACCATGTCGGGAGCGATCTCGCGCCATTCCAGATCCAGCGGGTGGATCATAGTCAGCTCGATGCGTTTCTTTTTCCGCACTACCCGGTGGACCCAAACTTCAACCTGCTGGCCGGGCTGCACCACGTCTTCGACGCGGTTGACCGGCTCGCTTTGCAGTTGGGAAATATGCACCACTCCGGGTACACCCAGGCCAATATCAACCAGGGCGCCGGCCAGGGTAGTTTTGACTATGGTGCCGGTGAAGTGGGTCTTCCGTTGAAGCTGTTCCAGGTCTTGTGTGGGGGTCCCAACAATTTCTGGCGTTTCAGGGGCATCAGGGGTTGCCAGGGCGTTTTCATCCATAGCGGTCTCTCCAAGTTTTAAGGTTTCAATCCGCTGGTCCAAAAGGGAGCCAGCGGAAATGGTCAACAAAATAGCGGGTTCACCCGCGACAAGCGATTATACTCTTGTATAGATGAAATGTCAAAGCATTCTTGGATTCGAATCGATAACTGGCTTTTGGGCTCTTCCCCGGCGCAATAACTTCTGGCTCTTCCGCCGAAAGCGGGATTTGATTTATATAGGGGGTTTGCGGGTGACGCAGTCACCCGCAAACCCCCTATATAAAAATTTTCCTGGCAAAGCCGCAAGAACCTGTATTCGCGATGGCTGGAATCAAGCCAGCGGGGGGGCCAGCGCCGGAAGCGGATCGCCGTGCTGGCGCGCCCGCAGGGCGGCCCAGATCGCGCCCAGACCGATCAGGGTGACCGCCAGGCCCACCAGCGAGCTGACGAATGGAATCAGGCGCAGCAGGGTGTACAGGCAAATACCGATGATGACCGGCCAGTAGCGATGGTTGGCGTTGGCCGGCGAAAAGCGGCGCAGCAGGGCCTGCCCACCCCATTGGGCTACCGCCAGCTTGCTGCCAAAGACGATCAACAGCAGGAAGACGCCCACAAACATCGACAGGCTGGACAGCCCCACCCCAAAAACAGAATTGGACAGGTCTTGCAGGCTGACCACCCGGATCAGCACGCCCACAATGACGGTGATCAGCCCGGCCATAAAGGCGGCCAGCCACCCGCCCAGCAGGGCCAGCAGCCCCTTCCAGGCTTTGACGTGCGGGCGCTGCCCGACTTCGGCCGCGCTGCGCTCCAGCCAGACTGGCAGCAGGGCCGCCGCCAACCCGCCCAGAATCAGCAGGGTGGCGAATTCCTGGAAGCGGCTGACCAGCCAGGCGGCAGCAATTTCCCTGGCGGTGGGCTGGACGTTCGGATCGACCTGTTGGGTAAAGCTGATCCCCTCGCCGGGTTGGGACTGGATCGCCCCGTTCTGCTCGGCAGTGCTGGCATACGACAGCCGCCCGCCGATTTTGGCCTGCGATTCTACCGCCAGGCCGCTGGGAAGCATGCGCACCGGCCGGATGTCGGCTGCCGGCGGCAGGCTCTCATTTATGATCTCCATCAACAGATCGGTCTGGCCCGGCGCGCCGACGTTTAAGCTGGCGTTGCGCCCGATCTGCCCGCTCAGGCGTATGCCTTGAACCTGCAGCGACACATCCCGCTCGGTCTGACCGGCGATGTCGGCCTGATAACCGGTCATGTATAGATCGCGTCCCAGGGATGAACCCGGCAGGGTTTCCAGGGCGTAACCGGCGTAGAACAGATTGCGGGTTACCTGAGCAGTTTCGATCAGGCGCAGGGTATTGGCGGCGGCGTAAACCGTGCCTTCCACCGGCCCAGAAAGCTCGGCCGACTGCCCGGCGAAGACCAGGCTGCCGGTCACCCGCCCGTTGAGGCGCAGGGAGGCGCTGTACACCATCAGGTTGCCGTTGACCACGCCATTCACGGTGACCGTTGAAGCGTTGATAAACAGGTCGCCATTGACTGTGCCGTCGATTACGGCTTCATCGGTCTCGATGAATAGATCGTCATCCACCACCTGCCCGGCGGCCACAATGCCATCATTGGTAAACTCGACCGCCTGGACTGCCGGAACGGTTGCCAGGGCTGCAATCAGGCTGAGCAGCAGGGCGGCGGCAAGAATTCGTATGCGCCAGGGCTTCATCCTATCGCCTCCTTACCCTCGAACATGGCCGCGACCAGCGCGCCAGAGGTGGCGAAACGGTCTTGGGGATCTTTTGCCAGGGCGCGCAGCAGGGCCTGGGCGCAGGCTGCGGACAACTCTGGGCGCAGGGAGCGCGGGTCGGGCGGCGGGGTTTGCAAATGGGCTAACATCACCGCGCCGGGGTTATCGCCCAGCATAGGAAGCTGCCCGGTGAGCATTTGATAAGCCATCACGCCCAGGGCGTAGATGTCGGCCCGGTGATCGACCTCGGCCGCCGAGCGGATCTGTTCGGGGGCCATGTAGTCCAGCGTGCCCATCAGCATCCCGGTTTGGGTGGCGGCCGTGTCGCCGCCCAGGATTTTAGCGATCCCGAAATCGGTCAGCACGGCCCGGTAGGCTGGCTGCAGCCCGGCCGCGGTGGTCGAGCGATCCAACCCTTCCAGCATCACGTTGGAGGGTTTAATATCCCGATGCACCAACCCCTGGGCGTGGGCGTGATCGAGGGCGCTGGAGATTTGGGCCAGGATGGATTGGGCCTGGGGCAGGTCGAAGCGGCCGACCTCGCGCAGCAGGCGGGCTAGGTCTTCGCCGCGCACAAACTCCATCACCATATAATAGGTGCCTTGAATATCGCCAAAGTCGAAGACTTCGACGATGTTAGGATGGCGCAGCGAGGCTACGGCGCGGGCTTCGCGTTCGAAGCGCTGGGCAAAAACAGCCTGGCCCGAGTCGCGGCCCAGGCTGTGGGCCGGCAGGATTTTAATGGCTACGGTGCGTTCCAGGCGGGCATGGCGGCCCTTGTAGACCTCAGCCATTCCGCCCCGGCCGAGCAGTTCCAACACCTGGTAGGGGCCGAGCTGAGTGCCGGTGAGTGAGCCGTCTTCGCCGGCGGTGATGGCGGTGGGCAGGGTCTGTCCGCTGACAAAGCTGCTCCAGGCCCGCATGGGATAGCGGTAGTTCCCGCCCTCCTGCACCAGCAGGCCTTTTTGCACCAGGTCGCGCAGCAGGGTGCGCAGGGTGGTGTCGCTGGAGGCCCGCAGGGCAATGTCTTGAATGCGCCGCAGGGCGTCTTGCTCGGCCAGGGTCAGGTTGCGCCAATAATATTCAAAGTGGGTCAGCAGCTCTTGCATGGCCCGGCGCTCGATCTCGGCCAGGTTGGGGGTGGGGTCTTGATGGAGCAGGTCGTAGGCGTGGAAGCAGGCAATCTGGATGCCCAGGGGGTGGCCGCCCACCAGGTCGTAAATGAAATCTTCGACGTTTTTAGGGAAGCCCACCCAGGCGGCCTGGGCCGGCCCGCTGATGGCCTGGCGGGCTTCGGCTTCGGGCATCATGCTCAGGAACAGGGGCGCAAAAATGTTGAAGAACGGGCTGGACAGAATTTCCTGCGAGCGGCCCGAATAGGTTAGCTGGATCAGCGGTTGGGCGGAAGCAGTGATATAAGCCAGTTGGTAGCGCCCGGCGGCCGAGCGCAGGGCGTTGAAGAAGTTTACATCCAGGTTGGGGTTTGTGCTGAGGCGCTCGAACTCGTCCATCACCAGCGCCACGCGCAGATCGCGCTGGTTGAGCTTGCGCACAGCCCGCTCAAACGACAGGCGGTTGGGCCGGTTCAGCGCCGCTTCCAGGTCTGGTTCGGGCGGCAGGCCATGCTCGTCGAGGACGGCGCTAATTTCGGCGGCAAAGGCCCCAAAGATGTCTTCGTGGCAGCCGCCGTTCAGCACCTCGCAGTCCAGGTAGGCCAGCAGCGTGTTCGGGTGCAGCCCCAGGTATTCCCACTTTTCCCGGCGCTGCAAGTGAAACAGCAGCGATGTTTTTCCGATCTTACGCGGGCCGACAATCGAAACCGACTGATTGCCGTTCAAAAAGGCCACGATCTCGCGCAGCTCGTGCTCGCGGCCGAAGAACATGGGCGCTGAGCGCACCGGCCCGCGATAGATATATGGATTTTGGCTCATGGAGCTACCTCGTTAATAACCCGGCTCAACGATTTGTATTTTTCGACCCACAACCCTAGCAGGCCCAGTTTCCAGCGGAAGGTTTCGCCGGCGCCGCCCTCGCCATCCACCCCGAACTGTAAGATATCGCGCAGGGCCAGCTGGTGCATGGCCGCGTTGACGGCCTGACGCTCCAGGGTTACGCCGCGCTCCTCATAGAAGTCGATCACCTGGTTGACGCTGGCCTGCCCGGCCAGCGGAATCAGGCGGCTGAGGGCAGTCAGGGCCAGGCGCTCGATGGGCGAGGATTCGGTCCACATATAAACGAAGTGGGCCTCGCCGGAGGCCAGGATGTCGTCCAGGGCGGCGTTTACATCGGCAATGGTGACGTAGGAGCGCTCGGTGCGGTTGTGCTGGTTTACCAGGCTATGACACAAAAGCTGCAAGAAATAGGGATGGCCGGCGCTGATGCGCCAGATTTTATCCAGGGCCAGGTCGTCATATGACATGCCAAAGGGGGCCACCGGTTCCTGGATCAGACGTTGGGCCTCCTCGCGGCTCAGGTAGGCGATGTGCTGGTACAGGCTGATGTTAAACAGGATGTTCCAGTAGTCGGAAGCCAGTTGTTCCAGGCGGTGGGTGCCGCAGAAGATCACGCTCAGGTTGGGCTGATGTTGGATCAGGTGGCGCAGGAAGCCGAAGATTGAGGTTTCCAGGTCGCCGCGCTTGACGGCGGTCTCCAGTTCCTCGAACTCATCGAACATAATCAATAGATGGCGCTCGCCGATCTGCTGGCGCACGCGAGGCAGAAAATCCTTTTCGAACGCGCCCGCCGGGCTGGCCTGGAAGTCTTCCAATACTGGCGGGGCGATCTCGAAGCCCCGGTCTTCCAGGGCAAAGGCGATTTCCGTCGCCAGGTTGAGAAAGAAGTTTGGCATGCCGGGGTCGAGGCCCAGGGTTTGCCCATCCAGGTAGACCGGCAGGATGTCATCGTTCAGGCGCTTGGGAAGCTGCTTGAGCAGCGAAGTTTTGCCGGTGCGGCGCTGGCCAATCAACACCAGGTTATTGCGGTGCGAGGCGCTCAGGTTGGTCTGGATGAACTGCACCACGTCCTGGCGGCCGAAGAAGAGCGGCGAGCCGGTCTTGAGCGGTGTGCCGACCACATACGGGTTGGGGATGAACTGGAATTCGCCGCCGGTCGCCAGCAGGTGAACCACATCGGCAAAGTTTTCCACCTGGTCGGGGCCGCGCGGGTCGGTATACAGGATCACAAAGCGGGCCCGGAAGTGGTCGCTGGACTGGTTGGGGCGCGGCCGGACGCGCAGGGTCACTTCGGCTTCTTCGCCGGGGGCCAGGCGCTCGATGGTCGCTATTTCGTCGATCAGGGTATATTCGGCGGAGGGGGCCAGGCTGATTTTGAGCTGTAAAGCCGCCCCGCGTCCCAGGTTTTGCACGCTCAGAGCCAACGAAACGATGTCGCCGGTCCAGGTGTTGCGGGTCAGCAGGCTGCACACCAGGCGGGCATTGGTTTGCAGCTCGCTCATGGCGGTGGTTACGGTTGCCAGCCAGCTTCCGGCAATCTGCTCCAGCACGGGCTGGTCGGCGCTGCCCAGCTCGGTGTGCGTCTGGTGATCCAGGTGGCGCAGGCCGTTGATGGCGCTGGCCAGGTAGGCCAGCTTATCGGCGGGGGCGTCCACCCGTCCGCTGTCGTGCAGGGCTTCGGCGATGGGATGAAGCTGCTTGAGCATGCCCACGATGGGGGCCAGGTAGGCCGGGTAGGCCGACGGTTCCGCCCCGGCTAGCGATTGTGGGCCGTCGTCGTCTGGGCCGATGCCCTCGTAGTCGATGATCTGAGGCAGGCTGTTGGCTTCGTAGGCTTGCAAGCAGGCCCGGTAGACGGCGCGGGCCTGGGTCATTTCGGCCGCCGCGGCCGCGTTCAGATAGCCGGGGGTCTGGATCATAGCGTTTAACCCAGAGATCAGCGCCCGCAGCCCAATTGGCACCAATTGGGGCGTGAACTGGCTCTGGTATAGATAGTTATAGCCTTCGGCCAACAGGGCCAGCGGGCCGCCATCCTGGTCGAACAGCGCCTGAGACAGGTTGCCCACCAGGCTGGCGCAGTCCGGCTCCAGGCCGGCCTTCTGGGCCAGTTGATGGATTTCGGCCAGGGCGGCGCCCGGCTGCGCGGTGAGGGTGCGCGCCAGGGCCTCGGCCTGGCCGAGGGGCGAATTGCGGTAATTTTCCAGGCTGCGTTCGGCGTCCATGCGGCGCTGCGCTTCTTGCTGGGCTTCCTGGATCAGCCGGGCCACGTAGATGGCCGTCCCGGCCTGGTCGGCCAGGCTAATCAGCAGGGCCTGGTCTTCCCGGCTGTAGGGCAGCCCGGAACAGCGCGGCCCCAGGGCCAGCACCCCCAGCAGAGAAGTGTTCTGCCCCGGCAGGTTTTGGCTGGCCTGAGGCGAAAGCAGCGGGGCCAGCATGGGGAACAGAGCATCGCTGGGCTGCAATATGCCCTGTCCGGCCCGCAGGCGGCTCAACTGGTCGGGCCGAAGCTGGAATTCGAGGGGAATATTGGCCGGCAGGTCTTTGGATTCTTTCCGCAGCAACTGCTGCTGCTCATTGAATAGATAAACCGCGCCATATTCTACGTACAGGATTTCGGTCGTGCGGTCCACCAGGGTTGCCAGCAGGCGGGGCAGGTCGATAATGGTGCGGATTTCGCGGGCAAAGCTGGTAAAGGTCTGCCGGAAGTTGACGGTCTGGTGGAAGAAGCGCCGGTCTACAAGGCGCTGTAAAGAGTGGCGCAGCGGGTTGAACAGGGCTGCCAGGGCCAGGGTCGACAGCACCACGAAAAAGGTTGATTCGGTTCCTGCCAGATTGCTGAAGATGCGCTGGACGATCAGTACGTTGACCACGTAGAACAAGATGATGGCAATCGACAGGCTGGTGTATACCAGGGTGCGGTTGATCAAATAGTCTACATCCCACAGGCGGAAACGATGCATGGCGATGTTAAAGGAAATCGGCGTGAGCAGCAGGGCCAGGGTCGAGATCGGCAGGGTGATCAGGCTGTAGCGCAGGGCCGCCAGCCCAGGGTCTTGCACCTGGATGGCGAAGATCGGCGGGATGAGCGTAATGAGAAAATACAACCCGGCCGCGACGACCAGGCCCAAAACCACGAATTTGGTCTGATGACGCTGGAGCGGGCTGGAAACGCGGGTATAACGAAAGATTTGAGCCGCCACGCCGCTGCCGAACCACAGCGCCAGCACAAAGCCCAGGCTGTACAGGCGCAGACTGTAGCCCATCTCTTGCAGGCTGTTGGGGTTGGTGGTCAGCATGCGCAGGAAGAATTTGACCACCGGCGAGAGGACCATCAACCCTGGCCCCTGGCTGTTGAACAGGCTCCAGGCTACCAGCCATACCCCCCAGATGACGGCCAGCGGGCGGGTCCAGCGCGGTACGAACAGCCCATCGGGGAACAGGTAGAAGACCAGCAGAAACATGCCCAGGCCCAGGCTGCGCAACAGGGCCACCGGCAGGGTCAGCCCGGGACGGTAGAAGGTGAGCGAATGGAGCGGCGAACTGGCCCCTTCCAGCGAGGTGACGGTGACTCCAAAGGTCAACAGGGCCAGCGAGATAAACAGGGTGATCCAGTCGTTGGAACGGGTGCGGAAGATGGCGATGGCGGTGACGGTGTACCCCAACACCACCAGGCCATCGCGCAGCAGCAGCAGCCCGGTATAGATTTCATTCGAAAGGCCCTGCTGGCGGAGGGCGATGTTGGTTTCTACCGACAGGCTGCTGCTGAGATAGATGATGTGATAGGGCAGCGAGATCGCGAACAGGCCCAGGCTGATCACGGCCACGCTCACCCAACCCATCCGGGCCAGGTGCAGGGTTTTACCGCATAGAGGCGGGCGACCAGCGGTAGATGAGATTTCGACCGGATTTGAATTTGAAGATCTTTTTTCTAAAGTGGTCATCCATTAAGCTTCGCTGCCAGGTCGATAGAGGCCTGCATGGCTGCCTGGCTGGACTGATCTTTACATTTGGCCCAGGCGTCGTATTTGCCCGCCCAACCCGATCCGGGAAGTCAGGTCGTTTGCCGGTTACGTCGCCCAGGATAGCCTGTTTATAATACGCATACAGGCCGAGGAAAGTTTCGTTATCCGGTTTTCGGGCCGGGGCGGCGGCTACAGCTCGGTTTGATCTTTTTTGACCGTCTGGATGCCGTTACGCACCTGGTTCAGAAAGCGATCCAGTTCCACTTCCAGGCGGGTAAGCGTATCGACCACGTACTGGTCGGCATCGGCGCGGGTCTTTTCGGCCTCGGCCCGGGCCTGGGTCAGGATTTGATCGGCGCGGGCCTGGGCGGCCTGTACGATGGCGTCGCGTTCCAACAGCTGCTCGCTTTTTTCGCGGGCAATCGATAGGGTGCGGTTGGCCTCCTCTTGGGCCTGGGCCTGCAGCCGGTCGCGTTGCGACAGCGCCTGCTGGGCCTTTTTGATCTCCTCAGGCACGGCCACCCGCATCTGGTCGATGATGTCCAACATGCGGTCTTCGTCTACAATGACGTTATGAGTGAATGGAAACGGACGGCTTTGGTTGAGCAGTTCTTCCAGTCGATCGACAAGATGCAGAATATCCACGGGGCGCCTCCCCTTTGCAACAAACTTAATCTCTTAACGATGTAGTGGGGACGACCTGCTGGCCGTCGCCTAATTCGTGAAATCGCCGTTTTAGCACGGCCTCGACGTGCGGGGG
>CAYQDU010000062.1:0-21137 GCA_964416275.1 uncultured Anaerolinea sp. | reverse complement strand
TATTGCGCCACCTGCGACGGCTGGTTCTTCAAAGACAAGGATGTGATCGTGGTGGGCGGCGGCGACAGCGCCCTGGAAGAGGCTCTGTTCCTAACCCGCTACGCCCGTTCGGTCACCATTGTCCACCGGCGGGATACCTTCCGGGCCGGGGCCATCCTGCAGGGGCGGGTGAAGGAAAACCCCAAGATCCGCCTGGTTTACGACAGCGTGCTGACTGAGATCGTGGGCCAGGATGCGGTCCAGGCGGTGCGCTTGAAGAACCTCCAAACCGGGCTGGCGAGCGAGCTGCCTACGGATGGGGTGTTCATCTTCATCGGCCACACCCCCAACACGCAGATTTTCGAGGGCCAGTTGGAGATGGAACCCGGCGGCTATATCATCACCGACCGGCTGATGCGCACCAACGTGCCAGGCGTATTCGCCGCCGGCGAGGCGGCCGACCCGCACTACCGCCAGGTGATCACCTCGGCCGGCATGGGCGCGGCCGCCGCCATCCAGGCCAATCACTTCATCGACGCCCACGCGGCGGAAGCTCTCCCCAGCGCCGCCAGCGCAGTGGGCGCTCATTCTTAAATCAACCTCCAAAAGACCCCTGCCGGCAAGTCCGGGCCAGGGGTTTTTTGCCCTCTAAGCCTGTCGCCAATTGAACCAATGGAGAGGAACCCTATGCGCAACAAAGTTTCGATTATCGGGGCCGGAATGACCGGCTCCACGACCGCCCACTGGCTGGCGGAGAAAGAGATTGCCGACCTCGTGCTGGTCGATATTGTGGAAGGCATGCCGCAAGGCAAAGCCCTCGACCTGCTGGAGGCTATGCCGGTGATCGGCAAAGACGTAGCCATCACCGGCAGCAATGACTACGCCGCCACGGCCAACTCAGACATCATCGTGATCACCGCCGGGCTGCCGCGCAAGCCCGGTATGAGCCGGGACGATCTGCTGTACGCCAACGCCGACATCGTGCGCAAGGCAGTCGAAAATACGATGCAGGCTTCGCCCAACGCCATCTACGTAGTGCTAACCAACCCGCTGGACGCTATGGCCTACCTGGCGATGAAAGTGGCCGGCGTGGAGCCGCACCGGGTCATCGGGCAGGCCGGTGTGCTGGATTCAGCCCGCATGCGGGCCTTCGTAGCCCTGGAACTGGGCGTAAGTGTCGAGAATATTCACTGCTACGTGCTGGGCGGGCATGGCGACGAGATGGTGCCGCTCACCCATGCTTCTAACGTGGCCGGTGTGCCGCTGGACGAAATCCTGCCGGCCGACCGGTTGGCTGCGATTGTCGAGCGCACCCGCAAAGGCGGCGGCGAGATCGTGAACCTGCTCAAGTCCGGCAGCGCCTATTATGCCCCAGCCGTGGCCGTGACCCAGATGGTCGACGCCATCCTGAAAGACAAGCACCTGATCGTACCCTGCGCGGCCCACCTGAACGGCGAATATGGCTTGAAAGACATCTTCTTTGGCGCTCCCGTGCAGCTAGGGCGCAGGGGCGTCGAGAAGGTGGTCGAGTACAAGCTGAGCGCCGACGAGTTGGCTGCCCTGCAAAAATCGGCCGCCGGCGTGGCCGAAAACATCGCCAAGCTGAAGTTCTAGATTTCCGGCTGCAACCAGCCATAGGTGAGGAGGAACCATGATTTTACAAGACAAACTGGCTGCCCAGATCCCCGCCTGGCGCGAACGCGTCAAGAAGCTGCTGGCTGAAAGCGGCGATGTGGCGGTGGGCGATGTGACGATTAAGCAGGTCTATGGCGGCATGCGGGATGTAAAAGGCCTGGTGACAGACATCTCGTATGTAGACCCGGAGGAAGGCATTCGCCTGCGCGGTTACACCATTCCCGAATTATTCGAGAAGCTGCCCAAGCTGCCGGGAGCCGAAATGCCGCTGGTGGGCGGGCTATATTACCTGCTGCTGGTGGGCGAGCTGCCCACTATGGAAGAAGCTCAGGAAGTCGAAGACGAGTGGAAGCGGCGCGGGCAGGTTCCCAGCTATGTCTACGACGCGCTGTGCAGCATGCCGCCTCAAGCTCAACCGATGACTCTGTTCTCGCAGGCAATCCTGGCAATGCAGACCGAATCGGTCTTTGCTCACAAATACGACGAAGGCATACAGAAAGACGAGCAGTGGGTTTACACCCTGGAAGACAGCCTGAACCTGACCGCCCGGCTGCCAACCGTCGCAGCTTTTATCTACAGCCTGAAGTTTGGCGAATGTCGCCCGCCGGTCTCCAATCCCTCTCTGGATTGGAGCGCCAACTTTGCCCAGATGATGGGAGTGAGCGACCCGCTGTACGCCGACCTGATGCGGATGTATTTTATCGTCCATTCCGATCACGAGAGCGGCAACGTCAGCGCCCACGCCACGCACATGGTCGGCTCAACCCTTTCGGACATCTACTACGCCGTTTCGGCCGGCATGAACGGCCTGGCCGGCCCGCTGCACGGGCGGGCCAACCAGGAATCGCTGGCCTGGCTGCTGGAGGTGATCGACAAGTTCGGTCACACCCCCAGCGCTGAAGAACTGCGCCAGTTCGCCTGGGATACGCTCAAGAACGGGCAGGTCATTCCTGGGTATGGGCATGCCGTGCTGCGCAAAACCGACCCGCGCTTCACCGCCCATTTGAATTTTGGGCGGGCGCATTTCCCCGAAGACCCGGTCTTTAAGCTGGCCTCGCTGGTTTACGATGTGGTCCCCGGCGTGCTGCGCGAGCAGGGCAAAGCCAAAGACCCGTGGCCCAACGTAGACGCCATCAGCGGCTCGCTGCAGCAGCATTTCGGCGTGCTGGATACCGATGGAAAAGGCCGGTATGGCTTCTACACGGTGCTGTTTGGGGTCAGCCGGGCGCTGGGCGTATCGGCCAATGCGGTCTGGGCCAGGGCGCTCAATCAACCCCTGGAGCGGCCCAAGTCGCTGACCACCGCCATGCTGGAAGCTATGGCCGAAAAGGCCAAAGCCACCGCATAACCAGCGCGCTGGGCCTGCCGGCTCTTGATTGCATCCAGCCGGGTGTCTTCTTACAGGGTCACACACAACCGTCTTTGGCTCTCCCGGCTTGACCGGGAAAGAGGTGCGATATATAGGGGTCCTGTGCGGCTACGCCGCACAGGACCCCTACGTTAAGCAGCGAAACAGGCGAGCAGCAAGCCGCTCGCCTGTTTGGTTTCGGAAACGCGGCGCAGGGTCCGATCAGGGGGTGGGGGTCGCGGGGGCGGCGCCCAGGCTGATCCAGGTAAAGACCCGCTGGACGCTGACCGCCCCGGCCGGGCTCCAGATCGGGTTGCCGTCGTTATCGGCGCCGATCTGGCGTACCGTCACTACCCACCAGCGGATGACGTGCGGGGTGCGGTCATCGGGCAAGAATTCGGACGGCACAGTGTACTTATTGTCGGTGATGTAATCTACCTTCTTGCGACCTTCGCCCTGCGTCAGGTCTTCGATCGTCACCGCATAGGCTTCGTTCGGGCGCAGCGCACCCGACGAGGCCCATTGCAAGGTAATCACACCGTCCTGCGGGCTGTACGGCGCACCATCCGGCGGCAAGAGCAGGTTCACCGCCGGATAGGGCGGCGGCAGGGTAGGCGTAGGGGTCGGCCCGGCGGTGGCGTTGCGGCGGCAGAGCGGGATAATCAACTTCTGACCAAAGCGCACCACGTCATTCACCATCCCATTCCATTCACGGATCGCCTCGGCCGGCACATTGTAGTTCAAGGAGATGCCGCTCATGGTGTCATTCTCCTTGACCGTGTACTCGTACTTCTCGCAGGCCGCCATGGTAGCCTCTTCGGGGCCGAGGGTAGCTGTAGCCGGAGGCGTGGCCGTGGGGGTGGGCTGGGGAATTTTGAGCTTTTGATTTTCGTACAGCGTGCTGCAATCGGCAGGCAGGCCGTTCAAGAGGACAATGCTCTGCACCGAAACCTTGAAGGCGAAGGCGATCCCACCGCACGAATCGCCAGCCTTGACGGTGTAATCGAAGGGCGTTGGGCTGGGTTCGGGCGTCCAGGTCAGGGTCGGCGTGACGGGCGTGGGTGAGAGGGTGGGCGTCTCGGTCAGGGTGATAGTAGGGGTAAGCGTGCTTTCACCGGTGGCCGCGCCTGGCCCAAATCGACTAAAAGCCAGGTACATCACCACTGCTACAACGGTCAGCAGGCCCAACAGCAGCCCAATTGCAGCCGGCAGGCTGAGGGTAATTTCGGGCATCCGGCTGCCCTGTACGGCGCTGGGCTTGGCTTTGGCCGGCTTAGCGGCCGATTCACGCCCCACGCCGGATAGATCGGCCCCGCACACCAGACAACGCAGTGCGTCGGCGCTCACCCGCGTTCCGCAAACCGGGCAAAGTTTGGTTGTATTCGTGGTTTGTTCAGGAGTCATACGATTGGGCATTATACCAGAGGTTTCAGGCTGCGCCCAAAACCGCCTGTGGATTGTTAAGCCCGGGTGAGGAAATCGCAGCTCCTCCGCCGAAGGTGGGCTTCCATTGGAGGCTTTCGGATCGCTACGCCATCTGAAAGCCCCCAATCTGAAAATTTTCCAGCGAAGCCAGAAGGCACAGAAATCGCCTGTCCGTCCGACAAATCGGGTAGAATCTATAGAAGAATATCCATGCCGTGAGCAGCAGGCAGTTTCTTGACTCCATATAGCCTTTACCTCCACATCCCTTTCTGTATTCACCGCTGCGGATACTGCGATTTCAACACCTATGCCGGGTTGGATGACCTGATCCCGGCTTATTGCGCTGCGCTGCGGGCTGAGATCGCCCAGGCCGGCCAGGCGGCCGGGGAGCGCCGGCCCGTTCACACGGTTTTCTTCGGCGGCGGCACGCCCTCCTTGCTGCCCGCCCCGGAGCTGGCCCGCATCCTGGAGGCCATCCAACGCGCCTTCGATCTGGCCCCCCAGGCCGAGATCAGCCTGGAGGCCAACCCCGGCACCCTTTCGCCAGCCTATCTAGGTGAGCTGCGCCGCATGGGCGTCAACCGCCTCAGCCTGGGGGTGCAGTCGGCCAACCCGGCCGAGCTGCGCCTGCTGGAACGCCAGCACGATTACCCCACCGTGATCCGTTCGGTGACCTGGGCCCGCCAGGCCGGTTTTGATAACCTGAACCTGGATTTGATCTTCGGCCTGCCGGAACAAGCCCTGGCTTCCTGGCAGCGCAGCCTGGAGGCAGTGCTGGGGCTGCGCCCCGAACATCTGTCGCTGTATGCCCTCAGCCTGGAACACGGCACGCCCTTCGGCCACTGGGCCCGGCGCGGCCTGCTGTCTACCCCCAACCCCGACCGGGCGGCCGAGATGTACGAATGGGCCGTCGAGCGGCTAGAACAAAAAGGCTATACGCAGTACGAAATCTCGAATTGGGCCGGGGATGGGGAGCAAACCCGCCATCTGGCCGTCGCCAGCAACCCAAGCTACGCCTGCCGCCACAACTTGCAGTATTGGCGCAACCTGCCCTACCTGGGGCTGGGGGCAGGGGCGCATGGCTACGCCGCCGGGCGGCGCACCGTCAACACCCTGGCCCCGGCCGCCTATATCGAACGGCTGAGCCAGCCCGACCAGCCGCCGCCCTTCCCCCTCACCGCCGCCACCCAGTCTTCTCAATCCATCGACCGGGCAGCCGAGATCGGCGAGACGATGATGATGGGGCTGCGCCTGGTGCGGGAGGGGGTTTCGGAGGCGATCTTCCAGGCCCGTTTCGGCCAATCGCTGAACGAAGTCTTTGGCCCGCAAATCGAGCGCCTGAGCGCCCAGGGGCTGCTCGAATGGGCGGCTGCTCCGCAGAGCAGCGGGCCTGCCGGCCGCCTCCTGCGCCTGACCCGGCGCGGCTATCTGCTGGGCAACCGGGTGTTTATGGAATTTCTGGCTTGATTTTGGGTATGGGTACCCCTCATTAGAACCGTAGTGGAGGCAACTGGCGAGCTTCGCTCGCCTGGAAAGATGTTCAGCAAGGGATTTTGTCGCACGAAGTGCAACAAAATTCCTTGAGCCTCTCTGGTTCTTCTGGCTTCGCCAGGAACATTCCTACTTCGGCGGAAGAGCCGCGGTTTACATGGCCCGGTTCAACAGCCGGCGAGCCAGTTCGCGCAGAGCCTGCCCGGCTTCGCCTTGAGGATGGGCGTCTTCCAGGGCCTGCAGGGCTTCAACGGTCAGGCGGTCGGCCTGTTCCTGGGTATGCGCTCGCCCACCTTCGGCCTCCAATTGGGCCGCCAGGGCGCCCACTTCCGCTTCAGTAATTGGCCCCTGACCCCAGCGCCGGGCAAACGCTCCGCCTCGGCTGAGGCCGTACAACACCGGCAGCGATTTCTTGCCCGCCAGCAGATCGCTGGCGGTGGACTTGCCGGTCAAGGCCATGTCGCCCCAAATACCCAACAGATCATCCTGGGCTTGAAACGCCAGGCCCAACAGCCGCCCAAAGTGAGCATAGGCGTCGCACGTTGCCGGGCTGGCATTGGCCGCCAGCGCCCCCAGGCAGGCGCAGGCCGAAAGCAGAGCGGCGGTCTTGCCGCCCACCATCGGCCAGTAATCGGCCTCGCCCAGGTCGAGGCGGCTCTCGTACGACAGATCCAGGTATTGGCCCTGGGTTAGCTCCAGGCAAGTCTCCTGCAGGGCTTGAGCAGCCTGCAGGGCGATAGACGTCGAAACGGTCTGCGCCAGCCCCAGCACAGTCAGGTGGGCCAGAGTGAACATGGTATCCCCGGCGTTGACCGCCTGGGCTACGCCCCATTTGGCCCATACGGTAGGCCGGCCGCGCCGCAGCGGGCTGTCGTCTTCGATGTCGTCGTGGATCAGTGAAAAATTATGCACCAGCTCAACCGCCGCGGCCGCCGGTAGGGCTTTCGACCAGCTTCCCCCGGCCGCCTCGGCGGTTAGCAGCACCAGCAGCGGGCGGATGCGCTTGCCGTGCGCTTCCGGCCCGGCGCCTTCCCCCTCCCAGCCCATGTGATAAGCCAGCATGTGGCGCAGCTCTTCCAGCCCCGGCTGGCGCAGCCGCTCGACCGCCTGCTGAAGCGTGGTTTCGATAGCAGGCAAATAATGTTCGCTCAGCGAAGATAATGACATGCAAAGCTCCTTAGCGACCACGAACGACCGATTACAGCCGCCAGACCGGCGATCTGTTTTTTTCTCCGCGCACTTGGCGCCCTCCGCAGTGAAGAGTTTTGGTTCTTCCGGCTTCGCCAGGAAAATTTCTATGTTTGGGGGGAGCAGATGGCTACGCCACCCGCTCCCCCCAATATAAGTCGCCCCCGCCTTCGGCGGAAGAGTCAGAGTTTTTTTACCGCTCGGTTAGCGCGCCCGGCCCCAGGCCAGCCAGGCTGCCCACGCCGGCGGCAAACAGGCAGACCTGAATTTCACGGCGCAGCTCCAGGATGACCTGGTACACCTGGGCAGGCGAGCCGTCGGCGGCAGCCTTGAGGAACGGGCTGGCCTGGGCGCCCAGCTTCGCGCCCAGGGCCAGGCACTTGGCAACATCCACCCCGCTGCGCAGCCCGCCGGAGGCAATCACCGTCATTTCAGGAGCTGCCCGGCGCACGTTCTGTATCGCCTCGGCCGTGGGAGTGCCCCAGCCGATGAATGCCGCCTCCAGGCGGCGCTGGCTTTCGGTTTTGGCCCGGTGCATCTCGACCTGCGACCAGGAGGTGCCGCCCGCCCCGGCTACGTCGATGGCCGCCACACCCGCATCTTTCAGCAGGCGCACATCGGCCTCCGAAAAGCCCCAGCCCACTTCCTTAGCAATCACCGGCACAGGCATCGCCCGACAGATTGCTTCAATTTTAGCCGCCAGGCCCGCCCAGCGCGTGTCGCCCTCTGGCTGGACAGCCTCTTGCAGGGCGTTCAGGTGCAAAATCAGGGCGTCAGCCTCGATCATATCCACCGCCCGGCGGCAGTGATCCAGCCCATAGCCATAGTTAAGCTGGACAGCGCCCAGGTTGGCAAACAGTAGAATATCGGGGGCATAGCGGCGCACCTGGAAGGTGGCGGCCAGGTCTGGCTTCTCAAGCGCGGCGCGCTGCGATCCCACCCCCATCGCAATCCGGGCCTGTTGCGCCGCCTCGGCCAGCGCCCGGTTGATGGCCGCCGCCTCACCCGCTCCGCCGGTCATCGACGAGATTAACAGCGGGGCGTCTATGCGCCGCCCGAACAGTTCTTGCCCCAGGTCTACCGCTTCCAGATCGACTTCCGGCAGCGCCCGGTGGACGAAATGATAACGCTCCAGCCCGGTGGTCAGCCCAGAGCGCACGTCTTCTTCCAGGTTAATGCGAATATGCTCGGATTTGCGCGTCTCAATCGGCGTAACTTTTGACATAGGCTGGTGTTCCTTCTGCGTGGAGCTATCTTACCATAACCCACAGCGTGGTACAATTGGCGCGAACTTGCCGTACCCGCCCAAACTTTCAGGAGGAATTACCCCATGACCGAGACCTATGATGAAGTCAAAGCAGTCATTGTTGAGTTGCTCAACGTCCCTGAAGAAAAAGTGACCATGGACGCCAGCTTCCGCAACGACCTGGAAGCCGATTCGCTCGACCTGGTCGAGTTGATTATGGCCTTTGAAGACCGCTTCGGCGGCGAAATCTCGGACGAAGACGCCCAGAAGATTACCACCGTGGGCGAAGCTGTCAATTACGTCGAAACCCACATGAAATAATCGATTCTTGTGAATCAAACCGGGCTGGTCGATTGGATCGACCAGCCCGGTTTGATTCACAAGAACAACGCTACTTGAGCAGATCGGGGATTTCTTCCGGGTGGCGGGCCACTTTGACGCCCGCCGCCTGGAGAGCGCGCACCTTGTCGGCCGCCGAACCGGCGCCGCCTTCGATGATAGCCCCGGCGTGGCCCATGCGCTTGCCGGGAGGGGCGGTTTGCCCGGCGATGAAGCTGACGACCGGCTTGTGCATGTAATCGGCAATATACTCGGCGGCTTTCTCCTCGTCGGAACCGCCAATCTCGCCAATCATGACCACCTTCTCGGTATCGGGGTCTTCATTGAACATCCGCAGACAGTCGATGAAATTCGTACCGTTGATCGGGTCGCCGCCGATGCCCACACAGGTGGTGGCCCCCATGCCCATCAGCTTGAGAGCGTATAGCACTTCATACGTCAGCGTGCCAGAGCGCGACACCACGCCAACGTTGCCAGGAATGGCGATATTGCCGGGGATAATGCCCACCTTGGCCTCGCCGGGGGTGAGCAGGCCGGGGCAGTTCGGACCAACCAGGCGCACTTTCTTCTGGTCGATATAATTACGCACCCGCATCATATCCTGCACCGGGATACCCTCGGTAATACATATGATGAGCGGGATGCCGGCGTCGGCGGCTTCGAAGATCGAATCGGCGGCAAAGCGAGCCGGGACGAAGCTGATGGCTGTGTTGGCCCCGGTGGCCTCGCAAGCCATGCGCACCGAATCAAACACCGGGATGCGATCCAGCACCCATTCGCCGCCCTTGCCCGGCGTAACGCCGGCCACAATGTTCGTGCCATAGGCCAGCATCTGCTCGGTGTGGAAGAAGCCTTCGTTGCCGGTAATGCCCTGCACCAGCAGGCGGGTATTTTTGTTTACCAGGATGCTCATCGGATCAACCTCCCGTCGCCAGGGCGACAGCCTTCTTGGCCGCGTCGGCCAGGGTTTCGGCCGTCACCATCTTGGCGTCGGCCAGGATGCGCCGGCCCTCTTCAGCGTTGGTCCCCACCAGGCGCACCACCATAGGGACCTTCGGCTTGACTTCGTTGAGCGCCGTCACGATGCCGCGCGCCACTTCGTCGCCGCGCGTGATGCCGCCGAAGATGTTGAACAAAATGGCTTTGACGTTGGGATCGGAGAGAATAATCCGCAATGCTGCGGCCACCTTTTCGGCGCTGGCCCCGCCGCCAATGTCGAGGAAGTTAGCCGGTTCGCCGCCAAACAGCTTGATGATGTCCATGCTGGTCATGGCTAACCCGGCGCCGTTGACCATGCAGCCGATGTTGCCATCCATCTTGATAAAAGAAAGTCCATAGCGCCGGGCTTCGATTTCCGACGGCGCGTCCACGTCCAGGTCGCGCATATCGGCCAGGGTCTGCTGGCGGTACAGGGCGTTGTCATCGACCAGCATCTTGCCATCGACGGCCAGCAGTTTATTGTCACCAGTGATGACCAGGGGGTTGATCTCGGCCAGGGTTGCGTCGCAGTCGAGGTAGGCCTGCCACAGCCCGCGGCAGATCTGGCCAAAGGTGCGCCAATGCTCACGCGGCAGATCGATGCCGGTGGCAATATCCCGCGCCTGATAATCGCGCAGCCCCAGGAGCGGGTCGATATGAATTTTGATGATTTTTTCAGGGGTCAGGCGAGCCACTTCTTCGATCTCAACCCCACCAGCCGAGGAGGCCATCATGACCGGCTTCTTGGCCGCCCGGTCGTTGGTGATTCCCAGGTAGATCTCAGCCTCGATATTAGCGGCTTCATCTACCAGCACCTTGCGCACGGGCAGGCCCTTGATCTCCATCGCCAGGATTTGCGCCGCCAGGTCGGCTGCTTCATCGGGCGATTTCGCCAGGCGAATCCCCCCAGCTTTGCCTCGCCCACCCACCAACACCTGCGATTTAATAACAACGCGGCTACCCAGTTCTTTGGCGATTTGCTTGGCCTCGTCTGCGGTAGCCGCCACCCGTCCCTTGGGGATCGGGATGCCGTACTTGGCGAATATTAACTTGGATTGGTACTCATGAAGCTTCATTCAGGTCAACTCTCCCTTAGACCAGACTTCCGGCTGGTTCTACGCGCACGCCTGTTTAGCTCGCCGGCCGGGTTGATGGACTTCGCTTCGGATTATACCAACGAATCGGGGTTCCTTCGGGGCGGCCCTGAAGGAACCCCGATTTACGTCCAGACAATCTTTGCACCACACATTTTCCCCAAAATGCGGCAGTGCTGCAAATAAAAAGAACGGGCCGCTTGACCCGTTCTTTTTGTACCTGCTTTTGGCTGGGGCTGAAGGATTCGAACCTCCGCATACAGATCCAGAGTCTGCTGTCCTACCACTAGACGAAGCCCCAGAGCGCAGAGCATTTTACCACGCCCCGCGTGGGAAGTCAAATGATTTCGCACAGCAATTTTTCTCTGGGCTGCCTCCGCCGGAATTGTTCAGCCGCGCACGAAGTGCGGCATTTCAACCGGGATGACCAGCGAAAGTTCTACAAACCCGGCGTATTTGCCATCCCGATACCAGGGCGATTGGTAGATGAGCTTCTTCTGGCCCTCTTTTTCGATGGTATATACATTCGACTGGCCGCTTTCCAACAGGGCGCGCAGTTTGGCCTGGGCCGCTGTGGGGTGACAGTCCATCAGGCTGTGGCCGATCAGTGTTGCCCCGCCTTCTTTGGCAAAGGTCTGGGCGGATTTGGCGTTCATCGCGAGAATAACCCCATCTGCATCGCACACTGTGACGGCGCCGGGGAATTCTTCGATCCAGGAATGTTCGCTCATAAGAAAGAACTCCTCATAGATTGTAACATGGGCCAGAGCGGCTACTCAAGCCGGAATACGCATTGCCGGGCGCCCTGACCATCTGGAGCCAGGCGCTCGATCTGGCGCGCCGGGCGGCCCTGCAACTGCTCCAGCAAGCGCGCATCGACGGCGCACAGCCAGGGATGCCGGTCGATCACCGCCGCGAAGGGGCAGTGGCCCAGGATGATGCGCGGCCCATCCGGGCGGGCCTCCCAGCGGGCCTGATAATGGCGCTGATTGAGGCGCTGGACGGCCTGGATCAGGCGCAGCGAGGCAGGCTCGAGCAGCTGCCCGGCCTGCACGGCCTGCCCCAGGCGCCCGGCCGCCCGTTCCAGCAGGCGCTGGCGGGCCTCTTCGGGCAGTTCGGCTTCGATCTCGTCCAGCAGCACATCGGCCAGCAGGTCCAGGTTATCGCCCAGGCTTTGCGCCGAGGGGCCAAAGATCTGCGCCGGACGGCCCTTGCCGCCAACCGGGCGCTCGCCGATGACCGCCACCAATTTCTGTTCCTGCAAGATTCCCAGGTGATGGCGAATGTTTGCTTCCGAGCTGCGCAGCGCGGCGCTCAGCTCGCCAATCGTCACGGCGCGCTGGGCGCAGATATATTCATAGATCCGTTGGCGGGAGGTCTTCATAAGACGACGGGCGCTCTCTGCAGCTATCACCCATTTATTATACTTGATTTTCGCAAATATATATCACGTTTAATAAATGTTGACCGGCCAGGATTAACAGGTATAATTCAACCTATGAATATGACCTGGGAAGACTCGTTTGCCATTGCCCGCGCTTTGCGCGAGCAGCATCCCGCCGCCGCCCTGGAAGACGTTTCGCTGCGCACGATTTATCAGTGGACGCTGACTTTGCCCGGCTTCGACGACGACCCGGCCCTGGCAAATGAAGCCATCCTCCAGGCGATTGTTCAAGAATGGCTTGAGGAGGCTAATCCATTATGAGCGACATGAAACGCGAGAACCTTCAGTCGACTAAATTCGACATTCCGCCTGAGTTGCAGCACCAGGTGGCGATCACCACCCTGGATAAGATCTACAACTGGGGGCGGCGCTGGTCGGTTTGGCCGCTGATGTCGGGCCTGGCCTGCTGCGCCATTGAAATGATCTGCACCGCAGCCAGCCGCTACGACTTCGCCCGCTTCGGGATGGAGGTCATGCGGCCCAGCCCGCGCCAATCGGATTTGATGATTATCTCCGGTACGGTGACGAAAAAGATGGTCGTTACCCTGGTGCGCCTGTACAACCAAATGCCAGAACCCAAATACGTAGTTGCTATGGGGGCCTGCGCCTCCGGCGGCGGGCCATTCAAAGAAGGGTATAACGTGGTGTCGGGCATCGACCAATACCTGCCGGTAGACGTGTACATTCCCGGCTGTCCGCCCACCCCGCAGGCGCTCATTCATGGCCTGATGACCCTCCAGCGCCGCATCGACGCCCAATCGATCAAAGAGGTGCGCTGGTACAGCAAAGACAAGACCGACGCCATGCCCATGCCGGTGCTTGGCCCCGATATTTACGACCCGCGCCAGACCGCACTCATTAAAGAACATACGCTGCCGCCGGCCGCGGTAGAACCGGAGACGGTTCCGGTGGATGAGAAACCCTAGGACGGAAACCCAGATGGCTGAACAAACCCTTTCTCCTGTCATCGATCTGACCCGGCCGGTCGACCTGGCCGCCCGTTTCCCTGAAGCCGTCACCGTCGACGCCCGCAAAGGCTACCAGGGCTACATGGTGCGGCCAGAGAATCTCATCGAGGTAGCTACGGCAATCCGTGATGAATTGAGCTACGATTACCTGGCCTCGCTCACCGGAGTAGACTATCTATCCGAAGGCGTGCTGGAGGTGGTGTATCACGTCTTCCGTTCCACGGGCGGGTCGGGGCTGGTGTTCAAGACCCGAGTGCCGCGCGACAACCCCGTTCTGCCCTCATTGACCCCGGTCTACCCGGGGGCCGAACTGCAAGAGCGCGAAGCCTACGATATGTACGGCTTTCAGTTCCAGGGCCATCCCGACCTGCGCCGGATCCTGCTGTGGGATGGCTTCCACGGCTTCCCGCTGCGCAAAGACTGGAAAGAGCCGTATTACGAAGAAGAAAACAAGCCCTTTAAGAGCCGCTGGCCGGATGGGCAGGTTCACCGCATCGAAGACAAACTGCCCTACAAAGGCAATGTGCAGTACCCTGAAGGCTTCGACCCTGACCAGTATGAATCGAACCCCGATGGGCCGCTGTACGATGCCATCCGCCGCACAGTTAAAGAACGCCACTCGAAACTCGACACCGATGTGCTGATGGTCAACATGGGGCCGCAGCACCCCTCCACGCATGGCGTGTTCCGCATCGCGGTCGCCATCGACGGCGAGGCGATCCTGGCCCTCAAGCCGGTGATGGGCTATCTGCACCGCAACCACGAAAAGATCGGTGAGCGCAACACCTTCCTTCAGAACATGCCCTACACCGACCGGCTGGATTACCTCTCCTCGATGAGCAACAACTTCGGCTATGCCATCACGGTTGAAAAGCTGATGGGCGTCAAGCCGCCGGAACGGGCGGAATATCTGCGGGTCATGATGGCCGAGCTGACCCGGATCAGCAATCACATCTTCGCCATTGGCATGTTCCTGAACGACCTGGGGGCCTATTTCACGCCATCGCTGTACGCCATCGAAGAACGGGAATTGATCCTCGACATCTTCGAGGCCATCAGCGGCTCGCGCATGATGTGCAACTACTTCCGCTTTGGCGGCGTGACGCGAGATATGACCCCAGAGATCAAAGAGCGCATCCGCAAGCTGGTTTACGACCGCCTGCCCCGGCGCGTCGACGAACTGGACCTGTACCTGACCAACAATGAAATCGTGCGCACCCGCACCGAAGGCGTAGGCGTGCTGACCCCGCAGGAAGCCATCGCCTATTCGGAGGCCGGGCCGGTGCTGCGCGCTTCCGGCGTACCCTACGACATCCGCCGGGCCGATCCCTACAGCATCTACGACCGCTTCGACTTCGACGTGGCGGTGCGCTATCATGGCGATACCTACGACCGCTATCTGCTGCGCATCGACGAAATTCGCCAGAGCCTGCGCATCCTCCAGCAGGCCGTGCGCGACATTCCCGAAGGCCCCATCCAGGAAGGCAAGCCCCAGTACCAGGTGCGCGTGCCGGCCGGCGAAGCGTATGGCCGGGTGGAAGGGCCAAAAGGCGAGCTGGGCTTCTACGTGGTCTCCACCGGCAAGCCCAATCCCTGGCGCTACCATGTGCGCGCCCCATCGTTCATCAACCTCAGCGCATACGAGAAGATGTGCGAAGGCAACAAAATCGCCGATGTGGTGGCGATCTTAGGCTCCATCGACATCGTGCTGGGCGAGACGGATCGTTAGGATCGGAGAGGAAGCGACGCTATGGATGGAATGGGTATTCTCAAGGGGTTAGGCGTAACCCTAAAACGCTTTATCGACACCTACGCCGACGATATTGCCTGGTTGGGCAAGCGCTACTACACACCAGAAGGCGTGCAGCGGCGCACCAGCGCCGAGAGCCGGGGCGTCTTTACCGTGCAGTACCCGGAAGAAAAGCTGCCCATACCGGAAGAATTCCGCTTTACCCCCTTCTTGCTCTACGAAGAAGGCCCGAACGGTGAGCGCAAAGAACGCTGCACCTCCTGCGGCATTTGCGCGAAGGTCTGCCCGCCGCAGTGCATCTGGATCGTGCGCACCACCGACCCAACCACAAACCGGCCCGTACCGGAGCCGAAAGAATTCTACATCGACGTAGATGTCTGCATGAATTGCGGCTTCTGCGCCGAATATTGCCCCTTCGACGCGATCAAGATGGATCACGATTTCGAGCTATCGGTTTACGACCGCTTCTCCAAAAACATCTACGCCAAAGAGAAGCTGCTCAAGCCAGTCTCGTACTACGCCGAAATCCGCCCGACCAACTATGCTCGTGAGGAAGCCGCCCGGGCCGAGGCCGAGGCTGCCAAAGCCGCCCGCAAAGGGGCTTGATTTAATGTTATGATTGACCGGCAGCGCTCCGACTGGCCGCGCTGCCGGTCAATCATTGAGCCAGTTGAAAGGATGATATGACAAATAACTTCCTCACCGAGGCCGCGATCCTGGCCGCGCTCAGCAAGGTACAGGAACCGGAGCTGCATCAAGACCTGGTCACGTTGCATATGATCCGCGACGTGCGGATTGCCGATGATACAGTAAGCTTTACCATTGTACTGACTACCCCTGCCTGCCCGCTGCGCAGCCGCATCGAGAGCGAGGCCCGCCAGGCTGTGATGGGCCTCCCTGGCGTCAGCCGGGTAGAAATCAAGATGGATGCCAGCGTGCCGAGCGATGGCCGGGCGCGCGGGCTGCTTTCGCTGCCGATCCGCAACGCCGTGGCGGTCGCCTCGGGCAAAGGCGGGGTGGGCAAAAGCACCGTGGCGGTCAACATGGCCGTGGTGCTGGCCCAAAGCGGGGCCAGGGTGGGCCTGCTCGACGCTGACATCTACGGGCCGAACGTGCCGACCATGATGGGCGTGGCGCATCTGCCGCCCCAAATACAGGAAGGCCGCCTGACCCCGGCCGAAGCCTACGGCGTAAAGGTGATGTCGATTGGCTTCCTGGTCAAGCCCGACCAGCCATTGATCTGGCGCAGCCCAATGCTGCACTCGGCCATCCGCCAGTTTCTCACTGATGTAGACTGGGGCGAGCTGGATTACCTGATTGTGGACCTGCCGCCCGGCACAGGCGACGCCGCCCTCAGCCTGGCCCAATCGCTGCCCCTGAGCGGTTCGGTCATCGTCACCCTCCCGCAGCAGGTTTCGTTGGATGACGCCCGGCGCGGACTGGAGATGTTCCGCCAGCTCAACGTGCCGGTGTTTGGGGTAGTCGAGAACATGAGCTACCTGGAGCTGCCCGATGGGCAGCGCATGGACGTATTTGGATCCGGCGGCGGCGAGCGCCTGGCGAGCGAATCCAACGTGCCGTTCATCGGCGCAATCCCGATGGACCCCAGCGTGCGCCAGGGCGGCGACGCCGGCAAGCCGGTAGTTATCGCCAGCCCCGATTCGCCCGTGGCGAAGGCCCTGCGCAGCATGGCCGAAAATGTGGCAGCCCGCATCAGCGTGGCGGCGGCGCAACAAGGCAACTTCATCCCCATCAACATCATCGGATAGACCCGTCGATGAGCGGCCCTGTGGCCGCTCATCGATAAAAGCTCATTATGGAACCGTTTATTGTTGGCATCCGTTTTCAGAAAGTCGGCAAAGTCTACCATTTCGACGCCAGCGAATGTTCTGACTTACAGGTTGGAGACTTTGCGGTGGTCGATACCAGCCGCGGCCGCCAGTTGGGCGAGGTGATCCAGATCATCCCCAACCCAACCCCACCGCCAGAAGGCGTATGGAAGCCCATCCAGCGCCGCGCCACCCCGCGCGACCTGGTGCTGCGCCAGCTCTGGCAGAAAAAAGAACTGGAAGCCATGATTAACTGCCGGGCGAAACTGGCCGAACTACGGATCCCCGGTGTAAAGATTGTGGCGGCCGAGTTCACTTTCGACGGCACGCGCCTTTCATTCCTCTACAGCACCGAAGCCGAAGGTAAAGTCGATCTGCGCCGCCTGCAAACCGCCATGCAGCGGGTCTATCCGCGCCCACGCATTGAGATGCGCCAGATTGGCCCGCGCGACGTGGCGAAGATGCTGGGCGGCATGGGCGCTTGCGGCCTGGAAAACCGCTGCTGCTCGATGTTCCTGACCGAGTTCAGCCCGATCTCGATCAAGATGGCGAAAGAGCAGGGCATCTCGCTCACCCCCACCGAAATCACCGGCATGTGCGGGCGGTTGCGCTGCTGCCTGATCTATGAGTATGAGCAGTACGTAGAAGCGCGCAAGACCCTGCCCAAGCGTAATAAACGCGTGGTCACGCCCCAGGGCGAAGGCAAGGTCTGGGACGTATACCCCCTCAAACAGACGGTGATCGTCGAGCTGGATACAGGCGTGCGGGCCGAATTCAACCAGGCCGATCTGCAGCCCTGGGATGAGCTGGAAGCCCTGCGGCGCAAATCGCTAGAACCGTGCGACCAGCACGAGGAGGGTGGCTGCACCTGCGGCGCAGCCGCCCCCAGCCCAGCCGCGCCGCAGGCCGAGGAGGACGACCTGGAGCCAGGCGAGCTGCCCGGCGAGCCAATCGACCTGACTCCGCCGCCGCCCTCGCGCCCCATGCGCCCCCCCCGCCAGCCAGGGTCGAACGCGCCCCACGGCGGGGCAGGGCGGCCCGGCAGCGCTTCCCGCCCTGGCAGCCGCAGCGAACAGCCCCAGCCCGGCCAGGGCCAGCCAGCGGGGCGCAAGAGCCCCCATAAATCGCGGCCCAAACGGCCTAACCCGTCCGGCGGCAACCCGTCTGGCGCGCCTCCCAAACCCTAGTTCAAGTTTGCGCCGGCTGCAGCGGGCAAATTGCCGGCCGCAGCCGGCGCTGCATAGCGAGAAGACCGATGGAAGACTGGAGAACCTGGCAAGCCCCTCAACGCATCCTGGTCGTCCTGGCCCACCCAGACGACCCGGAATTTTTTTGCGGCGCAACCCTGGCCCGCTGGACCGACGCCGGACACGAGGTCATCTACTGGCTGTTGACCTGCGGCGATAAGGGCGCCTCCGACCCCGACACCGACCCGGCTGAACTGTGCGGCGACCGGCACGTGGAACAACGCAACGCGGCGGCCGTGCTGGGCGTGCATGAAGTTCATTTTTTGGACAACCCCGACGGCTACCTGGAACCCACGCTGAGCCTGCGCAAAGACGTGACCCGCATCATTCGCAGCATCAAACCCGACGTGCTGGTGTGCTGCGACCCCAAGACCCTGTACGTGGGCGACAGCCGCATCAACCACCCCGATCACCGCGCCGCCGGGCAGGTGGCGCTGGATGCGGTTTTCCCGGCCGCCGGCAACCCGATGTTCTTCCCCGAATTGATGCGCGAAGAGGGTCTGCCGCCCCATCAGCCGCGCGAAGTCTGGATTTCACTCACCCTCGACCCCAACGAGCGCCACGATGTGACCGACCTGTGGGAACGCAAGATCCGCGCCATCCAGCAGCACGTCACCCAGGTAGGCGACCCCGAAAAGCTGGCCGAGCGCATGCGCGCCCGCTATACCCCCGACAGCACCCCCGAAGCGCCGCGCTACGAAGAAGTCTTCCGGCGGATTGTGTTCGGCTAACCCGATGGACGATCAACCGCGCATAACGCCCCAGATGTCGGTTGAACATTTCGCTCGGGTGCGCAGCATTCGGGTAGAAGACGTGGGCGTGGCCCCCGTAGTGGTGATTTCGTGGGGCGGCGGGGTGATCGACGCCCTGGCCAAAGCCCTGGATGGACGCAAACCCGACCACTGGTTTTACGGCGAGCGGATGCTGTTCTACACCGCCCAGGTGGCCGGGCGGCCGGTTTCGCTCTTCCAGGCCCCGGTGGGCGCGCCCGGCACGGTGATGGTGATGGAAGAACTCATCGCCAGCGGCGCGCATACGTTTCTTGGGTTGGGCTGGGCCGGGTCATTGCAGGCATCGGCCCCGGTTGGCGCGCTGCTGATCCCCACCTCGGGCGTGCGCGAAGAAGGCACCTCGCTGCACTACCTCGACCCGGCTGCCCCGGTGGCCCCCGACCCGCAGTTAATGACCCTGATCCAGCAGGCGGCCCAGGCCGAAGGGCGAGCGCCCCACTGCGGCCCGCAGTGGACTATCGACGCCCCCTACCGCGAGCTGGTGGGGAAGATCGCCCGCTATCAACAGCAGGGCGTGCTGGGCGTCGATATGGAAACCACTGCCATGTACGCCCTGGGCCAGGTGCGCGGTGTGCGCGTGTGCAACCTGCTGGTGGTGAGCGACGAGTTGTGGCGCGACTGGCGGCCCGCATTTCACACCCCAGAGCTATTGGCCGCCAACCAGAGCGCTATCCAGGTGTTTCTGCGCCTGCTGCAAAATGAGATGCTGTGGGCGCGCCGCGCCGCCTGAGACCCGCCTCCCGGCTGCGGCGGCGGGCCAGGGCTGCGCCCCACGCCCGGCCGCAAGTTCGAAAAATTCCCATAACCATAGGAGAAACCGTCATGCTGCCGCTCATGGAAGAAGCCGCCGACCTGTTTGATTACACGCAAATTCTCCGCCGCGATTTTCACCAACACCCAGAACTGGGCTTCAAAGAAGTGCGCACCGCCGGGATCGTGGCCCGCGAACTGCAGGCCCTGGGCCTGGAAGTGACCCGCGGCGTGGCCGAAACCGGTGTGGTGGCCCTGGTGGAAGGCGCCCACCCCGGCCCAACCGTGCTGGCCCGCTTCGATATGGACGCCCTGCCCATCACCGAGCAGACCGGGGCCGAGTATGCCTCGCAGACCCCCGGCGTGATGCACGCCTGCGGCCACGACGGCCATACCGCCGTAGGGCTGACGGTGGCCCGCCTGCTCAACGCACACCGGGAAGAACTGGCTGGAACGGTGAAGCTGGTCTTCCAACCCGCCGAGGAGGGCCTGGGCGGAGCGCCGCGCATGATCGCCGAGGGCATCCTGGAGAACCCGCGCCCCGACCTGGCCCTGGGCCTGCACGTCTGGAATGAGAAACCTGTGGGCTGGCTGGGCATCACCCCCGGCCCGGTGATGGCAGCCGGTGAAATCTTCGCAATCCAGATCACTGGCAAGGGCGGGCATGGCGCGGCGCCCCACCAGACCCTTGACCCGGTGCTGGCCGCCGCCCATGTTATCACCGCCCTGCAAAGCATCGTCTCGCGCAACGTCTCGCCGCTGGAGACGGCCGTGGTCACGGTGGCCGCCATCCGGGGCGGCGAAGCCTTCAACGTCATCCCCTCCAGCGTCGAGATGAAAGGCACCATCCGCACCTTCCAGCCCGAAGTGCGCCAGCAGGTGATCGAGCGCTTCCACCAGATCGTGCGAGGCGCCGCCGAAGCCCTGGGTTGCCAGGCCGAGATCGACCTGCAGAACCTGACCCCGGCGGTGGTCAACGATCCGCACATCACCGCCCAGGTGCAGCAGATCGCACGCCAGCTTTTGCCTGAGGCCAGCCTCGACCTGACCGACCGCACGATGGGGTCGGAAGATATGGCCTATATTTTGCAGCGCGTGCCGGGCTGCTTCTTCTTCGTCGGCTCGGCCAACCCGGAAAAAGGGCTGGACGCCGCCCACCATCACCCCCGTTTCGACTTCGACGAGCGCGCCCTGCCGCAGGCCGTTGCCCTGATGACCGCCGCCATCCTTTCCGCCGGCCGGCAAGCGTAGATCATGAATCGAAAGAATGGCAACAGCCAATCCAAACAACTGCACTTCGATCATGCCCTGCAGCGAGTGGTCTCGCTCGTCCCGTCGATGACCGAAAGCCTGTTCGACCTGGGCCTGGGGGCGGCGGTGGTGGGCATCACCGATTACTGCACCCACCCGGCCGCCGCCCTGGCCGGTTTGCCGCGCCTGGGCGGGCCGCTGAACCCGCGCCAGGAGGCGATCATCGCCCTGCAGCCCGACCTGGTGATCGCCAATTGGGAGGAAAACAGCCGCGCAGATGTAGAGGCCCTGGAAGCAGCCGGGATTGCAGTCTGGGTGACGTTTCCCAAATCGGCGCGCGAAACCCTGGAGTTGCTCTACACGTTAGCCAGCCTGTTTCGCAGC